>CAJWGB010000069.1 GCA_913031625.1 uncultured Planctomycetaceae bacterium | reverse complement strand
GAGCAGGTCGACGGCATCCAGAAAATGCTGGACGACGGATTCGTCTCGGACGGAACCTCTCGCAACACAATGGCCATCACCGGTCGTATTCACGGAGATGCTTGGGGCTTCCCCAGCATTGATCCGGGCGTGAATCAGCTGGACCGTGACATGAATCCTCAGGACCGCCTGATCTTCCGCCGCGTACGATTCGGCGTGAAGGGCAAGATCCAGGATCACATGCACTACAAGATTGAGATGGAGTTCGCAGACCCCAACGATACTCAGTACCGAGACCTGTATGTCGGCTGGGACAATCTTCCTGTTCTGCAGACGCTTCGAATCGGTAATCAGAAGCGCCCCATCGGTCTCGATCACATCAACTCGTCTCGATACAACGTCTTCATCGAACGACCGTTCATTATCGAAGCGTTTAACCAGGATGCTCGACGTCTTGGTCTGGTGTCCTACGGTGTGACGCCTGACCAGTCATGGAACTGGCGTTACGGTTTGTACAACATGGAGCTGACTCAGGGAGACGAAGGTTACTCGGGTGACCACTGGCAGGGACAGTTCGCTGCTCGTCTGGCCAACACAGCATGGTGGGATGACTGTACCGATGGTCGCAGCTACATCCACTGGGCTGTTTCTGGTTCTTTCGCATGGCCTGACGGAAACGGCGGGCCGGGCGGAAACCTTGCTCGGTTTGACACTCGACCGGAAGCTCGAACCAAAGATGACTGGCTGGACACAGGAGCCATTCCGAATGCTGATGCGATCCAGCAGCTTGGCTTCGAAACAGCAATGAACTTTGGCCCGCTTCAGATTGTCGGTGAAGTTGAACAGTCATGGGTTGAGCGTACCGGTGGCAGCCCGGATGCCTACTTCTGGGGTGGCTATGCATACGCATCCTATTTTCTGACAGGTGAGCACATGCCATGGGATCGCAAGACCGGTCAGTTGGGGAGACAGAAGCCATTCCAGAATTTCTGGATCGTGGACCGTTGTGACGATGGTGTCGAGGCAGGCTGGGGAGCATGGCAGGTCGCTGCCCGATACTCATATGCCGACCTGAATGACCAGGAAATCACTGGTGGTGAAGCGGAAGCCCTGACGCTTGGTCTGAACTGGTACTGGAATGCGAACGCCCACATGCAGTTCAACTACATCAACGGTGAGATTGCCAACGCCACCAACCGCAACACGACTGTTCCGCAGACTGGCGACTACCACATCGTTGGTGCCCGCTTCCTGGTGGACTTCTAAGCCAGTCACTCTCTGTCGGTCGCCATGCTGACCCGCATCGGCATGGCACCTTCGTTCATACCCCTTACACGTACTGACGGAGCAATCCTGATGAGATTTCTTACAACACTGGCCATGATCGGCCTTGCTGCAGCTTCCGTTACTGCCGGTCTGGGCAGTAAACCGCTCGGCTGCACACCGGAGGGCTGTGTCCCCGCCGGCTGTACTCCTGAAGGCTGCGTCGCCACAGGCACCTGCTGCCCTCCTGGCAACGCATGTGGAACAGACTGCGGCAACTGCTGCTGCAAACCTGTTCCTTCAAAAGTCGACATCAAGAGAACGTGCTTTAACATTGAATGCAAAACCATCTGCATTCCTCCCACTCGATTCCCATGGGATCCTGACCCCTGTGCGGGTGTCTGTGGCGATTGCTGCGGAGACGGAGCCTGTGGTGATGGAGCCAGTTGTGGAACCGACTGTGGTCCGGGTTGCGGAGATGGATGTGGCGACGGCTGCGGTGAAGGTGCCTGCCGAGAGCGAGGCGGCCTGTTTGGTGGCCTGCGAAACCTGCTGGGAATGGGCCTGTGCCCGAAAGCACGCTGTATTAAGACCCCCAAAAAGTCTTCCATCAAATGCGGCGAACGCTGTGTCTGCGAATGGAAGTGTGCGGGACCTGGCTGCGGCGATGGATGCGGAGAAGGATGTGCGCCTGCTGCTGAGGCGGTGCCAGCTGCCGAACCAGCTGCCCCTGCTCCTGAGCAGACTGAGCCTGCTCCGGTACAGCCACCCGCCACCACAGCTGTGCCACGTGCTGGCAGGATTCAGATTTCTGAATTGCTGCAGTAGGACAGAGTGTCAGTAACTTCGTGACGCTGAACACATGAAGTTCTCAGCTGAAGGGGGATCGCGATGAATTCGCGATCCCCTTTTCTGATGCGCGTCACTGAACGGGCAGTCTATTCTTCAGCAGCCTCCTGTTCGGCGGCCTGCTGACGATACTTTTGACGGTACTTGTCGTACAGCCGCGTATGGCGACTTGTGAGTTGTACGGCACGTCCACCGATCCATGCACGACGCACATGGCTTGTGATCTCCAGCGGATTGCCATCAGTCACGATCAGTGTTGCATCCTTGCCAACCTCAAGGCTGCCAACCCGATCGGCGACTCCAAGGATCTCAGCGGGCCCGATCGTGACGGCTCGGAGCGCTTCATCCATGGGCAGTCCGTGAGCCACAGCCATGGCTGCGTGGAAGGGAAGATTGCGAGCGTTCCATGTGGAGTTGGTCTCTGAGCCCGAGATGCAGTATTGGATGCCTGCCTTATGCAGTCGGTTCGGAAGCGTGTAGGCACTGTCGTACGCTTCGTGTCGACGACGTGGCGGACGGTGAACCGAATCAATCACTACGGGAATGTCGTGCTGTTTCAGCAGAGAGGCACAGGATTCTGCGTCGTGCCCACCAAAGATAATGAGTCGTACCTGTTGCTCAATTGCGAATGAAACGGCTGCCTGAATCTCGCGGGCATCGTGTGCGAGAGCCATGACCGGCACCTTACGATCCAGCACGTCGAACATCGCTTCATAGCGAATGTCGTGTCGTTGCGCCGAATTCGGTGCATTGCGAGCTTTCCGATACGTACGCGCTTCATTGAAGACCCGACGCAGAATCTTCAACCCCGGACTTTCTCCACTCGATGGAGGACTGGGCCAGTTCACGATGAGTGCAGCTCGTGGACGCACGGTCATGTCTTCAAACGTCCAGCCGTCCAGATTCATGACTGAAGCGAATCCGCTGATGCGTCCTCCGGAAGGTGCGGAAAGACTGGTGAGAACTCCATTTGCTCGCGTCACCGGGATGGCCTCACTGTCCGGGTTAACTGCCACGTTGGCCTGTACGTTGGGATTCAGTGATCCCGTTTCCCGGTAGTCTTTCGTCGCTCGCACGGCGGAGATCTCAGTGAGGCCCAGTTGAGAGTGCGCTTCGACCATTCCTGGATAGACGTGACGCCCGTGAAGGTCAATCACCAGAGTGCCCTCCGGCATACGTACCTTCTTCCCGATTGCCACTATTCTTCCATCTCGAAAGAGCAACGTTCCCTCAACCACTGGCTGAGTGACCGGATGAATGATTGCATTCACCAGAGCGATTGGCTTCGTTTGTCGCGGACCGGGAATCTCGTCAGTGGCTGATGCATTCAATCCGCTGATAAGGCAGGCTGCAGGCAGAAGGAGCTGAAGATATTTCATGTTCTTGTGGGTCAGGACTGAGGGAAGTGTGTCAAAGGAACCCAGCGTTATTTGATCTGCTGGCGTGAGTGGCTATGTCCGCTTGCTCGACAGAACTCGTCATAGCGAGCCCACTGGGCAGACGGGTCGGCGTCTTTTTCGCCGACCTTTTTCATCTTTTCGCCGGACGTCAGGATCTTTTGAACCAGCGTGTTTCGCATCTCAGCAATCTGCTTTCGCGCGGCCTGATCTTCGTCGCGACTAAACCACCGACGCCCATCAATCCATGTCTGTTCAACGCGACTGAATGCCGACAGGGGCGGTCCGTTCCAGACCACGATATCCGCGTCCTTACCGCGATCCAGAGAGCCAGTATGTCGATCAATTCGCAGCTGACGAGCTGGGTTCAGGGTCACAAATTTGAGGGCTTCTTCCGGAGAGACGCCGCCGTATCGAACGGCCTTGGCGGCCTCCTGATTCAGACGTGTACCCAGTTCCCGGTCATCCGAGTTAAATGACACCACCAGTCCCTGGTGATGCATGAGTGCCCCGCCATACGGGATGGCGTCGTAGACCTCAAACTTGTAAGCCCACCAGTCCGCAAACGCGGACGCCATTGCTCCGTGTTTCGCCATCTCGTCAGCGACCTTATAGCCTTCCAGAATGTGCTGGAACGTTCCGATCCGGATCCCCTGTTCATCAAGGACTCGGATCAGTCCCAGGATCTCGTCCTGCCGATAGCTGTGGCAGTGAATCCAGCGTTTGTGCTCCACCATTTCGAGCAAAGCGTCCAGTTCCAGGTCTCTTCGCACGGGAAGTCCGCGGCGCGTTCGTTGCCACGCCTGCCGTCGTGATCCGTATTCACGAGCTGCGGTAAAGGCGTCCCGGAACAACTGCTCCACTCCCATGCGGGTCTGGGGATAGCGAGTCGTATATTCGTCACCCCAGTTACTCTGTTTGACGTTTTCCCCCAGTGCGAACTTCACGCCCGGAGGAGCCTTGCGATACTTCATCTGCTCACCGGTCTGCCCCCAGCGAAGCTTAATCACCTGGTTCTGGCCGCCAATCGGGTTGGCAGACCCGTGGAGGATGTTGGAGGTTGTGACGCCTCCAGCCAGCTGTCGATAGATGGTGATGTCATCATCATCGATGAAGTCTCCGATTCTGACTTCGCAGGTGATTGCCTGAGTACCCTCATTCACACCACCATCGGTCGCCATGTGAGAGTGGCAATCAATAATTCCAGGGGTGATGTGCATGCCTTTGGCATCGATGACGATTGCTCCATCTGGAATGACGAGCCGCTTGCCAACTCCGACGATCTTTCCATTGTGAACGTAGAGCATGCCGCCTCGGATGACTCGCTGCGGTCCACACGTCCAGATCGTGGCGTTGACAAAGACCGTGTGGGAAGCCGCTTCAGGGGCAGCAGATCGGCCGAATGCTCCGAGCGGGTAGTTAACCGGAAAACTGGATGCATTGGTCTCAGAGTCTTCTTCTGACTCTTCGCCCGGCTCGTCGGTCTCGGAGTCTGCGAGTGTCACTGGTGTTACGGTCGCGGTGGAGACAGCCCCATCCGGCCAGACGATTCGTCCCAATGCAGCTGCCTGTTTTGGCTGCGGCCGCGGATCAAAGATTAAAGAGAATCGAGCTCGTCCCTCTTCTTCTTTGAATTGACCGGTCGCCGCAAAGTCCTGGATTTCGAATTTGTCCACGGACTGTTTTTCGTCGGCCTTCTGTTCCTCGTCAGCGACGTCCTTTGTCTCTTCTTCGTCCTTTGAGTCTGAACGGAGTGCGTCGAGTGTTTTCGACACCTCTGCTGAAACGCTGCTGCCATCGCGTTTGATATTGAGGAACAGGCGATTGGTCGTTCGCCCACCCTTCATACGCAGTTCGTAGATTCCCTCCGGCCTGACGACGGGCGCGGGATCGTATTCGGTGCGTTGCCCTCCAACCCATGTTTCGACGATTTTTGTGTCGGCTTCGAACAGGTCTCCGTCTGTGACAAAGAAGCTGGCGAGTCGACCAGGAGCAATGGTACCCAGCAGATGGGAAGTGCCTGTCAGTTGAGCGGGCACAATCGTCATGGCATCGAGGGCCGCTTCTTTCGGCAGGCCTCGTTCGACTGCTTTGCGAACCTGCTTAAGGAAATTCTCCTTCGAACTCAGGCCGTGAGTGGTCAATGCCATCGTGATCCCGGCCTCGTGGATCTTTGCGGGATTCTCCGGGGCGAGGTCCCAGTGCATCATTGACTCCAGCGTGACACCGGCGGCAATCTCTGGTGTGCTGACGTTCGGGGCATCCGGGAAGTTCAGTGGAACAATGACCGGTCGGCCGGTGGCGGCTACTTCATTGATCCGGCGATATTCAGAACCGCTGCCTCGCAGGATCAGTCTGAGCCCGAACTCTCGTGCAAAGATGTCCGCTCGCAGTGCAAACTGTTCATCCGACGTTTCCACCAGTATGGGCTGCTTGCCACGAACCACAGGGACCAGAGCTGCGAGCGCATCATTGATGTCGGGACGGGGCACGCGTGATGTCTGAGCAACCTGCAGTGCCTGAGCGTACCACTGTGCATCATACATCGTTTGGCGGGCGAGAGAGACCGCGCCCATCGGAGAGCCTGGGTAAGTGGTCCGGCTACGCTGGCTTGCAGTCAGCTCCAGTTGCTGAGCGACTCGGTCTGCCAGGACGAGCCGTCCGGCGTCTCCGTCTCCGGTTGAGACAACGGCTGTCGTCCCGCGAATAATTCCGTCAGCGGGAGCACGGTGAACGGCTACGATGCCCTGTTTGCGAAGCGTCTCCCGATCGTCAAGCGGCTCGACATGTGTGCCGGCCGAAAGTTGCGGTGTGACCTGCGAGTTCCAGTGACCTGCCGTATTCTCAAGGTGATCGGAAGGGAGGCTGGCTTCCGAATAGGCGTCAATCAGCCCGGGGTAAACTGTCCGTCCACTGAGATCAATGACCTTTGCGTCAGCAGGGGCAATGCCCCCCGGCTTAACGGAGTGAATTAAACCGTCTCTTATGACGACGGTGGTGTTTTCCAGTTCCCGACCGCCAGGCACGACAACCCTTGCGTTGATGAGTGCGTAAACTGACGGAGGATTTTCGCGCAGACCCACGGCGGGCTGCACCGTTCGGTCATCTGACCATGCTGATGAAACGAGAGATATAAGAACAAGGAATGAAGAGACTCGGATCAGCATGGAGAGGTGACTCACGGAACCGGGGCACAGGAGAATCGCAGTTCTCCACTATGCCCCCTGGAACGCGACGTGCCGCCGATTCTCATGCGGACGCGGAGGCCCGTGCGGGATTTGGAACCGGGCGTACGCTGCGGTTTCGCGAATTTGCCCATGTGAATCAGGAGGACAGGTTTACCTGACCCACTCAAATGTCAATGTCGGACCAATGCATGCCGGTCCGGCCGCCTGGGAATTCACCACGGAAGAGTGCGATCCCTCCAGCCCGGCAATCTGTCACCGGATTGAGTACCCCACGCACCGGGGGGCACGGGCCGCTCTGCCAAGATGGACGGCAATTGTTCTGTGCGCCACTGCTGGCTGAGCGTATTATCCGCTCAGATGCGAATTCCTTCACGACAACGCCAGCGCAGCGCCCTTGGTGGCGAGAGCATGACGCCGATGATCGACGTCGTTTTTCTGCTGTTGGTGTTCTTCGTCATCGCGTCGATCGGCCAGGAGCCGGAAAGTCTGCTCCCGGCAGAGCTCGGCAAGGGGAGCACAGAGACGCAGGTTGAGCTGCCCGAACCGGAAGACTTTCCTTCGCAGACGGTCCGCATCCGGCTTGCTCTGGGTAAAAATCAAAATCTGATCATTGAGATGAACGAACAGGCGGTTCCGACGCCTCGGGATCTGACCCAACGGTTGAAGACGCTGGGGGAACTCGATCCTGGCACGAGAGTAATTCTGAATGTCGAAGACAGTGTCAGCGTGCAGCAGTTCATTGGAATCTATGACCTGTGTCAGGTGCTTCGGTTTGAGTCCATCTCACTGGCCGTCGGTGAGTAAGTGTTGGCTCACAGTCACTGACTGATGCTGTCGAGAAACCCGGTCAATTCCTCGGGCGCCTCCAGCACCTGAATCAACTGTCGATGCGGGGAATGGACGAAGCCTTCCTGCAGCATGCGGTCAATCAGTGTGACAAGTCCGTCATAGAATCCGTTGGTATTCAGGATTGCGACGGGGGACGCGTGGAATCCAAGCTGATTCCAGCAGACTGCTTCGAACAATTCCTCCAGCGTTCCATATCCGCCGGGAAGGATCAGATAAGCGTCGGCAAGGTCGTGCATCATTGACTTGCGTTCGTGCATGTCCGCGACGACTCGCATGTCGCTCACATCCGGATGCATCAGCTCGATGGTTGCCAGAGCTTCCGGGATGACGCCGACGATGGTTCCGTCCTGTTTCAGGACCTCATCAGCCACAACTCCCATGATGCCTGTACTCCCACCGCCGTAGACAATTCTGTGATTGTTGTCTGTCAGCAGCAGGGTTGCTGCTCTGGCGGCATCAGCAAAGGCCGGATCACTCCCGGTTTGAGACCCGCAAAAGACACAGATGGAGGTCATGCCAGCCTCAAAGACTTCGCTGCCACGTGCTGAGTAGTTCAACACACTCGAATCCGGCCGTCTGAAAGAGTTCCAGTGCCGCAGGGTTTGCTTCGTCGACCTGAGCTTCAATCAGCTGAATGGACTGTTCCCGGAGACGACGGCAGATCTCGAGAACTAAAGATAAGCCATAGCCATGTCGGCGGGATTCTTCCGGTACAATTACCTGTTGGATGCCCACGGCCCGAATCCCCCATTTGGGGACAAAGACGTCGAGCCCCACAATCTGGCCGCTGGCCACCAGGTCTTCGTCGTGCCGTTGGCGGAGCTCAAACTGCAAAGAATCGAGCTGACCGAATCGAGCATGCCACCACCATGACATTTCGGAAGCGCGATCAGTAATCACAAGGTTGAGACGTCGGCGGTGACGGATGAGTCTGGAGCTCACGGGATCTCTGCCACTGCTTAAATCGCGATGCAGAATCTGTGTCCGTGTTGCAGGAGCGTAACCCAGCGATTCTGCAAACTCGTGCCATGGTCCGGAAGACACATTAAATCCGGAGGACTGCAGCCCCCCGTAGATGCCGTTGTAAAAGCCGTTGCGATCCAGACCGGCTCCCAGTTGGATCGACGTCGCACCAGCTGCGGCAAGATAGGCTTCTGCTCGCTGAACAAGTTCCCTGCCGATGCCCTGGCGTCGAAAGTCCGGATGGACCATCAATGCGGAAATGCAGCCCTGGGTGTTGTCCAGTCGTGATTCATCCTCCACCGGAGGGAATGACGCATGGCAGATGCCGAGCACTTCCTCGCCTTCCGTCGCAAGGAAAAAGCCTTTGGGATCAAAGAATGGCAGTGAGAAAACGAAGTATTCAAGAATGTCGCACGGAAATCCTTCGGCCGCGCTGGGACCCAGACCGCTGTTGTGCCAAAGCTTCAAAAATCGCTTTGGGTCACGGTTATGGAACGTGCGGTATTGAACCACGGGACTGAAACAGCAGAGGATTAGGGCAGGATCGCGAGAGGGTGGACTCTAACGGTCGCTTTCGCTACTGGCAAGCTGATAGACTGCCGCCCGCGGTCGACTGACACGATGATCGCACAGCATCCAAGAGAGATTTATGACCTGGACAGATCGAGAACTCACCGCATGGCTGGATGAGATGCTGCCTGCGGAACGCATGGCGGAACTGGAACAGTCCCTCCGAGAGGACGAGACTTTGCAGTCTCGGGTTGCAACGCTCATCCATCACCGCGATCAGGGTGGCCATTCAGTTGGCGAGATCTGGCAGCGGAGTCGACTCAGCTGTCCGTCACGCCGTGAATTGAGCGGGTTTCTGCTGCAGACAATGCCAAAGGAAGAAGCCGCGTACGTTGAGTTTCACCTCATGACAATCGGGTGCCGGGTGTGTCAGGCGAATCTCAAGGATCTGGAAGAACACGCCTCCGGCCCGGATGCTCCTGACCGACGTCGGCGATTCTTTGAGTCGTCTGCAGGCTTGCTGGGACAGTCTGATGCCGAGGAGTTCTGATACTCGGGTGATTCGCCGTTTGGGCCGGCCATTCTTTGTGCTGGCTCTCATCGTTGCAACTGAAGCCGAGCTGCAGGCCGCTCATCCGATTTCGTGGACGGATGCATGGGTAACCGTTGACGACATTGTTGAGGTTAAACTTAACATTTTCCTCGACGACGTCCTGCGACACGCCGGAGTGCCCATTTCAGATACAAATCGTGTTCCTGCGGCTGAAGTGCAGCGTGCCATCGAGTTGCATTCAAAGCAATTGAACAGACTGCTTCGAATCTACGATCAGGATGGCATACGACTTGAGAATCCGGAAGTTACCGGCCCTCGCTGGAGGCCGCCTGCTGACGAGGTTGATCTACAGGCGGATGCATCTCTGAAACTGTCATGGAAGCTCTCGTTCCAGATCGAGCAGCACTCTGACTCATACACGTTTATCCATGGGTTTACTTCCGACAACCTGACTCAGCCGGGGGAACTCAGACTGCATCTGCGCTACGTTCCGGCAAAGAAAAGAATCGACGCCGTCATTCAGCCGTTTCGCCCACACAAAGTCGTCCTGCCCACTCCGGGCAGGAGTCCTGCGGTCGAGCCAAACGGAGTGACCCTGCGATGTACGGTTGCGCCGCAGCGGCTCATGCTGGAGGTTTCTCTACCACTTCTGCTTGCGGACAATGTGTTTCCGCAGGCCAGGCAGTACCGATCAGACGGGCGGCAGCTACCAGAGCAACTTTCGCCCGAAGCTGCCGAACGAATTCTTTCAGCCGCTCGAACGTGGGGAACCCAGTTCACTATGCTGCAGGGAAGCTCGCAGCTGGAGCTGCTGGATGCTCATTCAGAGTGGCTGATCGATGAATCCAGCCCGACAGATCAACCACTTGCAGCAGGGCAGTCTGTTCCGGTGTTCGGGACGTCGATCGGCATTCGCGCATTGTTCGTGTCTCGGACACAGCCAGATGCACCAATTGTCAGACTGAATGGGCTTCCCGATCAAATTGCAGAATTGACACTCGAGACCGTCACGCCGCAAAGTCAGTCGTCTCAGGTAGTCGAAGTCAGTCTCGAGGACGAAATTCAGACGCGGGAGATTCAGTTGCCCCGCATGACAGCACTCCCTGCTGGTGCCTTTGAGTCTGCCGAGGCACACAATTTTCGCCCTGTCACGTTTATCGAGTCTCGCCCCTCGTTCGAGCTGTTTGCGTCCATGGTGCTGACTGCGGCGGTGATCTGTGTTGTTATTCTTCGATGCACGCTGCAGAACATCCTGAAAATTCTTTCCTGCGCGATCGTGACTGGAGTCTGTGTCGCAATTGGCATGCTCTTACCCGTGGAAGAAGAACGTCTCGACAGAGATGAAGTCGCGGCGCTGGCAGGTAGCCGGATCGATTCTGTGTATTCGGTCATCTGGGATTCGTCAGAGGATGAAATGCTGGATCGGCTTGAACCCTTCGTCTCGGACGACATGGCAGCTGCGATTTACCTTCCACTGCAGGAGTCTCTCGTTTCAGATGCTGAGAGTCCCCTCCTTGTGGATATTGACGATGTGTCTGTCGAAGCCGTGCGTGTGGAATCATTTGCGCGGGATCGGATTGCGACCCGCATCGAGTGGACGGTTTGTGGCCCGGTCACGCATTGGGGCCATACTCATGTCCGGCAGCAGCGAATCGTGGCTGAATGCGATTTTGTCCCGGATCGTGGCCGATGGAAACTGGCCACCCTGGAGGTCGTTTCGCAGGAGTATTCTCTGGCCGACGAGTCGGACCAATAAAGTCGCCAAAACGGCAGGGTGCCATTATTCGCCTGTCCTTCTGTTGATGTAAGGTGTTTTGTGAATGTGGTTTACGGCAACGTGGCTGAAGTGGCACAGCATTCGCTCTTGAGTGGCGGATTAAGAATGTCTGCCAATTCTGTCCGAATTGGGAGCCATTCCAGGTTCTCGACTGTGTGAACCTGTTCCTCAACTTTTGTCAGGAGAACAAAATGGCGAAGAAGGCTTCCGGCGGCACTCGAATTGTGCCACTGGGCGATCGCGTCGTCCTGAAACGTGCTGAAGCTGAAGCGACCACTGCTGGTGGAATCGTGCTTCCTGATGCCGCTCAGGACAAACCGCAGCAGGGTGAAGTGGTTGCCATCGGTGACGGATACGTCAACGACAAAGGCGAGCGAATTCCTCTGTCTGTGAAAGAAGGCGACCGAGTGATCTTCAGTTCGTACGCAGGCGATGAAATCACTGTGGGCGACGAAGATTATCTGCTGCTTCGTGAGAGTGACATTCTCGCGACTGTTTAACGGACCGCACCTGACGGTGCACGCCTGACTCATCTGTCCGTGAGTGCTGCATGTCGACCGTAATTCTGGTTCTTGTACCGCACAGCGACCAACAGACGTCAGGAAAACGGGACTCAGGTCTCCGGGATTTGATCCCACACATTAAGACAAACATTTGATATCGGAGTAACGATCAATGGCAAAAATCATTGCCTTCGACCAGGACGCTCAGGAAGCCATGCGGCGTGGAGTGTCCAAACTGGCCAAAGCAGTCAAAGTGACACTGGGGCCTCGAGGTCGCAACGTCATTATTGAAAAGAGTTTTGGTTCCCCAACTGTCACCAAAGACGGTGTGACTGTGGCTCGTGAAATTGAGCTCGGTGACAAGTTTGAAGACATGGGAGCCCGAATGGTCCGCGAAGTTGCCAGCAAGACGTCTGACGTTGCTGGTGACGGAACAACAACCGCGACCGTGATGGCAGAAGCCATTTACAAAGAAGGCCTGAAGGCCGTCGTTGCCGGTGTCAGCCCGCTGGAAATGAAGCGAGGTATGGATAAGGCAGTCAGTGACATCACTGGCGAACTCGAAAAGATGCAGACTGAGTGCCGCACACCAAAGGCGATTGCTCAGGTCGGTACAGTTGCCGCAAATAACGACGCTGAAATCGGCAAGATCCTCAGCGACGCAATGCTGGCAGTTGGTAAAGACGGCGTCATTACCGTTGAGGAAGGCAACAGCCTGGAAACCAACTTCGACACTGTTGAAGGTCTGCAGTTCGATCGTGGATACCTGTCTCCGTACTTCGTGACGGATCGGGAAAGCATGGAATGTGAGCTGGAAGATGCTTACGTCCTGATCCACGAAAAGAAGATCAGCAACATTAAGGACCTTGTTCCAATTCTGGAGAAGGTCGTTAACGCCAACAAGCCTCTGCTGATAATTGCAGAAGACGTTGAAGGCGAAGCACTGGCGGCTCTGGTCATCAATGGCCTGCGAGGCACGTTCAAAGTTGCTGCCGTCAAGGCTCCTGGATACGGCGATCGTCGTAAAGCAATGCTGCAGGACATCGCCATCATGGTTGGTGGCACTGCAATCTTTGAAGACCTGGGCATCAAGCTGGACAGCATTGAGCTGGAAGATCTTGGTCAGGCTCGTAAAGTCATCGTTGACAAAGACAACACGACCATCATCGAAGGTGGTGGCGAGCGGGATCAGATCACTGCCCGCATCGAGCAGATCCGTCGTGAACTGGAAAACAGCTCCAGCGACTACGACCGAGAAAAGCTCGAAGAGCGAATTGCCAAGCTTTCTGGTGGCGTTGCTCAGGTGAACGTTGGTGCTGCCACAGAGTCTGAAATGAAAGAGAAGAAGGCTCGCGTTGAAGATGCTCTGCATGCCACTCGTGCTGCTGTCGAAGAAGGTATCCTGCCTGGTGGTGGTGTGGCACTGCTGCGTGCTTCCAGCAAGGTTAAGCCCGGCAAGATCTCCCACGACGAAAAGGTTGGCTACGACATCATCGTTCGTGCCTGCCGCGCACCACTGACTCAGATTGCGGACAACGCAGGAATCGATGGTGCAGTCGTCTGCGAAAAGGTCGCCAACGAAGAAGGCAACAGTGGATTCAATGCTGCAACCGGCAAGTATGAAGATCTCGTCAAAGCTGGTGTCATTGATCCTCGCAAGGTGACTCGAACCGCACTGCAGAATGCGGCCAGTGTTTCCACGCTGCTGCTGACCAGTGATGCTCTGATCGCTGAAGCTCCGAAAGACGGAGAAGGCGGCCACGATCACGATGGCGACTTCTAAATCAGAAGGATCAGTCTTAACTGTCATTGACAGTAAATGATTCAAGCGGCCTGGTGCTCAACCGAGTACCAGGCCGCTTTTTTTGACTGAGTGGACTTGCCTTTGATTCTGTAGGGGCATCAGGAACATACCTCGCCGCTGGCTTTGGTTCTGCGAGGTGTGAGGGTCACTGCCCGTGCAGGTATTCCAGTATCGCGTGCCGCGCTGACGGAAACGCCATCTGTTCAAGCATATCCTGATCCGGAGTGACAAACCTCCAGTCAGAGACTTCCGATTCCTGAGGCTTCAGGCAGTCGAAGGATTCGACTTCACAGTCGTAGTAGGCGTCAATCACCTGAAGTCGGATCCCCCTGTATTCGTAAATGTTGGGGGCAGATGTCAGATAAGAATGACGGGTCACCGTCAGGCTGGTTTCTTCAAGGACCTCGCGAATCAGAGCTTCTTCGAGCGATTCGCCGGGGTCAACAAATCCGCCTGGAACGCCGAGCATTCCCTTTCCGGGATCCTTGCCACGGACCAGCAGCAACAACTGACCATTGGGGTCAGAGATGAGAGCACCGACTGCAGCGGGCGGAGTGAAGTACCACACAAAGCAACATTCCTCGCAACGGAACGGACCATCTGGCTTGTGGGTGCGATGTGCTCCGCAGCGGGGGCAGTATTCAAAGGCATCCTCAGGCGGCACGGACATCAGAGCCTCGATTGAGATTTGAGATCAGCAAATAAAAAAACGGTGACGTGTCGGCCAGGAAGCAGACAGTCACCGTTTTTGTTTTTAACCAGACAGTTCCACCCTTCAAGCTGTTGTTTGGTGGAACCGCGAGGCTGGTTGCCTTTACCGCGTGTTCCCCCGTGAGGATTTCTCACGTTCCTCTTTCAGCCGGGGGCGGAAGGTTGCCTTCCTGCGGGGGACTTAAAGAGCTGATTCGCTTCTCAGAATTCTGTTTCCGCACGATAGAGAATTCTTAAGGAGCCGGGGGAACGGGTGGACTCACGACTTTCCACCCGTTCGCTCCGTCAGCTCAACATCCACAGGCAGTTTGGCACTACCTTTCGCCACTTCTTAGTTGCATCCAGCTGGAGCACAGCAAGAAGGAGCACATCCAGCAGGAGCAGAGCAGCTGGCATCAGCAGCGTTGCCGCATCCAGCAGGAGCACAGCAGCTGGCATCAGCAGCATTTCCGCACCCGGCTGGAGCACAACAGGAAGCTTCACCGCAGGCAGAGCCGCAGTTGGCTTTTCGTCCGAACAGACCAAACAGGCCTGCATCAGCGCTACTGGCAATAGTCATGATGACCATAGCAGCAGACAGTGTAATCCCTCTCATTGTTCACTTCTCCTGAATTGAGCTGAAGGGGAGGTGAGGATTCAAGGTGAGCACCGTTGCTCCTCCTGACGAACCCTCAACCAGAAATTGGGTAACACTGGGTTGTTTTTCGTACCTTGCTTCTCTTTGCATTCATGTAAAGAGCCACAAACTCAGGCCACGGACCGACGACCGTATGCGTGTGTCGATTGTTCCGATTGCGCGGGCGGTAAACTCTGCCTAATCGGTATGAGTTCCCGACGGGGCGGTGCAATGTGCGGACATTCCGTTTGCTTCCGCAAGGTTTGCCGATCACTCCGTGGTAACGGACTGGCGGAATTCCTATGCTGGAGTCAGTTGTCAGCCGCAATACGGAGATTGCCTGGGAACCCGGTCCTGCCAGAATCACGCCGCCCATCAATCCCGCAGTATTTCCAGGATGACCCGCCCAGATACAGATCTCACAGTCCCGTTCGAGGTCCGATTTACCCACCGACTTCGGTTTACTGAAGATGTCTTCGGGGCGGACTCAGATGTTCTGGCAGAAGCTATCGAGCCGTCTGAAGGTCGGATTCCTGCGGTGCAGTTCTGGGTCGATGAGCACGTGGCTGCTGCCAATCCTGAGCTGCTGCATCGCATTCGGTCGCTGTGTGCACGGAATACTGAGCGTTTTCTTGTGAAGGGCAACATTCAGCAGGTGTCTGGCGGAGAGGATGTTAAAAACGACATCCACATCATCGAACGTATGCTCAAGTGTTTTAACCACGCTGATCTTGATCGCCGCAGCTATGTTGTGGTCATCGGGGGCGGGGCGGTTCTGGACGCGGTTGGATTCGCTGCTGCTATCGCTCACCGGGGAATTCGCCTGATTCGCCTGCCGACCACCACGCTGGCTCAGGGGGATTCCGGAGTCGGTGTTAAGAACAGTATTAATCTGTTCCAGAAGAAGAACTGGGTTGGCACATTTGCTGTGCCGTGGGCCGTTATTAATGACCGGCGACTGATCGAAACTCTCAGTGACCGAGATTTCCGGTGCGGATTTTCTGAAGCAGTCAAAGTGTCGCTTTTGAAAGATCCGGAATTCTTTAACTCAATTGCCAGGTCGACGTCACAGATTTGTGCTCGTCAGGACCCGTGCTGGGACATTATTGCAGATTCCGCCACATGGCACCTGAAGCACATTACTCAGGGGGGCGACCCGTTTGAGATGCTGGAGGCTCGACCACTGGACTACGGGCACTGGTCAGCTCATAAACTGGAGATGATGACGAACTTTGAACTTCGTCATGGTGAGGCCGTCGCAGTTGGCGTGGCCATTGACTCTGTTTATTCCAGTCTCGCACACGGTCTGTCGTCGGAAGACGCCGACCGGATTGTCAGGTGCCTCAGTGAGCTCGGGTTGCTGGTGCCTCATCCGGCTCTGCAGAACACAGATGAGCTGTTTCTGGGGCTTGAAGAATTCCGTCAGCACCTGGGAGGACGGCTTACCGTCACGATGCTCGATGACATTGGCCGTCCCATCAATGTTCACGAAGTCGACCACGATTTGATGAAGCAGGCGATCAGTGGCGTGAGTGCCATTTCGATGAAAGCGGACAGTCGACACGCCGCTGACTGACTCGGCCCGAAGAGCTAAAGGGCCAGGTCGCCTAGAGTGCGAAGTTGACGTAGAGAACCGCCAGCAGTCCGGCCAGTACTCCCAGGCAAAGCAGAAACAACATGTTTCGCCGAAACTTCCTGTCCTTTTCCGCCGCCTCTGCGTTCAGCAGTTCAATGCCGGTTCCGTCCTGAAAAGTCACACGTGAGCCGTGGCGCAACTCCACATGGACCTCAGGTTTGCCATTCACAAGTGTGGGGCGAGATCGGGATTCGTGGTGCAGCATCCATCGCGTGCCATCGTACTCGATGTAGCACTGTCGGCTGTCGATGTCAGAAATCGGCAGCTTGATCTCACACTCATCCGACTTGCCGACTCGGTTCTTGACGCGCGTCAGTCGATAAGTTGTGCCTGCATGTGACTTCAATACGCGAACCGTCCACCCCTTGGGAACGTTTCGTCGATTCTGGACGGCTGCTCGCAGTTGGGGTGAGGTCTGAGTCCTGTCCGGTTCGTGGATTGCCGGTGCTGGCTGTCGAATCGCCGGTGTGTCGTCGCCGGTGAATGTGTCGAGTTCGGCCTGCAGATGGTGACTGGGATTATTGAGCCAGTCTGAAGCCGACGTAATTGAGGACCTCTGAGCTGCAGCCCGACGGCTCTGTTTCTCTTTGTCGCGTGCCTGTTTTGCTCGCAGGGTCACAAGCTGTCGGAATTCAAACCGAACAGGCTGCCTCCTGGAGAGTGGTTTGAGCGCCAGCACGACGTCTTTGGCGGACTGATATCGATCAGCCGGGTCGCGAGTCATCATCTTCTCGACAACAGCCACGACTTCGTCCGGAACCTCAGGACGTATCTCACTGACGGATCTGGCTCGCTTCGTGCGATGGGCTTCGACTTTGGCGGCGTTGGATTTTTCCGGAAACGGCACGCGTCCTGTGAGTGCCACATAGAGGGTGCACCCCAGGCTGTAGACGTCCGCCGTTTCGTTGATGCTGTTACTGTCGACTGCCTGCTCTGGCGCAATGTAGTCTGGTGTTCCCAGACAATCGTGCCCGAAGATCATGGCCAGCGAGAATTCATCGTTGGCCAAACCGTCGATTCGGGCGAGGCCAAAGTCAAGAAGCTTGGCCACTCCGTTGGCGTCAATCAGAACGTTGGCCGGCTTCACATCACGGTGAATGATGCCGAGCTTGTGAGCCGCGTGGAGCCCTCGTGCGACCTGCTGAAACATGTCACAGGCCATGTCCCATTTTACGGGACCATGCAGAGCAACTAACTCGTGCAGACTCACCCCGCGCATCAATTCCATGACCATGAAGTTGACGGCACCTGTGCTGTCAAGGCGGTAGGTTTCAATGACGTTCGGGTGTTTGATCTTCATACCCGCATGCGCCTCAAGCTTCATGCGAGTCATCATGCCGGCGTCCAGAGCGTGCTGGCTGGAAAGGACCTTTAACGCAACTTTACGCTCGTGCTCTGTGTCTTCGGCGATGTAAACACAGCCCATACCACCGACGCCCAGGACCTCACGGACTCGGTAACAGTCGATGACGAAGCCTCGATAGCGTCCCTCAAGCAGCCTCTCTGTCTGAAACGGTGTCAGCAGCCGCTTCTGAACGAATGACCGAGCAATCTCTTCGGGGGTGTTGCTGTGAGAGATGTCCAGCTTTTGCACGGCGCGCTTCACCTGCGACGAAGAGAGCAATTCACTCTTTTCGACCAGCTCCAGAAACTCATTTCCGACCGTTGGGCTGTGCATGAGACGGGGCAGTTGTGCAGGGGACTCAGATCACACGCGTAGGTCACGATTGTGATGAGTCCGTCGGGGAAAACAGATAACTTAGGGACTTCGCTATTTCCTGTCTGAATTTAACACTTTCTGAATCCAAATGTACAGCTTTCGCGGCGGATTTGACTTCCGAGGCACGCTGAAGTGCCCGGTGAATCCGTTGAGTCCGAACAGCCGCTCGCTGAGGGCTCCGAATAACCGTCAGAAAGCGAACTGCGACATCTGGACCAGGTGTCCCACCTGCCGTGACACGCTTCGCTTCCTGCTCCGTCGGGCTGGTGTTCAGGCCGCGCATTCCAATTGCACGCTGGGAATCGTAAAGCCTGAATCAGTTCGATGCAGCAATCAGTCACCGCCGTGTTGGCGCAGTAATTCAGCCCGGTCTTCGGCCGTCTTCTAATTGACGTAAGCGACGTTTGAAACCGGTGTTGAATCGCGCCGCAGCAGATCCTGTTTGGCGATGTACACCTTCAGCCTGCCACCGGGAAAGCCACCCCCAAATGCGCGAACTCCGACACTTTCCGTCACCCCCTGTTGAGCGGTAATGAGGTCGGTGGTGATATCCGCTTCCACAGATCCCGTACTGCCTTCCACGATCAGGAGATACCGCCCCGACTGGTAACCACCCTGCTTCACGAAGTCCACAACGAGCGCTCGTCCGGTGATTCCACTTTCGAAACGCGCGTTTGCAACGGCGAACATTTTGCCCTGAGCAGCGGCGCCAGCAGCCTGTGCAACCGTAGGTGGCGGGGTCCGTGTTGTTGGGTCACTTCCCAGCCTGATCTCTCCAGAGACTGGCTCCCATTTCTGGTAACCCGCTGTCTTTGCGGCATAGGCTTTCATAGTCCCGTGCATTCCGATCCCTGCCACAATCTCGACAGTGCCGCGACCCGAAAAGTTGACCTCTTTGTCGATGTAATGCTGAATGAGGCCGTTGTCGGATCCAAGCCACAGAACGTATTGAGCGCCGGGCTCCGGGGCCCCTCCCACCACCTGATAGTCAACGTGGTAAATCGTGTTGATCCCCTGACTCCGGGATCGCATGTTTGAAAGTACGATCCAGAATCTGCCCGGGGCGGATGCGACATTCGCACCAGAGTTCCCCATAGGAGGCATCGGTGTTGACGGCGTGCCGTTGTTGGCCTGGCCAGTACGTGGGGTTTCTGTTCCCGCATTCTGAACCGGAGTAGTCCCCGCGTCGTTGGCAGCAACATTGTGGTCACTGTTGTTGACGATTGAGACAATGCCCCAGACCACTCCGGTCAGCACCAGTCCTGCGACCACGAGGCCTCCAACGACCAGCGCGAGGCCCTTCATTCCATTGTCATTCTGCGACTTCTTTGCGGCAGACGTGCGTTTCTTTTTCCGTCGCGGTGATGTCTGTCGAGTGCCTCGGCTACCTGTCTGAGTTCCACGGCTTCTGCTTCGTGGTCGACGCGGACGAGGCTCTTCCCACTCGTCGTCGTAGCCATCTGAGTAATCGTCGCCGTAGTCGTCTTCGACTTCTTCATACGTGTCGACGACGAGGACTTCTTCCTTCTCCGGCACACGCACCGGCTTCCTGCATTCCGGACAACGCACCCGGCGTCCTGCGACTTCTTCTTTGACTGACAACACTCGTCCGCAGCTGCATTCGACGCTGATCGGCATGGCAACTCCTACAATCAGATCCGGGTGCAATTGAAATACTTTACCATGCGGCAGCGGAAGTCACTATCCCTGCGATCTCCTGCTGGTGGCCGTTCGCCGGAATCCCGGAGGCAGCATGTGAGAATTCCGCTAATTCGTGCGAACCGGACACATCCGGTCTGGATTCCCTCTGCCCAGACGCTTCAATCCGCCCATCGTTTACTCAGCCCTTTCCGCCCGTTCTGAGATCACGGAATCGCCATGCCTCGCGTTAAACCATTTCAGGCTATTCGACCTGCTCCTGAACACGCAGCTGAAGTTGCTTCAGTGCCCTATGACGTCGTAAATCGAACGGAAGCCTGTGAACTGGCTGAGGGGAACGACAAGAGCTTCCTGCATGTGGTTCGCCCCGATATCGATCTCCCGACCGAAACAGATCCATACGCAGATGAGATCTACTCCACTGCTCGCGCCAACCTTGATCGCATGATCAGTGACGGCACCCTTGTTCGAGACGAATCAGATGACTTGTTCGTCTACCGCCAGATTATGAACGGAGTTGCTCAGTGTGGCGTTGTGTGCTGCTGCCACATTGACGACTACGAGAACAACCTGATCCTTAAACACGAAAAGACCCGACAGGTCAAAGAGGACGATCGAACGCGTCATGTCCTGACCTTGAACGCTCATGCCGGTCCGGTTTTTCTGACCTATCGAGATATCGCGGAAGTCAACACCCGTGTCGCTCAGGTCACCGAACGCGAACCCGTTTACGATTTCACAGCCGATGACGGCGTCCAGCACACCGTCTGGCGTGTCAGTGAATCACAGGAACTTGCCGAACTTCTTTCTGCCGCGCCCGTCTTCTATGTCGCGGACGGGCATCACCGCTCCGCCAGTGCATGGCGGGCTGGTGCTGAACGGAAGGCCCGGAATGAGAACCACACCGGCGAAGAAGAATACAACTGGTTTCTCACCGTTCTCTTTCCAGCTGGTGAACTCAACATCCTTGCTTACAACAGAGTCATTCGTGATCTGAATGGGCTGTCTCCGGAGCAGGTGCGTCAACGGCTGGCCGACGTCGGAATGCTTGAGCCGACAGACAACCCAGTCCCTTCCGCTGCCGGACAGTTCTGCTTTTATCTGGACGGCAGCTGGTACAGTCTGACGGTTCCGGCTGACTCAATTGATTCGGCTGATGCCATCGCGTCCCTGGACGTGGCAATCCTTGAACAACGGGTCCTCGATCCAGTCTTTGGCATCGGAGACGTCAGGACAGATCCGCGAATCGATTTCGTCGGCGGGATTCGCGGCACGAGTGAACTGGAGGCACGCGTCAATGAAGGTGGCTGGGCCTGTGGCGTGTCCATGTATCCAACATCCATTGCCCAACTCATGGCTGTTTCCGACGCGGGCGAGATCATGCCCCCCAAGAGCACCTGGTTTGAGCCAAAGCTTCGAAGTGGACTGCTGGTCCATTCGATGGACTAGACCAGGCTTCAGGAGACCAATGCGCTGGGGCCGGGTGTCTACTGATACGTGACGACTCTCTGAAACGTTCTTAGGTTTATTGCCTGAGCGCTGTGTCGGTGTTCAGGAACGAGTTCGTCCGAGTGAAGAGTGAACGCAGCCATTTCAGCACATTGATGTCTGCATTGCCGACCGGTTCTGACGCCTGAGAGGCACGTTCATCCACGATGATCCTGCGGCAGCTGGTACATCGATCCCCGTCTACATTCGGGCGTGAGAGTAGTCCCTTTGAGCCGATGGTGTGACCGGTCCACCAGATGCCAGGGACTTTCACCGTTTCCGCAGGCTGCCTCTTTCGTTGTGGGCTGGTCTCCTGACCGGCCCACCTGTCTGTCATGTGTGTTTACGGCACTCAAACGAAAAAAGGCGTCTGCCCAATGAGCAGACGCCTTTCAGTTGTCTTCTGGCTACAGATCATTCGTTTGGAATGGCAAACGGATCGACAACCTGTGGTTTCTCAATCAGTCCTGCGCGGATCATGCTGACAGGCACTCGTCGGCGAACCACTCGACCATCTTCCACCACGCGAATCTTCTGCAGATTGCGTTTGAAGAGCCGTCGCGTGACTCCGGTTGTCTGTCGACCGTTACCACCCAAATACTTGTACTTACCACGCTGCTGCACGTTGTTGCCGCGGGCCGGTTTTCGGTCGCCGTAAAGCTTTTCCAGCTTGGCTCGTTTGATGCGTTTGTTTTTCTTGAGAGTACTCATAGGACTTGTCTCAAAGAAGAGTGAGAGTTCCGGGCGGGGGAGAATACCGAGGCCGTGACGGAACTTCAATTCGGATTTCTGTTTACGTCGGCAGGATTCTCTGATCTGCACTGTATTTTGGCGTCAAATGGACGATTCAAGCTGCATTTGACCCGTTTGTCACGTATCAGGGCCAAACTGGGCCCAAATTCTCAGTTTGTACTCGCATCAGGGCGAGGCCTCGGAGTCACCCGAATTCGCGGATTTGACGCGGTAAAGCACATACAGATCCGTCACTCCATTGCCATGGATCAGTCCATCACCGCTGGGCCATGAGCGAAGAATCTGTTGGTCGGCATCGTTTAGCTTGCCGCCCCCGGTCACGCTTCTGTCACCCAGAATCCCAAGCTGTTGCAGCTGCTGGAACCGGTCTGGATGGACAAATTCTGAGTACCCGTATGTCTTTCGGTATCGCAGAATCTCCGCCCAGTTCACGAAGATATGAGTGATCCTGTTCTTTGCCAGAATGTCTTTAATTTCCGGAGCCGACTTCAGCGATTGTTCGGCAGGTGTCACACCAGAGGCAGCCGCCGATGTCCACTGTTCAAAGATGCTCTCGTCAAAGACCGTGTTGTAAACAAGGTAAAACCGGGCATCAAAAACTTCCGCCTCACCGACCATTAACACACGGGCATCATCGTTCAGGACCTTGTTGAGGTATTCCAGATCAGGTCGAACGACGGCTTTTCCTGATTCCCTGAGGTCGGTCAGTCCTGCGTGTCGACCAATCAGGTCAGTTCGAGCCAGCCCATAGTTAAAGGTAGCTCCGGTAACGATTACCGCCAGGATGAGACTTCGCCACCCCTTGTGCTGCACGACGTTCCAAAGTGCGCCCGCTGAAACGGCAAGCAGTGGAATCATCGGAATCCAGAAACGGTCAATTCGGTGCGTGAGTGCCCACCATGACGTGATGAGCCAGAGGAGCATCAGCCAGATCCAGCGGTGTTGATTGCTGCGGTACATCAACAGAGCCGAAGGAACGGCCAGTGCAAACAGAATTCCGCTCTGCCAGTCACTGCCAATGGCGATGCTGTGGATGTGACTGCCGACCGCCGACAGGTCATGGTCAGGAGCGCTGTGTCCTGCCTGCCATTTGGCCTCCATTTCAGCGTTCCAGTCCTCCGCACCAAAGACACTCCATGCAAGAGGATACACCGGGTTTCCTTCGGCGACCGCGTTCCTGAGCATCCATGGGGCCATGGCGATAAGTGTTCCGATGACATAGCAGATGGCAGCCCGCAAGAACTCGCGGCGGCCGTCCTGCTGGCCCAGAGGAGTCAGCCGAATGGACCGCCACGCGAGGTAGATGCCCACTGGAATGATCACTGTGATGAGGCCTGGATACTTTGAGGCCATGGCACTGCCGGCCAGGAGTCCGGCCACTGCATACACACGTTTTCGTGGCAGACTTTCCTGTAGCTGTCCCGCAATCAGGGCAACCATGACGGCCGCTGTCAGGTAAAAGCTGATCGCCCCTTCGGCATACGCGATGACGCTGATCCTCGTAATCCATGGCGTTGTCAGGACGGCAGTCGCGGCGATCAGGCCAGCAGACCGGTTGCCCCAGCGGGTTGCGATGGCGTACGTTCCAAGAGCTGATAATAGCTGAAACCCACTGAGGGATAGTTTTCCGCTCAATGCACCTTCCCACCAGTCGTCGCGCAGCAGCATCGCACTCAGGCTGACCATTTCACTCAGAAATGGAAAGCTGGTGTACACGTTGTGCCGCAGTTCCGTAATGCGACCCGCCAGATACCATTCTTTGGGGCCCTGCAGGTGGTACTCTCGAACATCAAAATCGAAAGGCGGGCTCACTGCCCCCAAGAGCAGATGCATGACAAAAATCAGACCGATGAACCCCGTGATCACGACCAGATACCGCGGTGCCCGTGTCACCGGAGGACGTGCGGCCTGAGTCCGCTTTCGTCGCATCTTCGCAAGGGTGAGCCACACACCGCAGCAGAAGGATGGTCCCAGCAGCCAGACGGAAACGGCCGGGCTATCCGGAAAGCCGGCCAGCCCGGTCACCAGAGTCCATGTCGTCAGCAGTGACATGCCGGTCCCCGCCTCGATTACCAGTTGCTCAGACTTCAGCAGGGAGACACGGGTGAGAAATGGCTGGGTCAGCGTGCGACCAATCAGCCACGCTGAAACCCACAAGACGAGAGCGGTAATTAAGTGGGGCAGCCGTTGCGGCAGGAATTCCCAGCCCGATGCGATGTCTTCGTTGGGGTATGCCAAAGGGTTCAGGAATGAGAGATCTGAAAACAGGACTTCGGCAACGTCTGTGCGGGTCAGAGTTTTATCAGCGGTCGACGCATTAGGGAGTGCGGCCGTATAGAACCTGTAGCTGAAACCGCAGATCCAGAGCACTGCCAGCGCAATCATCCACGGTTTGGCCGCAGCCGATTCCTGGGTGCTGTCACCGTGCTGTCCTGTTTCCTGCATGCCGCCTTCCCGATCTGCCGGGCTGCATTCAGACCGGCGTGATCAATCCTTACGCGGAAGGTACTCGGGCTGCTGGCAAAACCTACTTCTTTGCCGGCGAGTCAATGAGCAGATCTGCAAGATTGGGACGAGGAATTCGAGGGGCATCATCACTTCCGTCCACCGGTGGGACAGTGTCTTTCGGGCCGGTTCCGATCAGGAACGGCTTTGCTCCTGACACTGGTTCGGAAGCATCTGAGACCGAGCCGATAAGACTTGCTGTGGCGGTTGGCGGTTCGGCCGTTTCTTCTCTTTTTTCGGCCTGTTCTGGGTTGGCTGGAGCAGACTTCTCCGGAAGTGCGTCTGTTGGTGGCGGAACCTCTACGGGTTGCTTTTCCTCCGATTCGGCCTCCTGCTGGATCTGTTGCGGCGGACAGGTTTGCCCGATGACTCGACAGGGCATGGCTCCTCGAATGGCCGCCCAGTTCAACGCTTCCTGAGCCTGACGCCGAACTTCAGGGTCGCAGTCACGGACGGACGCGCGAAGCGCTGTGATGACGCTGGGGCTGCAAACGCAGCGGTTCCGTCGAATCTGATCGCCGATCTCGTCGGCAGCTT
>CAJWGB010000068.1 GCA_913031625.1 uncultured Planctomycetaceae bacterium | reverse complement strand
CTTCAGGTGCTCGACATACAAAGCCGCCTCATCAAGATCGCGCGTCAGGAATACAAAGGAGCTGCCGCCCGAATCTGTGGCCGGCTTCACGATGGCGGGAAAAACAAAGTCCTCCAGATCGGCTCGATCTGTTGCTTCGATCGTCCGGGGAATCGGCAGTCCCAGTTCGCCGAGCGCTACAAACGTCTCAGCCTTATCGGAGAATCGAGTAATGACTGGCTGCTCGTTTCCGACAAGGACAAGCCCCTCCGATTCCAATTGCTCTGCGGCCTGCCCCAGCAGCACCATGGGTTGCTCACCCCCGGGAATCACGTAGCGCACATTGGAGGAACGGCACGCGTCGATCACGCTTCGGACGTAATTGTCGCGGTCGACAACGAATGTCTGCTCAGTGAGATCGACCATCGAATGGCCGTAGGCCTGAGGCGAAATATCACAGCCGTAGATGGTGTAACTTCCGGCCAGCGCCAGCGCCTTAATGATTTCGGTTCCCAGGGAAGCGCCGCCAATGCCGCATACCATGACGCTCGTTTGCGGCTGCATTAAGTTGACTCCGGCAATTCCGTTGGCCCTGAGGGATTCCTGTGCGGCGGGATGATACTCCAGACCGGAAGTGTGTGTAAACAGCACGAATTCCTGCGAAAGCTCTGTCTTTCAGACGGCCGGATACAAACATTGCTCGCAGAATTCGAAGGATTGGCGATCCGAAAGCATCAGGCCGTCGTGGAGTCACCGGCCGAGCCGTGTGCTTCCTCGTTGGTCTTCGGTGTCCGGTACTTCATGACGATCACGCTGCCTGTCATGATGCCCCCGGCTCAACCGAAAGGAAATCCACAGGCCGGCCTCAGTGGAGGCGGCGGGCTTCCAGAGGACCGTCCACAAACCACTATTATACAGTGGTTTACGACAACGCAATTTTCTAATTGGACCCGCGAATGGACCTTATTGGCCACCTAATTGGACCTCTGCTTTCTTAGCTCGAAACCATACCGACTGCGTCGGCAACCACTGCAAAGCCATCCTGATCACCACGCCCGCAGACTGCTGGCACAGTTCGGGCTGACGCCGAAGTCCAGACGCGGGCTGGAGGCAGTGTGACAGATGGCACTCGGGCACGAAGAACTGGCCGAGGTGATCACTGCTTGGCCGCTGCTCTCGGCCGATCTCAGGCGGGCCATCCTGGCGATTGTTCGTTCGGCGGACGTGATGGCCGAAGCTTCGTTGGCCAGGCATGAGTGACCACCAATTCCCCACGCCGCTCAAGACGGTTCGGATCTGGGGGTTGAACGCCGGGGCTGGGGTGGGGAGACTGGGGTGTCGTGTCCGAGTCTGGAGGGATGCAATGCGAGTTCTGCTGTCGTTGCTGTTGCTTGGGATTGCTGGGTGTGGTGGCGAAGAAACCTCACGGGCTGGCCCCACCCTCACTTGGATTTGGGTTGTTCATTCATGACCTCGACTTGAAGACCATTCCGGCTCTTTCATCGTTCTTTAGACGAATCGCATTCTCGATGGATGGTGGGTTCCTTCCAACCGATGAGCTTGTCGAAGTTCTGGATGCAGAGAATCGGTCTGACCTATTCATCGGTGGTAGCGTGAATGATGTCACTGAAACGATCACGTTTTGGAGAGGTAACATGACATCACTTACTGTTTCCTTCTCAACCTTCGAGACATCAGGAGATGGAACGGAGCCAGAATTCGACAAGTGTGCGGTGATTGACTGCGGTCAGACAGTTCAACTCGGCAGCTACGAAGCAGCGGTGGATGCCATCCTATATGAGCATGACCCTGAGTACCGACGACGAATCTCGAAGAAGCGTTTAGAAGAAGATCAGTCCTTTGGTGCTTCGTTGCGTCGTCTTCGAAAGCAGCGTGGTCTTCGGAGAGAAGATTTTGAGCCTGATGTCACTGCAAAGACAGTGGCTCGAATTGAGCAAGGCAAGGTCACACGCATCCAGAAGAAGACGCTTAGCATTCTTGCCAACCGTCTTTCGGTTGAGCCAGAAGAGATAGCAACTTTCTGACGACGTGATTGCATGGAAGCATTTCTGAGATTTGGAAACACATGACTGTCAGTCAAGAAAAACATCAATGATGGCCACCAAGACGACGTTCTCACACCGAAGGCGGCGGTGCCAGCCATCAGTAACTCAAACGATCTGATGCGTCACCCAACTCATCTTGAGTTCGCTTCGTGTACCGGGCGGTCGTTGAGAGTGACTCGTGACCTAAAATCTGAGCCAAGCTCACGAGGTCGTTGTCATTCTTCGCCAAGAACTGCTTTGCCATCGTGTGGCGAAATAGATGTGGCGTCAGCTTCACGCAGTGCGAACAAAGGGGACACCCACATTCTGTTGATCCCGGTCAGCGAATGACGGTTTGTCGCCGCTGAACTCCACACCACAAATCCATTGCATCGCGGCAGATAAGGATGAATTGCCGCCCGAGCTGCCAGGTCGGCACCGGCCTGTGACGCCCACTGCTCTGGGTGCGGAAACCCGCCGCTGAATGCCCCTGGTCGCACCAGACCGCCGCTGCAGTGCACGGTCCAGCTGCCTCGGCCTGTTTTATTCACCTTGCCCATGCTTCCGCGGAACACGTCACGTCACCTGTCGGTGATTGGCAAGAGTGGGTGTCCCCTTTGTGCGTCTGCCCGAACGGTCCTAATCCCTGGGCAAACCGGCTGTTGCGGGCTTGAGATACCAGTACTCTCCGTGCCGTTCGACGGCAGCTTTGCCGTTGTCCGGCCAGCCGACGAACTTCACTGCGTCGATTCGGAACTCCTTGCCCTTGTCACATGACTTGAACGGGTCTGCGCGGAAGCGGAAAAAGTCGTCTTCGTCAAAGCCGCGAATTTCAACCACATCGCCGTCGTGTTCCTTCAGGCGGATGAAGGTCACGCCTTGCGGAGCGTCTTTCAACGCAAAGTCGAAGACCTTGGGGCCTTCCGTGTGGCTTGCCGACATGTCCAGCGACATGCCGGGGTCCCAGTGTTCCGTCATTAACAGGAATCGACCGCGATCGGTGATGCTCAGCTTCAGGTGCTCTCCATCGCTTTTATAGTCGTCGCTCGTCGGCTCTTTTTTGCCGACACGGACTCGGTTGGATCGAATGGCAATCGTTCCGTCCTGATTGCCCGCGACGAATCGCTGGTTGCGAATCTCTACATTCAAGTCCGGCCCGAGATCGAGAATTCCGGTCTCGATCAGCGCGGTGGAATACTTGTTTCGAATCGTCTCCGCGCCGTGAATTACAAGCCTGCCTGAACCGGTGAGTGTCAATCGGTCGGTCTCTTGCGCGAGTCGCAATTCGAGCTTTCCAATGTCGGCGACATCGTCAATCCGGATCGATTGGCCGGCGCCGGGCTGCTCGAAGATGACCACATCGTGCTGATCCGGCACTCCGATATCCCAGTTGCCGGAATCATTCCAGTTGCTCGACTGTAGCGCTGATCCAGACCGAGCGTTGCCAGTCCAGTGGACCGTGTCCCGTTTGTCGGGCCGGTTTCGCGGCTTCAGAAACTCCCTCAGCTTTGGCGTATCCAGAGTTCGCGTTAGACGAAACACTCCGGCCGGTCCGCCCGGATGTCCGCTGTAGAAGAAGATGTGCTGGACTCGGCGTTTTTCGTCGATAACGGCTCCACCGGTGTGGAAGCCGTCCGCAGTCGAGTAGAAAGAGCCCTTGCGTTTAAAGAGTCGCGCTTCCAGACGCCACTTCGCCGTGTCCCAGTCTTTCGGCGCGATGCTGAAGAGGTTGATGCTCATGTCTTCGCGTTTCGACTGAACAACTTCGTACCGCTTCGTGACCGGATTGAAGCAGATCGCGGACGTATCGACCGAACGGCGCGTCGTCATATTGGTATTGGCGGCGTCGGTAATTGCTTCGTCGCCAAACTGGAATCGCATTTGCGTCAGTATCTTTGATGAATCCTGATTGCGGACCATCGCCACTAAGTGATCGTCGTGAAGAATGGCTTCGGGTTCACCCGGCTGGCACCACTTCGGCAACGCCAGAGTCGTCCGCTCCCAGCTCTCGCCACGGTCGCGCGATCGATAGATCGCCAGTTCACGCACAATTTCGTGAGGACGATGATTCTTGAAGATCGTGTGATGTGCAAACAGCAGCAGACCGTGTTCCGGATGATCGATGATTCGCGGACCGACCGAGACGTACGGACCGTCGTGGCGGTCTTCACGAAAAGATTCTCGCAGGTGTTTCCAGGTGCGGCCACTGTCTTCGCTGCGGAACACTCCGTGATCACTGACGAGGATGACGGCTCCGTCGCGCGTTGTTCCAATCGCATTCAGGTGCAGCGTGTAACCGAGCGGGCTGTGGTTGTCGGGATCAAACTTGTAGCGATGAAACAGTGGGACTGACCCGCCGCGATTGCGGTCTTCTTCCGTCATGCAGCGTCGCACGTCATACGGTTCTGACCACGATTGGCCGCCATCGGTTGAGCGGACGATGCTGGAATACGTGGTGTCAGCGTCGGCCTCGCCGGAAAGCTTGCGGTTGTGGCCAGGCATGGCTCGGTGGACGACGATCAGCGTGTCGTCCGCCATTGTGGCGACCGGCCAGCCGAAATGGTCGTTTTCACCCTTTGGAGCTGTCGGCAGATTGACCGGAGCCAGTTCGATCAGGCCCTGACTTTCGCCGCGGGAAAGCCGCATGAGGTCAGTGTCGTCTGCAGCGAGAAGCTTGCGAGCAAATGGGCTCAGTGCGGTTGGTTCTGTCCGCTTTTCATCTGGTAGGGAATTCCGGATTGCGTGTGCGACAGCCTCTGCCAGAACCTTCTGGCCTTGACCAGTGAAATGCACTCCATCGCTCAACCATTGTTCGGCTTGCGGTTTCACCAACGCGTAGAGGTCGTTCGTGGTGACGTTCCCTTCCTTCAGCAACTCGCTGGCGGCAAGGTTGTAAGCGATGACGTCGCTGTTGCGTCGGAAGCCTTTGATTTCGGCCTTCCGTCCGATGGGAGTCGTCGAAGCCCAGATCAATTCGGCTTCCGTCTGCCGCAATCTCCGCAGCAGTTCTCCAAGGTTGTCCCGGTACTGATCCAGCGGCACCTGAAGTTGGCCCTCAGGCGGCGGAACAGCTTTGCCGGACTCATCCAGGTGCGTGAGATCATGAACGCCCCAGTTGAAATGGATCACGTCCCACCTCATGCCACCAAGATAGGTCTCGATCTCGTCCAGCGTCTGTCGCGTCGAACGGCAGTTGTCCGGCGCCCGATAAACGTTGGCGCTCCCGGCGAGTTTCTTGCGGACGCCCGCCGTGTAGGACATTGAGATCGAGTCACCAATCAGCAGTACGTTCGGCAGTTCCGGATCTGCTTCAACGAATGCATATTCCGGCCGCCTCTGGTATTTGGCTGGGACAGCCTGCCGCCAGGCTTCCGGCGTTCGGTAGGGACACGAGCAATCGGGGATCTCCGCATCGCCGTGACCCAACAATCTCGCCATCGCTTCTGCGTAGCGGCGTCCCAGTTCGCGCTGCGACTGCGTCGAGAAGTGTGTCTGATCTCCCGTGCTCTTCAAGCCAGATGAATCGACGGTCGCCGTGTGCCCAACACGACGCGGTAGCTCTTTCAGCGACTCCGTAACAAGTTCCGCACCGGGACGATCGTCACGCTCAGCCAGCTCAACGCACGGCAACGCAGCGACGAACGGAAGCTCAGGCATTCCGAATTCACGACGAAAATCGTGAATCATCTCGTCGAGTCGCTTCGCGTAACTCTTCGCGAGGGCCAGTTCCTTCGCGTCTTTCTCGCCCTGCAACCAGAGAAACCCCATCAACGAGCCGTCCTTCGTCGCTTCACGAGCACGCCGAACGGCCGCCTCGTACAGATCACCACCCTTCTCCCATCGCGAAAGCGGGGAGCCACCAACGGCACAGGGAACCAGACCGATAGTGACTTTCTGATCGACAACGTGCAGCATCCCGCGTCCGAAACTGAGGCCCGGCCCGACGCGGTCCCGTGAGCTTGTTTCGTGCAGCGGATCGACCGCGGGAACCCACTTGCCGGCCTTGCTGAAACAGAGAACCCGCGGGTGTGGCGGCCAACGAGTAAGTTCGCCCCGCCCAACCATGTTGGACTGTCCCATCAGTAGATAGATCTGCCTGTGCCCCTCGTCAGCAATGACAGAGAATGGCAAGATCAGCAACAGAATGGTGACGGCACAGAATGCGATGCGGGCCATGGCGGGGTCACTTGGCTTTCGGCGTGAATTGAAACGCATACAACCTGGCTCCGAATCTCAGTTCGAACCGTAGACGCACTGGTTGGCCCTGCACTTGGGCCACGCTGGATTGGCCGCGTCGCCACGTCACCACGCGGTCCACTGTGTTGGCCGTGTGGATGCGATCACAGTCTTCCAGAGTGAATCCATCTATCGGCTGGCCGGCGACGTCCTGGATCTCCACACGGGCCAGTCCGAGCGCCGAGGTATCGACGTTCAAGTGGAGGGCGTCTCCCTCGAATCTCAACGGTGGTGTGGTGAACTGGCCGCCGTCGTAATCGGCTTCCACGGCCGTGAATCCATCTCGGCGCAGCACCACGCGGCTGAGCACGGGTTTCATCCGCTGCTTGACGTCAACGTCTCCGTATAAGGTGTCGTAGCCAGTGTAGTACATCCAGATCTCGCGATCCAGCACGATCATACCCCGCGCCGGATACATGTTGCCGGAATCGAACGCTCCCTCCATCCCGAGTCGAATCCATGGCTGACGCCGATAGCGACCCCACCTGATTCCATCACGGCTGGCGGCAAAGCCGATATCTTCGGGCCCCGTGTTCAACGTGTTCGCGCAGCGAACAAAGGGGACACCCACATTCTGTTGATCCCGGTCAGCGAATGGCGGTTTGTCACCGCTGAGCTCCACACCACAAATCCATTGCATCGCGGCAGATAAGGATGAATTGCCGCCCGAGCTGCCAGGTCGGCACCGGCCTGTGACGCCCACTGCTCTGGGTGCGGAAACCCGCCGCTGAATGCCCCTGGTCGCACCAGACCGCCGCTGCAGTGCACGGTCCAGCTGCCTCGGCCTGTTTTATTCACCTTGCCCATGCTTCCGCGGAACACGTCACGTCACCTGTCGGTGATTGGCAAGAGTGGGTGTCCCCTTTGTGCTGTGTCCCCTTTGTGCTGTGCCCTGTAAACCAATGAAAAGGGCCAACTTGCGATCTCTCGCAAATTGGCCCGAATGGAGGCGGCGGGAATCGAACCCGCGTCCTGTGGACTCTTAACCAGAGCTTCTACGTGTGTAGTCCGTTGATTAATCTCATGACTGCGAGGTTCTCCGAACAAGACCTGCTGTCACCAGTTCACCACAAATCTCGCAAAGGCCGTAGCGAACGTTGAACCTATGCCAGTCTGAATTTGCAACCAGACTTCGGACTCCTCAGACGGGGATTCCTTGTCCGGCACTACCTATTACTAGGCAGCGAGAGAATACTGCGGATTAGCAGATATTGTTTGATCAGCTTTTTACGTGGCCTGCTGATCAACCACGACACGCCACCCTGATCGACGATGACCCAGTCAAATCCGATCGCCCCCGATCCCTGGATTGCTCCAGATGAGTGAATTCAGGACAACGGATCTCGTCCTGAATCGGTTCAAAGTATATGGAAGACACACGCCGAACGGGAGGAGTTCGGCCGGAATTCCGGCGGCAATCACGCCAGTTTTGGTTTGCCACCGTCGATCAAGGCCAATTGCCCTCGAACGGAAACCGCCGCGAAGGGGCGTTTTTTTGGAGGTTTGCTGAACCAATTCACTGGCAATCCGCATAAAAAGGGTGCAGCAGGAAACGGGCTACTTTTCCGTGCCTCGGCCTGCACATAACTCTTTCTGGATTGAATGCTGATGCTCCGAATCGCACTTGGACTCCTGGTCGTGTTTTCCTCCTTTTTGCTTGCCGATGAAAAGCCGAAATCGTTTCCGCTGCCCGAAGATCCAAAGGCAGTGGTGATTTCGTTTGATCTTCACAGTGGGTTCACCCTGCCAAGACTCAATAAGGCTCCCGTCATGTCTGTTCTTGCTGACGGAACCGTTCTGATGCCGGATCTGTATGGACAGGCTAAGGACATCGAAGGAAAGATCAGCAGAAAGGAACTGCAGTCCCTGCTCCAGTTCTGCGTCACGGAGAACAAGTTCTTCGACTACGACGAGAAGGACGTTCAGGCTCGCATGAAAAAAGCTCAACAGGCGCGGCAGATACCCCAGGTAGCAGACGCACCCGTGAGTGCTTTCGTCATTCAACTGGCAGACCGCAGGCACACTGCCAGCCAGTACGCTCTCGGAATGACGGGGGAGTTCTACGAGGACATCAAAGAGCTGCAGAACCTGAGAGCGATCGAGAAGAAAATGAACTCGGTCATGAATGAAGTCCGAGTCGGTGGAAAGAAGGGAATCGCAAAGCTGCTGAAAGCAGCGAATGCAGAACTCCGGAAACAGCATCCGGATGTGAAGCCATTGACTGCGGCTGAGTTTCGGGGAGCGTACTTCCGACAGGGAGGAGTTCTGTCCGCGACGTTTTCACGGTTTGGGATGACCAAAGACGGCAAACGAGATGGGACCCACACGGTCGCTTCGGTCCAGGTGCCCGAAGACGGGGAGCCGGAAGTTACCGTCAATGTAAAGGCAAAATAGCGAATTTGACCCCCTGAGCTTCTTAGTGCTCTGTGGTGGCTGAGGGGGACTTTAGTTGATCTGCCGGGTGAGAGCGGGCTCCACCGAAGACGCGTGACTCTCGACGGAGACGGCCGAGTTCCAATCCTGCGAATCGGTCAGGACAACACGTCGTGAACGACGTGGCCGTGGACGTTGGTGAGCCGGCGTTCAAGGCCATTGTGGTACCACGTCAACCTTTCATGATCCAGCCCCATCAGATGCAGGATCGTGGCATTGAAGTCGTAGACGCTGGTCTTGTTCTCTACTGACTTGAAGCCAAACTCGTCGCTCATCCCATAGCTAAACCCTGACCTAACGCCGGCGCCGGCGAAGAAACAGGTAAATGCATTGGGATTGTGGTCACGGCCTGTGCCGTTCCCCTGCAGAAACGGCATGCGGCCGAACTCTGTGCACCAGACAACCAGGGTGTCTTTCAGCATGCCTCGGCGTTTCATGTCTTTCAGCAGCGCGGCGGTTGGTTGATCCATAATCTCCGCCTGCATTGCGTGCGTCTTCAGGATGTTGGAATGGGAATCCCAGTTCGTGATCCCGTTACCGCCGGAGGGGTCACTCCCGTTGAACAGCTGTACCACGCGGACCCCTTTCTCCAGCAGACGTCGTGCGAGGATACAATTTGCGGCGTAGGCCTTCTTCAGTTCGCTGCCGGTTTCGGTTCCATACGCGTCATGAATCGACTTTGGTTCTCCTTTGAGATCCATAATCTGCGGTACTGACATCTGCATCCGGCCGGCGAGCTCATAGCTGGCGATTCGGGCGGCAAGGTCACTATCGCCAGGGTAACGCTGCAGGTGCCGTGCATTTAGTCGCTGCAGCAGTGAATTGGTTGCGAGATCATCCTGAGCACTCAGACCAGCGGGACGGTTGAGGTTGTCAGGCGGATTCTTCGCAGTGAACGCCGTCCCCTGAAATGAGGCCGGCAGGAATCCGTTGCCAAAGTTGTTCTTGCCGGATCGAGCCAGTCCCCGAGGATCATTGATCGCCACGAATGCCGGCAAGTCAGAACATTCGGCTCCGAGCGCATAAGTCACCCAAGCACCAAATGACGGAAATCCTTCCATCGTGAATCCGGTGTGCATGAAGTTTTCGCCCTGAGGGTGAGCGCTGGTCTGGGTGTGCAGTGAGTGAATGAAACAGAAATCGTCCGCCAGCGCACCAAGGTGCGGCAGCAACTCACTGATCATCTTGCCAGACTGTCCCTGAGGCCGAAACTTCCAGAACGGTTTAGCGATGTTGCCGGATGGTCCTTCGAACGTCACTTTTGGCAGGTGTGGAGGCTTCTGGCCGTGCAGCCGAGTGAGTTCAGGCTTGTGATCAAACGTATCCACATGACTGACTGCGCCCGGGCAGAAGATGACGAGCACCTGTTTGGCGGGAGTTTCGAAGTGCGGCTTGCGCGGTGCATGGGGATTACGCGAATCAACCTCTGGGCGAATGGGAGTCTTACCATTGAATTCCCCCGGCTTCTCTTCGGCAAGAAGCCCCTGCTGAGAAAGGAGTGAGGCGAGGCCGGCAGCCCCCATTCCCATCCCAGCCGTTCCCATGAAGGATCGACGACACAGGAGTTGGCGACCGAGGGCGGAAAGATGTTCGGCTTCGTTCATGACGGTTTGGGTTACGGGATCTGGTAGTTCGGGTTTCAGGTCGGCTGAGTCTAAGGGAGAAAGGCGAATTCGTTCGCGTTCAGCAGACTGCGACACACGATGTTCAGGCCCTGATCTGCGGCGATGTCTTTCGCGGCAGCTAATTCGTCTGCATCAGGCACTCGTCCAAGAATGAGCTCGAAACAACGAGACTCAGCATCGTCGGGAGAGTCCTGTTGGGCACGTTCCGCGATGAGCTTCGACTGCTCGACCATAAAGTCGCTGTTGAGCAGATTCAACGCCTGCAGTGGCGTGGTCGAAATGGGGCGGCGAGGTCGCACCTGACCGCAGTCAGGAAAATCGAACGCGGTAAAAAGTCTGTCATCCACGCGACGCATACGTTCCTGATACAGCATGCGTCGCCAGGTGTGCGGACCATGGTTGTCGACAACTTCCCATTGAGCATATGTCTTCTTGATATTGTGGATTCGGTAGCCGATGCCTCCCATGGAGAGATCGAGCTTGCCGGACGCCTGCAGGATGCTGTCTCGAATGACCTCTGCTTCGACGCGCTTTGGCGGGTAACGCCACAGAAGTCGTGCCTGCGCATCTGCAGCCAGTCCGCCATCCTGAGGAAGACTGGAACGCTGAAAGGCGTTAGACGTCAGCAGCAGACGCAGTAGCGATTTCGTTGACCATGGCTGTACGTTCGCTTGTTTCGGAGTGACGAACTCCGAGGCCAGCCAGTCAAGCAGCTCCGGATGTGAGGCGGTGGCTCCCGCTTTTCCGAAGTCGCCGGAAGTCGCCACAATGCCGGTTCCGAAGACATGACTCCAGACCCGGTTCACCATTACTCGAGCTGTCAACGGGTTTGCGGGATCCACGACCCATCTGGCGAACTCAGCACGCCGCTGAGCTCCTGTCGATGAGCTGTTGAGCCCGAGGCCGCCGTTCAGAATTTTGGGTGCCGCCGGTGGAACTTCGTCACGAGGGTTTTCCGGACTGCCTCGGTGGAAGACATGCGTGACGACAGGGCGTACGAGTCTGCCAACGAAAGCTGGCTGAGGCCCTTCCTGCTGCAGTTTGGTGATCACCTGCTGCAGCGCGTTTACCTCTGCGGCCCGCTCTGCGTTTTCCCTGTTGACCTTGTTATTGACCCACCAGGTTCCAACATAGTTCTGCCATTCGCCGTCATCCTTTAGCCTGTGAATCTCGTAGTCCCTGAATGCGAAACCAGGCTTCTTTTCCAGATAGTCGGTTTCCAGGTTGTACTCACGATTAGAGCTAAGCCGGATCGACGAGATGACGGTTGGCTCCGGGAAGGTCAGGATGGCGTACGGACGGTCCTTCGAATCTTTGGCGGCCCGGGCACGCCACGCCATCGTTCCATATTCACCATCGTTAATCCGAGTAATTTTGTTACGACCATCTGCCACCATTTCGTCTGGTCCACTGACAGTCACACCGTCGACTGCGAGACCGAGATTCCGATCGGGATCTTCTGGGCCATAGATCTCAATTTCATCAATTCCGACATACGGAGTCTTAAACTGGATCCGAACGGACTTTGTCCTGAATGGGCGAAAGTGAAACTCCTTCCAAGCGCCCCAGTTCTCTTCCCAGCCTCCGGACTTTCGCAGGACTTCTCGTCGCCGAGCAATCTCCTCTCTTAACTCCTGGCTGCGGACTGCTCGAGGATGATCTTTGGCGAATTCCGGGAGACGGCTGCCGAATTCAATGTCCTGAAAGACGGCTGCCAGGGAGTAGTAATCAGAAATTGAAACAGGGTCGAACTTGTGGTTATGACAGCGAGCGCAGCCCATGGTCAGGCCAAGGACAGACGTGCCAACAGTCTGAATGATCTCATCCATCCGGTCCGCTCGCGCCTGTCGAATCGCAGTGGGTTCCTGACCGACCGTTGCTGCCGGTACGTGAGGGCCAGCCACAAGAAATCCCATCGCGTCGCCCGCGCCTGTGGAGTCACCGGCGATCTGCTCGGTAATGAACTGGTCGTACGGCAGGTCGCTGTTGAATGCGCGAACGACGTAGTCTCGGTAGAACCATGCGTTCTTTCGGTACAGGTTAGCTTCTGATCCGTTTGATTCAGACCAGCGAATCACATCCAGCCAGTGCTGCGCCCAGCGCTCACCGAAATGAGGCGATGCCAGGAGCTCGTCGACCAGGTTGACCCATGCCGTGTCAGCGTCTTTCGCGGATGCGGCCACAAACTCCTGCACCCGTTCCGGTGTTGGGGGGAGACCTGTCACAATGATTGAAGCACGTCGTATCAGTGCTTCAGGAGTTGCACGCATGTTGGCAGTCAGCTTCATCTGACTGAGAGACCTGTTCAAAAACGCATCAATAGGGTGAGAGCCTGTCGGCGCTTCAGGGCGTTTCACTGGTTGAAATGACCAGTGGTCTGTGGCTAATTCCACGCGGTCATTCATCTGGCCTGGCCACTCAGCCCCGGCGACGATCCACTCAGAAATCAGCTCCTTTTGCTCCAGTGGAATCGGATCACTTTCGGGGGGCATGCGTTCTGCTGCAGCTGCAGCTGTAATCCGTTCGATCAGATGGCTCTTCTGCGGCTTGCCCGGGACAAGAGATGCCAGTCCGCTGTCGCCGCCCTTAAGCATCAAAGCTCTACGGTCCAGTCGCAGACCGGCTTCCTGAGTATCAGGGCCATGGCAGTCGATGCAGTGTTCTTCGAAGATCGGAGCAATCTGTTTTTCGTAGTCGGGGCCTTCCGCACGCGTGAATCCGGCGAGCAGAAAGAACAGACAAATGGGCAGAGTGATTCTCATTCCGGCGCACACGTCAGGAACACAGTGAAAGAAATTCTGCAGCACAGCACTGCGGACCGACCATCGTAACAGATCGCCGCTTTCTTCGACGGAACCGGGGGCCCGTGTGTTTCAGAATCTTAATGACCTCAGCCTGACGTTCGCGTTCTGCCCGGCTTGTGGTTCAGTCCGCACGGTGGCGTATCGTGATGACCGCCGGGGCGTGATCCGGGTCCGTAAGCTACGGAGCAAGGTCTCCAGGCTGACCGGGCAGTGCTTCTTCGAGAAGATCAGACTGTTCCTGAAACTGTGGAATCTCATCTACTCTCTTCCTGAGGCGAACTCGTTCACGCTCTTCGCGCTGATTCCTTCCCCACAGGACCATGATTACGAGCAGGACCGAGCCGGTTAAAATCCATGACAGGACCCTGACCAGTCCGTCTTCCGGGAGCTGTGCAACTTCAACAGCAATATCAGACTCATCGGACAACACGCCGTCAGCGACCATGGCCCTGATCTGCGACGGAGTGGGGTTCCATGTCACTTCTCCGGCGAGGATCAGAGGAGCGACGCGAGGTACATTCACGACCTTCATCTCTCCGTCCGCCTGTTCTTTGACACCCCGGGAACCATAGACGTATCGCTTAAAGACACACCCCGTTGCTATGACTCGATCAACCACCTCTGCGTCCAGAGGAAACTCTGGTGGGAGTTCAGTAGTCACGATCACGGCGGGATTCTTTTGGGAGTCATCCGTGAAGAGCCACAATTCGTGGAGCATCTGGCCCTGAAACTGGTCCTTGTCACCAGGATAACTCACCACTCGACGGACGTGACCGCGCAGTGTGACCATCTGCCCCTGCCACTCGTCCGGATTAAAATGCATATCAACATAGGCGCGGAATTCTTCGGGTTTATCCTTTTGCTCTCGGTATCGTTTTACCAGACCGATCAAACGCCGTTTCAATGCTGCCACAATTCTGGAATACTCGGTTTCCGTGATCTGTTTCTTTTCGAGCCTGACTGCTGCGGCTTCGGTCTCCTTCTTTGTCTGCTCATCTATCTCTCGCATCAATGTGTCGAGGCGACGAGCAATCTGCAGACCTGCGGCCTTTCTCTGCAGGTCTGCGGGCACTGCGTCCAGCTGCCGAATCGTTTCGTAATACAGCCATGTTTCTGATTCGTGGAGACGATGGCGATCAATCGCGTTAGCGGTGATCAGATCTCGATGGGGCAACGCGCCCAGATGACGCAGTGACTGGCAGTAGATCAGCGGGTGCCCGTCCCATTGCTTGACGACCCACCCTTTGACCAGCACTCGGACTGCATTGCCCGTGTCCAGATCCTGAGGTGAATCAAGCCCCTGTGTATCGACTGTGGCGATGATTTCACGACCGTCCATCCCCATAAGTGTGCCTCGAGTCACGGCAACCGGGCGTCGTCGATTTCGAAAACCGCCTTCCGGTGCGAATGTCCGAGCAGACTCTTCCTGGGTATCTCCAAGCATCACTTTCGAATGTGGCTTGTAGATTCCGTAAAGGGCAACTGGCCGTCCCATAAATTCGCCCGGAAAGAGATTGATGTCCATCAGCAGGTCGTAGTTGTCACTCACGGCCTGTTGAAATGGGTTGGGTTTGCCATCAATCGCCCGCTGCCCTGCTCTGCTCCGCAGATGTCCGCTTTCCCATGCCAGACGTCGTGCGGCGGCATACTTGTAGAATGCCGTCTCCCATCGCCCCTGAGCCTTCGCAGAGTTTTTACCAGTGTCTGCTGCTTCTCGTAAAAGTGCGGCTCGCTGAGTTTCAACTGCATCCAGAAGATCGAGATAGGCCTGCTCTTCCGGGTCTGTCAGCATTGCCTTGCCGTGATCGAAGGCTGTGGCTGTGCTGATATCTGAATTGGGAAACGTCGGAAACCGGAGGTCAGCGATTGAGGTGCGTTTGTTTTGCCAGTCGAACGCAGGAATGGGCGCTTCATCCTGCAACCTCGGACGAGAGATTACGCGTGTGCTACTGCCTTGCTTCCCAGGCTCGACTCCCGAATCCAGCGGGCTCAGTTGCTGAGGCGTGGGTTGGTTAGTGGCGGGTGGAAGAACATTGTCCGGGAACGCGTCTCCCGAATTGTTTCGTGGACGGAGCGGCGTGTCATCCAGTCGTGGAGACCTTCTTTCGTCTGCCTGAAATGCCTTGTCCGGCCCTCCCCCTTTCAGATCAAGCTCATCGAAGTCCGGAAAATCATCATCCCGTCCCTGAGCTGTAGCCGGGAGCGGCGACAGAACCAGGAAACTAACGATCAGTGTCAGACAGCAGGAAACGCGCATGGAAATCGGCAACGGTCGCCAGAAGAAAATACCTTGTCTGTGAAGTTTAGGTGTTCTGCGCTGTGTTGTTCCAGTGCAATTCGTCCGCTCAATCCTCAACAAGGATTGCCCACCATGAGACAGGCCCCGAATCATAAGTTTCGAATCGTTCAAGGCGACCGTCTTCAGAGATCCGAAACGCTGCCAGTCTGCCGCTGGCCTGTCCCGCGGCATACAGGAATCGACCATCTGCAGAAGTGGTGAACGAACGTGGAACGGATTCTGTTGGAAAGTGGCCCAGAGGTTCTGCTTTGCCTGTCGTCTGGTCGATTGCGTATCCGGCGATGCTGTCGTGCCCACGATTTGCCACGTAGACGAATTTCCCGTCGCGAGTCATTTCACATCGTGCAGTTGAATTCTTTGACGCATCAAAGTCAGCCGGCACGCTGGTAATAGACTGGATTTCAGTCAGCGAAGAAGATTCGGAATCAATCGAGTAGACGCTCAGGCCGTCGTCTTCACTGCTGCCTGCCTCATTGCTCGTGTACGCCCATTTGCCGGATGGATGCACTGCGATGTGGCGTGGGTGGTGACCATCAGGAGTTGCGACGAACGGCGGATCGAGCGGACGTAGGCGGCCTCGGCGACTAAACCGGAATTGATAGATACGGTTGGCGCCAGTGTGTGTGACCCAGACTCGATTCTCGCCCGCCGTCGTGGCGATGCCGTGCGCCTTTTCAGCCGTTGGTACTGTCTGCAGAGGCTCGGCACTGAGAGAACCATCTTCCTTCAGGGCGTGCACGACCACCTTGTTGGAAACGTAGTAGGCGGACAACAGGTACTGGTCATTTCGTATTGGGAGCAGGTAGGCCGGGTCATCTCCGCCGGGAACTCTGTTTAACAACTGGAGTTCCCCGGTGTCTTTGTTAATCCTGAACGCTGCAAGTTCCTGAGACGAACGATAGGCAACGTAGAGGGTCTTTCGGTCCTGGGAGACCGCCATGGCCGCTGGTTCCTCATCACAGTCCTTGACACCGTGACGAGTGAGCTCACCGGTTTGGGAATTCTGCTCGAAAATAACGATCTGTTTCTTCTGGAGCAGGCTCACAAACAACCACGATTTCGCGTTGGCGGCAGGTGTCAGAATCAGGAGCGTCAGAAAAAGGCTGAGGTGTTTCATGGCAGTTTCAGGTTGTTGAGGTCTGCAGATTGTTGTTGCCGTCAGAGTAGCCTTTCGTGGGCAGGATTCCGTCGCTCTATTTCGGCTGCATCATCTCACGGGGCCCCAGATCTTCTGCAGTGTGTCGTACATTCGGGGATCGTGTTCTTTGAGTTCAGCGCGAACAAACGGGTAGAAGTCGTTCACTCCAAGGTAGGCTTCTGTGGACTCAGCGAAATACTCCTTGTGGTTTGTCAGTCCGTAGTGGTCCACTTTGCGACCGGTGTACAACAGGACGCCCCTGAGGATCCCGGTGTCCCGGGCATTCTCCCATGCAGCCTTGATCTCAGCGTGATCAAAGTCCAGCACCTGGTCATGGTACGAATGAGCAAGTTCGTGCAGGATTACGTAGGGGTGCTTGGCCCATGTGCCACGATTGAACAGCGCTTTTGCGCGAGGAATGTGGACGTGGTTTACCAGACGTGGGTCATACCCATTGTTGATCAGCCATCCGCGCCCGGGGTGATACTGCATGGACGACAGTTTGTGATTGAGATCGATCCAGATGGGGAGTTTTCGGAGCTCCTTTACTTTATCTTCGGGCAGAATGAACTCAATCCTCTGCAGGTGATTCGCGAGTGCCTTGAAGGCTCGATCGGCCGTGTCTTTATTCTCCGCCGCCAACAGTTTCGGGTCGACCTTGATAGTCCAGCCTTCGATATTCTTCTCAACGGGGTCATAGAATCCGGATTCGTCCGCGCTGGCTGCGGGAGCGAGCAGCATCAGAAACAGCGGCAGGAGGACGGAATATGCAGTTAATGGGGAACGAGTCGCCATGAATTCGGATCCGGGCTCAATTGGAACTGGAATCGGGTTTCGTCAGCCGTAGATCATAGCGTGAACTGTCGTGGTCTGTGCAAATCAGGCGTCGCCCCAGGGGTGATCGTTTCGACAAGACCCATTTTTTGAAAAAACAGAAGGGTTCAGGGAATGCTGGACGGTACTGATTTCCGTCCTTGTGATTTGATGCTCTGCGCGTTCCAATTACACTCCCGCCCGTGCTAAACGCCTGTTCGGCCCGACACGAACTCTCCTTCCCGTTCCGGGAGCAACAACATGTCTGACTCAGAAACACCCGAAGAAGAAGTCCGCGCTGACTCTCCTGCTGCCAGTGAAACTGCTGTGACTGATGGTCCTGCAGAGGCTTCCGAGGAATCGCGCCGCGGCCTGCTCATTCAGGGAATTACGGCCGTTCTCAGTTTTCTGCTGGTGGCGGTGCCGTCCACACTCGCTGGAATCTTTTACCTTGACCCCATTCTGCGAAAGAAGAAGGGCGGCGGAGACGAGGAGGGCGACGGCGGGGACGAATTCGATGGCTTCATCCAGTTGCCTGTCACTCTGGACGCCCTCCCGGAGGATGGCCAGCCCGTTTCTGTGACCGTGAAGGACACACTGGACGATGCATGGAATCGCTTCCGTGATGTCCCGGTTGGCAGCGTCTGGCTGCGTCGGCTGCCAGAGAACAACATCATCGCTTTCAATTCCATCTGTCCGCACCTTGGTTGTTCAGTGAACTATCGCAGCGGAGAGAATGACTTCTTCTGCCCGTGTCATACCAGCTCATTTGACCTCGACGGTAACAAGACCAACGAGGTTCCGCCGCGTGACATGGATAGCCTCGAAATCAAGCTTGGCCCGGACAACCAGTCCCTGTGGCTCAGGTATCGCAACTTCCGTGGCGCAACCGCGGACAAGATTGAGCTGTAACCGACGCTCTCGCCTGCGACCTGACTTTTCGGCATGCCTCGCATGCACGCCTTAGCAACAAAATATACTCGGAATCGATCACATGAAAGCTCTCGTGAACTGGCTGGACGACCGCACAGGCATCAAAGGCCTGCTGCACGAAGCCCTTTATGAACGAGTCCCCGGTGGAGCTCGCTGGCGGTACGTGTGGGGCAGCACGCTGGTCTTTACGTTTGTTCTTCAGGTGATCACCGGTTTTATGTTGTGGTCGGCCTACAGCCCAAGCACTCGAACAGCATGGGAGAGTGTCTACTACATTCAGAATGAGATGACGCTGGGTTTCGTGATTCGCGGAATCCACCACTTTGCAGCACAAGCGATGGTTGTCCTGATGGCCATTCACCTTGTGCAGGTGATTATTGATGGAGCCTACAAGGCGCCGCGAGAAATGAATTTCTGGCTGGGCATCGTCCTGATGCAGATCGTGCTCGGACTGTCGCTGACCGGTTATCTGCTGCCGTGGGATCAGAAGGGCTACTATGCGACTCAGGTAACGACCAACATCATGAGTGCCACTCCGGTTGCCGGAGAACAGGTACAGGTGCTGGCTCAGGGCGGCACGCAGTATGGACACCTCACGCTGACGCGATTTTTTGCAATGCACGCCGGAATTCTACCAGCGCTGCTGGTCGGTTTTCTGGTCCTCCACATCTATGTATTCCGTCGTCATGGCTTGACTGTCCATGACGAGAATCATGCTCCAACATCTAACTTCTGGCCGGACCAGGTGCTCAAAGATGGTGTCGCCTGTCTGGCGGTTCTGGCTGTTGTGCTTCTGCTGGCTCTGTTTAAGGGAGCTGAACTAAGTGCTCCTGCAGACCCGGCGGTCAAATTCGATGCAGCGCGTCCGGAGTGGTACTTCCTGTTCCTGTTCCGCTTCCTGCGATTCCATCAGGTGGAAGCATTGGGACTGACATTTGGAGCCATCGTAGTGCCTGGGATCATCATGGGCATCATCGCCGTGATGCCGTTGACTCATAAGTTCCTTGGAGATTTGGGTCACAGGCTGAACAAGGCCTTCATCTGGCTCCTGGGAGCCGCTGTCATCGTGTTGACCGGGATGGCGTTCATTGAAGACAGCAACGACCCGGGTCACCAGGCGGCACTGGCGGAAGCCCATCGCGACGCCGGGCGAGCTCAGGAGCTGGCCGCCGGGCCAGACCGGATCCCCGTTGACGGTGCGGTTGAACTTCTGCGACGAGACCCGTTCACGCAGGGGCCGCGACTCTTTGCAAAACACTGCGCCAGTTGTCACCGCTACAACGGCCACAATGGTCGCGGGGAACTGGTGATGGATGAAGGAAAGGTCGCTGCACCAACAGCGGCAGACCTTGGCAATTTTGGAAGTCGCGACTGGATGGCTTCAATCGTGGTTGATTACAGGCACCACTTCCGACATCTTGAAAATGCTCGCTGGTTTAGGGATCGAGTCGCGGACGATGACTCACCATGGGACAGTTCCTCGATGGCGGACTGGTCGGGCTACCCGGAACTTCTGAAGTCCGAGGCCTACAAAGACCAGATCAAAGCAGTTGCAGAGTTCCTCTATTCAGAGGCGCAGCACGGTTACGTGCCGACCGATGAAAAGGAACGTGAGGAATACAAAGCCCCCAATGCTCCGGACGAGAAACTCGTTGCCAAAGGTCGCAGCATTGCTCTGGAAGGCGCATGGACGGGAGATCTGGAAGGAACCAGCTGCATCGACTGTCACTCCACAATGGGCGAAGACTTCGCAGTGATTCCGGAAGATGAAGTTGATGGTTCGCCTACGCTCGCGAAGTACGCGTCCGAGCCATGGCTGAAAGACTTTATTCGCAACCCGGGAGCCGCTCATCACTATGGCGACGCCAACCAGATGCCCGCCTATCAGTCCAATCAGCTGACGGACACTGAACTGGATCTGCTCGTTCGCTGGCTCACACACAATCACCTGCCGACAGAGGTTGAAGACTATCCGGATCGACAGGAGGAACTGGAGAAGGCTTCCGGCGGCGAAGGTGGTGGCGGTGAGGCAGACGGCAGTGGTGATGACTCAGGCGAAGACGCCGGCGACGAATAACGTCGCACGACCTTTTGCGCATGTAGCCTGGCTCTCAGAGGCCGGCTACAGGGTTGTGTCGAACTGCTCGGTCGGTGAACACATCAACGACTGGTTCAAGATTGCGTCCGGATCTCCGCCATTTACAATGGAAGCATGAATTCCAGACGCAGATTTCTCGCTGAAGCCGGCTGTGGCGCCGGTATGCTGGCCGCGGCTTCGATGCTGCAGGCTGACGAGCAGTCCGCATTTCATACCGCCCCGCGGGCGCGGCGGGTGATCTGGCTCTTTATGCACGGTGGACCGAGTCATGTGGATCTGTTCGATCCCAAGCCGGTACTCACAAAATACGCCGGCCAGCCGCTCCCGGAGAGTTTCGGCAACGTCATGACGCGTCGGAATGTGGCGAAGAATCCACTGATGGCACCAATCAGGCGTTTCCGGCCGCATGGAAACTCCGGCCTGCCTGTCAGTGACTTTCTTCCGAACATTGCCCGGCACGCAGACGATCTGTGTGTGATTCGGTCACTGCATGGAGACAGCGTGAATCATCCGCAGTCTGTGTATCAGATGAACACCGGCAGCATTTTGATGGGGAATCCCAGCGTTGGCAGCTGGGTGGCCTACGGACTGGGAACGGAAAACAAAGATATGCCGGCGTTTGTCGTGCTGCCCGACCCGGGTGGTGGCCTGAAGGGAGGGCCACCAGCATGGGGGAGCGGCTATCTTCCGGCAACCTATCAGGGCGTGACGATGCGTCCCGGCACGACGCCTATCCTGAACCTCAGACCACAGGCTTCGATTTCTGCCACTCGTCAGCGAGCGGATCTGGACCTCATCAACAAACTGAATCAGCAGCACCTTGCAGCACGTGATGGCGACGACCAGCTTGCCGCTCGGATTCGTGCCTACGAACTCGCCTTTCGGATGCAGTCCGCCGCACCGGAACTTGTCGACATCAGTGGCGAATCAAAAGCGACTCTGGAAGCGTACGGAATAAACGGCAGGTCCACCGAAGAGTTTGGCAGACGATGCTTACTCGCGAGACGGATGGTGGAGAATGGTGTTCGCTTTGTGCAGTTGTACTCCGGCGATACGGGCGGTTGGGATGCCCATTCCGACGTGGAATCAAACCACTCCAAACTGTGTCTGAAGACAGATCAGCCAATTGCAGCATTGCTGCAGGACCTGAAGCAGCGCGGGCTCATGGACGATACCCTGGTGATCTGGTCGGGTGAGTTTGGACGTATGCCCATGAGCGAACAGGGCACAGGCCGAGATCACAACCCGTGGGGCTTCTGCGGCTGGCTGGCCGGCGCGGGAATCTCCGGTGGACGTGCATGGGGAGCGACTGATGATATCGGTCTGCGGGCTGCAGAAGATCGCGTCTCAGTGAACGATTTTCACGCCACGATTCTGCATCTACTGGGTGTGGATCATGAGAAGTTAACGTGGTTTCACAACGGTCTTGATAAACGACTCACAGGTCCCGATGAATCGCAGGTGGTGCATGGCATCATCGGCTGACAACTCATGCTGGAAACTGTGGCTGAAGATGCTGGTCGGCTTCGTACTGATTGCCCCCGCGCTGTTTGCTGACGACTTAGAATCAGATTCCGATGAGCCGGCTCTCACAAAGCAGGATCGCGACTTCTGGTCGTTCCGTCCGGTTGGCACTGTTGAGCTCCCTCCGGGGGAGTTTCCTGAGTGGCAACGCAACACCATTGATCGGTTTATAGGTGCGGCCCTGAAAAAACGGGAGCTGAATCCTGCAGAACAGGCGGACGCTCTTCAGTTGATCAGAAGGTTGTGCCTCGATGTCACGGGGTTGCCGCCGACCGCTGACGATTTGAATCTGGCTGACAGTCTCTCGGATCAGCAATATTCTGATCTGGTTAACGATGTGCTCGATCGACCTGGTTACGGCGAACACTGGGGACAGCACTGGCTGGACCTTGCACGATTTGCAGAGACTGATGGATTCGAGCACGATAAGACGAGGGCTGAGGCGTGGAAGTATCGGGACTGGGTGATTGACGCATTTAACCGCGACATGCCATACGATGAATTCGTTCGGCTTCAACTCGCGGGAGATCAGATTGCGCCTGAGAATCCCGAAGCCATACGGGCGACTCACTTCTGTGTGGCCGGGCCTGACATGCCGGACATTAATCTTCTGGCAGAACGTCGACACACCCTGCTGAACGAAATGACGTCGACCGTCGGCGAAGTCTTTATGGGGTTGCAGATCGGCTGTGCACAATGTCATCACCACAAGTACGATCCTATTAGTCAGCATGACTTTTATCGTCTCCGCGCTGTCTTTGAGCCGGCTCTCTTGCTGCAGAAGAATAAGTCTGTCACCGTTCTTCGAGATGTCATGCCAGTTAAGGAGTCTCCGCGTTTAATGATTCGAGGCGACTTCAGACGCCCCGGTCCGGAGCTACAGCCTCAGGTTCCGCGGCTGTTTCGTTTTTCTGATCTGAACGCTTCGCCGACAGAGAAATCAACAGGGATGCGTTTGGGGCTGGCGATGTGGCTGACAGATCCAAGACACCCATTGACCGCTCGAGTCATTGTAAACCGGGTCTGGCAGCACCACTTCGGTACGGGCCTCGTCGATTCAGCAAGTGATTTTGGTTTGATGGGGAGTACTCCCGTCAATCAGCAGTTGCTTGACTGGCTGGCGGGATACCTTGTGCGGGAGAAGTGGAGCCTTAAGTCGCTCCATCGACTAATTCTGACATCAGCCACATGGCGGCAGAGCAGCGTTCTTTCGAAGGACGCGACACCGGAAGAAGCGGCCGCCTGGCAGTTGTCGCTGAAGGGTGATCCTGGCGCCCGCCTGCTCTCACGGTATCCTCGCTGGCGACTCGCAGGAGAAGCGATTCGGGATACCATGCTTGCAGCAGCCGGCCGTCTCAATCGAGCGGGGGGAGGGCCGGGCGTGCGTCCGCCGCTTCCGAAGGCGCTCGTGGCGACACTTTTGAAGAACCAGTGGAATGTCACGAAGGACGAAGCACAGCATTATCGCCGCAGCATTTACATCTTTGCTCGTCGCAACCTCCGGTATCCGCTCTTCGAAGCGTTTGATCGCCCGAGTGCAAATGTGAGCTGTTCGGCTCGCAGTCAGACAACAACTGCGCCTCAGTCTCTGTACCTGCTGAATTCGGAGTTCACGCTGCAATGTGCAAGAGCCACTGCTGACAAAGTAGATATCACAGGCGCGACAGAACGCGACAGAATAAAGGCGACGTTTGTCCGAATCCTCAGTCGCCCGCCGACCGATGCGGAAACTCAAATCGTGAGTCGATATCTGGCTCAACAGCGTGAAGCGGAGGGCAGTGACCGGGAGAGTCCGTACACTCACCTTTGCCTGTCCCTGTTCAATACAAGTGAATTCCTGTTCGTCGACTGACGAACTGAAGAGGTGTGAGTCATGGGACAACCCAAACCGGAGGCTGTTGATCCTGCAGAGGTACCTGCACTGGCGGCAGCTGTTGTGGCAGAAGATCGATTTCCCTGTCTTGCGAGTATCGATGGAGATCAGCCTCGCCTGCGTCCAGTGTCTCCTGTCCGAACCGATGGATTCACGATCTACGTGGCCAATCTGCGGGCCTATCACAAAACGGCTGAGATCTCGGCTAATCCGAAAGTAGAGCTCTGCTACATGAATTCAGGCCACGATCAGGTACGGATTACCGGCGTTGCGATCGTGGAGTCTGATCGGGCCGTGCTTCAGGAGATCTGGGACGGAAATCCACTTCTCCGGCAATATCTGGGCAGCATTGATAACCCTCAGCTGCTGGTCTATCGGGTTGAACCGACACAGGTGAGGTATATGCGCGAATGGGCGTTGGAGTATCATGACGTCCCGCTGGGCTAGACAAGCCGCAAGTTGTGCCAAAACACAACACTGCATTTAAACATTGCATCGCCGCCTGCAATGCAGGCAGAAGCACCTCTTGTTGCCCTCCGGAACCTGAAACATGCCACAGATTCTGTGGCTTTCCACCGCAATTGCTTGCGAATAAGCCCGGGCTGCAATAACTCTGTACACACTGGAGCAAATTGCAGGCGAGACGTTTCATCATGTGAAGCAGCTGCACTCCGGCAAAGAGTGGCCGTCCGATGCGGCCAGAACTGCAAACCGGCTCAAGCATCCTTCCGCCAGACACGGAATGGGGCAGGGTGTTTGACCAAGACTCAGGCGAGGTTGATCACATGTTACGACGTATTCAATTGCTGATTCCGCTGGTGGCCCTGTTTTGGGGGATGATGCCGGCACTGACCACTTCGGTAATGGCCGATGAAGGTGGCGACACCGCTCAAGCGACCGACGGTGAATCTGGTGATGGCGAAGCGGGTGACGACGGTGCCGGTGAAGATGGATCCGGAGGCGAGACAGAAGAAGCCGAGATTGTTGCCGCTGACGAGGCGTCGTCGGGCGGTGACGTCGCCTTCATGGCGTTCTCAATTGCCATGGTTCTGATGATGACTTGTCCAGGACTGGCGCTGTTCTACGGCGGACTGGTTCGCAAGAAGAACATCCTCAGCGTCATGATGCAGTGTGTGTTCCTCATGGGACTGATGAGCGTACTGTGGGTGGTGATTGGGTATAGCCTGGCGTTCACCGATCGACCTGCTGATGACCCTTTGGCGCCCTACTTCGGCGGGTTCGACCATGTACTCCTCAATGGACACTCACCCAGCATGACCAGTGCTGAGGGAGCAGAACTGCAAAAGGAAATTAACGAGAGTTCGGCGTCGGCCCTGAGTGATAAACTGATCGTCATCGTATTTCAGGGAATGTTCTTCATCATCACGCCGGCTCTGATTTGCGGCGCGTTTGCGGAACGAATGAAATTCACCTCAATGGCGGTTTTCTGTGCACTGTGGGGGCTGTTTGTTTACTGCCCAATTGCTCACTGGGTCTGGTCCGGTACCGGCTGGCTGTCTGAATTCAATACTGACAATCCGATGTTCCCGGCGATTGACTTTGCGGGTGGACTGGTTGTTCATATCAGTTCCGGCGTGTCCGCTCTGGTCGTGGCGATGCTGATTGGTAAGCGAAAGGGCTTCCCGACAGAGCCGATGCCACCTCACAATCTGACATACACCTGTATTGGCACGGGTCTGCTGTGGGTTGGCTGGTTTGGGTTCAACGGAGGAAGTCAGGTCGCAGCTGATGGTCGTGCGGTAAACGCAATTCTTGTGACCCACATTGCAGCCTCCGCAGGGGTGCTGTCGTGGTCTGCCGCGGAATACTTCAAG
>CAJWGB010000067.1 GCA_913031625.1 uncultured Planctomycetaceae bacterium | reverse complement strand
CAGCAATTTCAGTTCGGAGATCGCCATTCTTCAGCACCAGCTCATCAAAGCCAATCTTGATCTCGGCCTTGATTCGCTCGAACTCCTCTTCCTTTTCCTCGTATACCTGCTGCTTGTTGGCGATATCCGTTTCGAGCTGCTGTGCCCGATTCTTCCACTCGCCCTTGAACGAATAAACGGCACCTGCAAAACAGATAAACAGCACGCTGAACACCAGCTGCATAATGATGAGTGTCTTACCGACAACGTTGTTCATCGATTCTCTCCAGATCAGTCTTGGCGACTGCGTTTGCTACGTGCTCAGTTTCCTGTTGTCTCGGACCCGTCACCCGCCTGAAACTCAACCAGTCGTTCTGAGAGTGCCTGGTTCTGCAGTTGCAGTCTGACAAGGCGATCAGTCAGAAGCTGTTGAAGCTGCCTCAGTCGGTATCGATCCGTTCGAAGTTCATTCAGTTCGCCCTGCAGACGCAGAACGTCTTCGCGGGTCCGCGATGTCTCAATGCTTTTCTCCGTCGACCTGCTGATCGTGTCCTGGAGAGTCTCTGACTTGTCCTTCAGGTCTGCCTGTTTTTGAGCAACATCCTGAACAAGTCCGTCAATCCTTGCTTTAACTGCAGCTACATCGAGCAACTGCTCGCGGGTGACAGTGGCGATCTCTCCGTTCTCACCGACGAGTATCTGGCGACGACTGGTCAGATCCTGAGTCTCTGCGTTCAGCCGAGACTGTTCCATTTTGTATGCCTGAGTAAGAGCGTGATATGCACTGTCCGCTCGCTTGGCCTGTCCAGCTTCATTGCCGACACGTTGAGCCACAGTCCATGAAACTCCCTCCGCACTTGTGCTGGACGCAAATTCATAGTTGGAAACGGCTGGCTCAGCCATCAGCGCGAGTGGCTGCGGACGGCCGAAGTACGACACGATCCCCACTCCCATGAATGCCACGCAGCACAGTGTGAGGAGAACGGCGGCCATTTTGGGAAATGCCGTCTGCATAAAATCGTCCGGATGAGACAGGAGAGAGACAGGATCCAATCAGGACAGACAGAATGCTCAGCCCTGAATGTGCAGATTCACTGCATATCTAAAAGTTTTGAGAAAACGCAGTCAAACAAAAACTGCAGACCACTTTTGATTTGGACAAATGCCACGTACCAGGACAGCAAACACATGCCCTCGGATCAACATATCGGCCGGAATCGCCAGCATCTGAGCAGTAGCCCGACGGCACCGTGTTATCGATTTTGCCCAAAGAACAGCGCAAACCCGCAAAATCCCTAAAAACCAGCGTCGACAAATCGGTCGCTGACGATATAGATCCAGTGTCGATCCAACCTGCGAGGAAACAGCAGGATCTGCAATGGGACAATGGCTGAATGGACGGTGGCGTCGATGAAACTCAGATTCGCCAGTGGCCGGGGGCTCCATACCCGTTGGGAGCTACCTGGGACGGACACGGCGTAAACTTTGCCGTCTTCTCAGAAAATGCAACATCAGTCGAACTCTGCCTGTTCGACTCTCCTTCGGACCGCTCCGAAACTCACTGCATCGCGTTGAGGGAACAGACTCATCTTGCGTGGCACGGGTACTTTCCGGATCTGCGGCCCGGACAGCTGTATGGAATCCGTGTGCACGGACCGTACAAACCACAGCACGGCCATCGATTCAACCCGTCCAAGATTCTGCTGGACCCCTATGCCAGAGGTCTCGGGCGAGGAATCAGCTGGTCAGACACAATGTTCGGATACAAATTCGATGCCGACGATCTGACTCCTGATTATTCCGACAACGCCGCATTTGCGCCACTCGCCGCTGTACTTGACTGTGAGTATGACTGGCAGGGAGACACTCACCCGCGTACGCCGTGGCACAGAACGCTGATCTATGAAACTCATGTCAAAGGCTTTACTCGTCTGCATCCGGAAATTCCGGAAGACATTCGAGGAACCTACAAGGCACTCGGGCATCCCGCAGCGATCGCCCATCTGCACTCGATGGGAGTCACAGCGATTGAGCTGATGCCCGTTCACCACCATGTTGATGACCGACATCTTGAGACGAAGAATCTCTCCAACTTCTGGGGTTACAACACACTCTCATTCTTCTCACCAGACTTTCGCTACGCGGCAGCAAAGGACCCTCAGGGTGTCCTTCGCGAATTCAAGGAGATGGTACGAACGCTCCACAACGCAGGAATCGAGGTCATTCTCGATGTGGTATATAACCACACCGGTGAAGGGAACCATCTTGGTCCCAGCCTGTCGCTGCGAGGCATTGACAATGCCTACTACTACCGGCTGATGCCCAATGACGCCCGGTACTATCAGGACTTCACCGGTTGTGGCAATACACTCAACATGCAGTCGCCTCGGGTCCTGCAGTTAATCATGGACAGCCTGCGATACTGGGTTGAGGAAATGCACGTCGACGGCTTCCGTTTCGACCTCTGCAGCGCACTCGCCCGCGAACTGCACGATGTAGACAAGCTGAGCGCCTTCTTTGACATCATCCTCCAGGATCCGGTGCTATCACAGGTCAAGCTCATCGCAGAACCATGGGACCTCGGAAGCGGCGGTTACCAGGTCGGCAATTTCCCTCACCTGTGGTCGGAATGGAATGGCAAATACCGAGACACCATCCGCAGATTCTGGGCCGGAGACAGTGGAGCCGTCAACGAGTTTGCCACTCGCCTGACCGGAAGCAGCGACCTCTATGAGCACAACGGCCGAAGACCGCATGCAAGTATTAACTTCATCACAGCCCATGACGGTTTCTGCCTGTGGGACCTTGTAACGTACCACCACAAACTGAATGAGGCCAACGGCGAAGACAATCGCGACGGCGACAATCACAACAACAACTGGAACTGCGGTCACGAAGGCGAAACCGACGACCCCGAAATAAACAGGCTGCGAGTGCAACAGCGCAAGAACCTGTTTGCCACGCTCATGCTGTCTCAGGGAGTGCCCATGATTCGCGGAGGTGACGAACTGAGTCACACTCAGCAGGGCAACAACAACGCTTACTGTCAGGACAACGAGATTAGCTGGCTGTCATGGGAGTTGAACGAGGACAAACAGGAGTTTCTGGACTTCTGCCGCCGTGTGATCCAGCTCTGGCAGGAACAACCCGTATTGCGACGACGCAACTTTTTTCAGGGGCGCAGAATCCGTGGTGCCGGCGTGAAGGACATCGCATGGCTGTCCGCCACAGGCAAAGAACTGACTGACCATGAATGGAGTTCCCGGTCTTTCAGATGCCTGGGAATCCGCCTTAACGGTGAGTCAATTGATGAGGTCGACGAACAGGGACAGCGAATCGTTGGGGATACTCTGCTTGTCCTGTTGAGCGACCAGTCAGAATCGACCGAGTTTACTCTGCCGCGACACAGACCCTCAGAACGGTGGGTGCCGATGTTTGACACCAGCCGACCGGATCCAGGCGACGCGTTCGAAAGCGGAAGCACCTACCCGCTTGCCGGGAGAAGCGTGGCCGCCTTTACTTTGCAGTCAGGCTGGCCGGACACGCTCAACCTCCTGCATGGGGCGCACGAAACAACGATTAAGCAGCACAAGCGAGATTCATAAGCTGCCGTCACCATTGTGACGGGGCGAGAGGTCACCCGCTACTTCCCGCCCTGCTTCTGCTCACTCTGTCGTTGTTTTTGCTGCTGCCGTCGCTGCAGAATTCCTTTCAGCCTGGCACGCTCCTTCTGCAGGACTTCCTCGCTGATTTTGGCCGGCTGTACAGTCTTGTGTTGAATGTCCTCGTCAGCACCAATTGCTCGCAGCTGAATGCTTCGATACCAGACCGGATCGCCATGGTCCTGGAGCGACAGATTTGCACCGCGACTCTTCAGGTCACCCCCGCGAGCGTTCAGCAAATCGACATTAAACTTCCACTGTTTGTCCGAGTAATCGAAGTCGATGACTTTCCTGCCGTTCAGCCAGTGCTGAACAACGCTCCCTTTGCACACGATGCGGCCCTGATTCCACTCCCCGACAGGAGCGGTCGCATCTTCAGACGGTGCCATGCAAAAGTAAAGTGACGCTGCACTGGTACGCGGGTTCTTTCCGTCAGCATGCACTGTGTTGTCCAGAATCTGATACTCGTACTGTCCCGGACGATAGTACACGCCACTGTTGCTGCCCGTCGCAACCTTCCATTCGAACCGCAGCTCAAAGTCATCGGGGAGTTTCGACGCAGTGTAGACAAGGCTGCCACCGCGTCCCTGACGAGTGATGACTCCATCTTTGATCACCCAATTCCCATTATGCTTCCAGCCTTCCAGACTGCTGCCATCAAACAGGGTCTCAAATTTAAGTTCATCTGCTGCAAGCATCGGCAGGCAGACACACACGACCACAAAAGCATTCAGGTTACGCATGAGCAGATTCCGGACAGAAGAAAGGTCTCGCTGATCTTAACTCAGCTGAAGAGCTGTGACGACTCACGACGGGAATCTCAGAAATCACCGAAAGTCAGAGCACCTCAGCGAAAGGAAACGACCAACGCAAAGACTTCGTAGCCGAGGTTCAATGCAACCACTTGCTATTGGTATTTCATTCGCAGCAACGACCTGGACAGCAAGTCCACATTCAATCTGTTGCTGGAACTGATCAACCTCGAAATCCGGGCCGGTGGTGGTGCTCAGATTCCGCTGCTGACGATTTAGAGTGCTGTGCCGGAAACTGGCGAGAGGCTTCTCTTCCTGATACGTGTTGGCTACGTTGTGAGTCATGGAGGACTCCTCATCATCACAACGGGCGACACATGTTCCGAATTACTTTCTTGCTGCTGATCTGCAGCAGTGCCGCGGCAGCAACTCCCAACGTCCTGTTCATCGCAATCGACGACCTCAATCACTGGGTCGGTCATCTGAACCGCAACGCGCAGACGATCACGCCAAATCTGGACCGACTCGCTGCCTGGGGAGTAAGTTTTAAACACGCCTATTGTGCGGCTCCGGCGTGTAACCCGTCCCGTGCTGCGCTCATGTCCGGGATGCGGCCATCGACAACCGGCATTTATCACAACAGCAATGACTACCGACCGCACATCGCATCCTCAAAGACTCTCAACGTGCACTTTCGAGACCACGGCTACAGGGTCATTGGAGCAGGAAAGATCTATCACGGCCGGTTTGAGCGTCCGAAGGACTGGAGCCAGTACTTCAAACCAAAGAACGTCCCCGGAAAGGGAGTCTTCAGCGAGAGCAATTACAACGGGGTCCGATGGAGTGTCCTCAAGGGTGGCGATGAAACAGTTGGCGATACTCAAACGGTCAACTTCTGCATTCGACAGCTGAAGGCCAGACAGAATCAGCCGCTGTTTCTGGCGTGCGGCATCTTTCGACCTCATATGCCATGGAGTGTTCCGAAGAAGTATTATGACCTCCATCCTCTGGCGGAGATTCAGCTACCTCCATATCGCGAGGATGATCTCAACGACATCCCGGAGACGGGGCAGAAGACTGCAAAGCCGAGTGGTGATCACAAAAGCATTCGCAACGGTCGAGCATGGAAGGAAGCCGTCCAGGCATACCTCGCGTCAGTCTCTTATGCGGATGCGCAGCTTGGTCGTCTGCTTGATGCTCTTGAAGACACTGGCCAGCGCGACAACACAGTCATCGTTCTATGGGGAGACCATGGCTGGCATCTCGGAGAGAAGCACCACTGGCGGAAGTTTGCACTCTGGGAAGAAGCCACACGAGCACCGCTCATCTGGGTCGTACCTGGAGTAACTCCTGCTGACAGGATCTCACCGAGAACCGTGGACTTCATGAGCATCTTCCCAACGCTGTGTGACGTTACGGGGGTGCCAGCACCGGATCACCTCGACGGAGTCAGTCTGCTTCCATTGCTCAGGGATCCAGAGGCCACGTGGGAGAGAGCAGCAGTCACAACTCACGGCAGAATGCGGCACGCCGTTCGGACGGAACGCTGGAGATACATTCGATACGACGACGGATCGGAAGAACTCTACGACCATTCAACAGATCCGTACGAATGGACGAACCTGGCGCAACGTGCGGAGCTGGTTTCCGTGAAGAAAAGACTGGCCAGGTCCATGCCGACCACGAATGTTCCGGAGACACCGCGAGCAAAATAGTTTCGTCTGTCCGGACCTGGCATTCATCCTCGATTGCGTTTGCGAGTAACCACGAGAGACGCCCACTGCACTTCGTTGATCTAACTGACGAACGATTCACTGGTTGGGGACCGTCTCTCACCCAATGCCGTCGCTGGTTTCGGATTCGAACACCGTTAAGATCTGCCGCTGCAGAATTCTGAATCAGGTCACGGAGTAAACTGGGAATGGCTGTTTTCCTCGGCATCGACATCGGCACCAGCGGAACGAAGACTCTCGCGATGAGAGATGACGGAGTGATCCTCGCGTCAGCCACTGTGGAGTACCCACTTTACAGCCCAAAGCCCGGGTGGTCAGAACAACAACCCGCAGACTGGTGGGATGCATCCGTCAAATCAGTCCGCAAGGTGATGAAGGCTGCGAAACTAAAGGCAGCCGACGTAGGAGGCATTGGGCTCAGTGGCCAGATGCATGGGAGCGTCTTTCTCGACAAAGCAGGCAAGGTCATCAGGCCCGCGCTGTTGTGGAACGACCAGAGAACCGTTGCTGAATGTGCTGAAATTGAACGTCTGGCGGGCGGACGAAAACGTCTTATTAAAATGGTGGCGAATCCCGCGCTCACCGGATTCACAGCGCCCAAAATCCTCTGGCTACGGAACAACGAAAAAAAGAACTTCGACCGCACCGTCCAGGTTCTGCTTCCCAAAGACTATGTTCGTTATGAAATGACGGGGGAATTCGCGACGGAAGTCAGCGATGCGTCAGGCACTCTTCTTTTGGATGTCGTCAAAAGAAAATGGTCTTCGAACCTGTTGAGCAAACTGGACCTGGATTCCAGCCTGCTGCCGAAAGTTTACGAGTCTGAGGATGTAACCGGCGGACTGACAGCTGCGGCTGCGAAAGCCATGGGCCTGAATGCTGGCACACCTGTTGTGGGAGGCGGCGGCGACCAGGCGGCCAGTGCGATCGGGAACGGCATCGTCCGCAGGGGAGTTGTCTCCGCGACCATGGGCACCAGCGGAGTTGTCTTTGCTCACAGTGATGAAGTTCAGGTCGACCCGGAAGGACGACTGCACACTTTCTGCCATGCGGTCCGCGGAAAGTGGCACGTGATGGGCTGTGTCCTCTCCGCTGGGGGTAGTCTGCAGTGGTTCCGAAATCAGTTGTGTCAGGATGAGATCGCTCAGGCAAAAAGGAAGAAGATCGATCCGTATGAACTCATCACGCGGCAGGCTGCCGAAGCACCGGTCGGGTCGGAGGGGTTGTTCTTCCTGCCCTATCTGACGGGAGAGCGGACCCCATACGCAGACCCGAACGCTCGAGGTTCATGGGTGGGCCTCAGCCTGCGACACGGCAAGGGCCATCTGGCGCGCGCCGTCATGGAAGGTGCGACCTATGCCATGCGGGATTCTCTGGAAATTGCCAGGGGCATGGACATTCCTGTCAAGGAAGTCCGCTTATCGGGAGGCGGGGCCAGAAGCGAATTCTGGAGGCAGATGCAGGCGGACATCTACGGTCAGCAGGTGGTTACCATTAATGCGGAAGAGGGTCCGGCATACGGAGTCGCACTGCTGGCCGCAGCAGGAACCGGCGCATACCGCGACGTTGTCCAGGCCTGCAAAGCAACCATCTCAGTCGTCACACGCACGAAGCCCGGCAGCCGTGAGAGGAAAGCCTACAACGCCGCTTATCCGATCTATCAGCAACTGTACCAGTCACTGAAGTCTGACTTCGCGGACATCCAGGCACTGCTGTAAAGCGTCGGGGGACACAGCCCGAATGCCGGAAATCCGGCGTCGTTTCCGGGCTGCCATTCAGACAGGCCCCCGGTTTGGTACGCCAGTTGCTTCTCCAGATGGGTGAAAAAAGCAACGTCGTATCAATCAGATTCGACTCTGTTCGACTGGAATATCGGCATCTGCAGACGACTCTTTGCAGATGTTACAACGAGTGCTGCGTAAGAATTACAAATGTGGCGGGATGCCACATGTCGCAGCCAGAACAAGGCACGGAAGCCATGAACCTGATTGCCATGCTCATGCTGGCTGCAGATCCAGCAGCCACTCCGGAGCAACTTCCGGAAGTCATTTTGCTCGACTTCTACGCGAGCTACTGTCAGCCGTGCCAGCAGATGGTGCCTGTCCTGCAGAAAATGGAGAAGGACGGCTTTCCGATCCACAAGATCGATACCACAAAACAGCCGGACCTGCTGCGACAATACAAAGTGGAGCGTCTTCCAACATTGATCCTGCTGGTCAAAGGCAAAGAGGCGAAGCGGTGGATTGGTCCAACCAGTGGAGCCGAGCTGCGCACAGCGATGAACCGCGAAGCTAAGCGACTGGCAGAAGCCCGAAAAAAATCACAGTCGAAACCAGAAGCGACCGCCGGACTGTTCGATCAGATTCGCGATGGACTGAGTGGGTCAACAAGTCGTGACATTCGCGGCCAGAGTCCACGACCTTCGTCCGGCCACCAGAGCCTGCCTGCACAACAGGCAACTGTTCGAATTCATCTTCGTGATGGCCGCATCACGGATGTGGGCACAGGCACAATCATTCACAGTGGGGCGGGACAATCCACGATTCTGACGTGTGCTCACATCTTCAGCAAAGTGAGCCCAAATGCTGAGGTGGAAGTTGAGGTCTTCCACGGTGGAGACATCTTAAAGTACCCCGGCAAACTCATCGGCGGCAATCGCGATGCCGACATCGCGTTCGTCAAAGTCGCGGCCAACAAACAGTTCCCCATCGCAAAACTCGTGGCGCCGGAAACCACACCGCAGCCCGGACAGCCCGTTTTCAGTATGGGTTGTGCTAACGGTGCGGACCCCACTCAGATGAACATGCGGGTCCTCAAATACAATTACTTCGAAGGCCCCGAGAACATTACATGCGAAAAGGATCCCGCCAAAGGGCGTTCGGGCGGTGGCCTGTTCAACTCAGCCGGCGAACTCATCGGTGTCTGCAGCGGAGCGTTTCGAGACACGAAAGAAGGACTCTACACGGGAGCCAGCGCCGTCCGCGATCTGGCAAATCGTCTCAGCCTGACGATCTTTGAGACAACGGAGCCTGAAATATTTGCCGAGGCAGAAGACTCTGACGGCGATGAGGACTTTGAGAAACTCTTTGCGGAAGAGTTTGCAGAAGATGCTCCCGAGTTTGCAGAAGTAACTTCCCCGCAACGGAACTCCGGAAGTAGCCTCGAAATGGAATCTCCCTTCGGAGACGAGTTTGAAGAGGTGACCGCAAGTCAGGCGGTTGGTCAGCCAACGCAGACTGGATTCTCGCAGGAAATCGGGACCGCGACATCGACAGAGATCACCGTCATCATTGGGTCAAATGACTCCCCGACCAAACGCGTCATTGTGATTCCGAAAGCCAGTCCGTGGCTCCTTGAACTGCTCACGGGTGAAAAGTCTGATGGTGCGATTGCCGCAGCACCAACAAAACGAGCAGACCTCACCTCAAAACGCACCCTGCAGAAACCGGCGCGGCCATCCGTCAGCAATGGCGAACTGCGTCGCTGAATGGCACTGAGAACGGACTCTAAGTTGTCCTGCAGGAAAGCTGCCCGCGTCTTCGAGCGGCGTCTGTATTGAGCCCTGCGCTGCCTCCCCGTTTCGGCATTCTGAGAGCCTGTCAGTCCACACAACTGATCGGAACCATCTCAGGATCGTTGCGGATTGTGCACGTCCTGGGTAGAAGTACGATTAAGTTTCACGATCGCTCGGGTTGACTAATTGAACAATCGGGCGATCGAAACGAACATTGTCTCGACCGGCTGAATGAACTCGTTCCCCCTTCACTACTCCTCGCTATTTTCAGGAAATCCAATGCGTACGATCGCCAGAATCCCTCTGCTGGCCGCCAGCCTGATTGCTGTCAGCCTGCCCGCCTCCGCTCAGGAAAAATGGATCTCCCTGTTTGACGGCAAGACGCTGAATGGATGGGAAGTCGTTGGCAACAAAGAGACGAAGTGGGAAGTCAAAGATGGAGCCATCTGCGGTTCCGGAAAGCCCTCGATGCTGGTCAACACCACGGGCCCGTATAGAGACTTTAAGTACCACGCCGAGATCATGATCAATGACGGTGGCAATTCGGGATTGTACTTTCGGACAACGCGACGTCCGGGATTCACCGATGGCTACGAAGCGCAGATCGACAGCACTCACACAGACCCGATCCGAACGGGGTCACTGTACGGCATGTGCCATGTCTTCGCGCAGCACGTGAAGCCGGACACATGGTTCACGTATGACCTGGAAGTTCGTGACGATGTCTGGCGCGGCCGCAAAGTGACAAAGATCAAAGTGATCGTGGACGGCAGGGAACTCTACGAACATCTCGACTTTACCCAGCAGTTCAAACTGGGTCACTTTGCCTTTCAACAACACGACCCAGGCAGCAAGGTAAAGATCCGAGACATCAAAGTGCTGCCGCTGGGTGAGCCGGTTGCCAAGTGGAATCCGCTCTTCAACGGAAAAGACCTCAAGGACTGGAAGGTCACCAGCTTTGGCGGTGAAGGAGAGGTCATTGTCGAGAAGGGCAATGTTGTGATCGAGCAGGGAGTTGCCCTGTCCGGCATCACGTCAACACGCAAGGACCTGCCGAAATCCAACTATGAGATTGAGTTTGAAGCACAGCGCGCTGAGGGCAGCGACTTCTTTGTTGGTATCACGTTTCCGGTTAAGGACTCAAGCATCAGTCTGATTTGTGGAGGCTGGGGCGGTGGTGTCTGCGGCTTCTCAAGCATCGATGGACTGGACGCATCTGAAAATGAAACGACGAGCTATCACTCGTTCAACAATGGCCAGTGGTACAAGGTCAAAGTACAGGTTACCGACGATCGACTGACGGCATGGCTCGATGGCAAAGAATTGTGCGACGTTGAAACTGGCGACCGAAAGATCGATGTGCGATTCGAAGTCGACCCTTCCAGGCCACTTGGATTCGCAACCTACCAGTCGACAGCCAAAATCCGCAACGCCCGGATGCGTAAGATCACGCCGAAGAAGAAGTAAGCCACGCAACTGTCAATTGTTGCGACCAGCTACACCACTGGATGTAGTTTCCTGGCAGGCTGGGGAATCGCTTACGTTGATGCATGCTTATGCAGGAACTCGACAGGCGACAGTGAAGCATCTGAAGCGTTCGGAAATTGACAATCTTAACCCCCAAAGTCAGAGAGAATTGACACTCCCCGGTCCCGGACGGGTCCCATGCTCCACTCGTATTCACCTCGTTTTCGACACGTTCCCATGCTCCCAGCCAATCGGCAGGAGTCCTCGCAAACGGACGGCATAGCGAGCATTCTCTTCTTCCGACAAGCCGTCCAGATGTACGGTCCACGCATCGTTCTTACTGGTCACCGTCGCCATTTCAGCCTTAAGCCCGTCTCGCTCAGGCGTTTGTCCGAACCACTGGAGGATTGTCTTTTCCAGTGTCTGGCCGGGCTGCTGTCCGCCTGCCGTTGGAATGTTGGGCCGGGAGTAGAGGATCTCCAGCTGCTGTCGTGTCTTTTCAGGGGGATGGAAATCTGAGCCATTGAGGAGAGGAGGCAAATCGCGAAATACGAGGCCATCCCGCCAGCAGGATTGTTCCTGCGGGCCGCCATGGCCGCGTTTGCCACACGAATTGGGATTTTGTCGCTGAGGGTTTTTTCCGACAGCGAACGATGTCATGATGATCAAGGATCGGCAGAATGACGAACAGTCAGCATTTTGCCTTGTCGTTATCGTCAATCGTTCAATACTTGCTCCGAACTTCTCTCATTGCTGCCGCAGCGTTCGGAGCTGTGGCTCGTGCCATTCAGGAATCGCCATGAACAGACTCCTCCTGTGTCTTTTTGTGCTGGCAACTGTCAACGGACTCTGCGCTCAGGTAACGGCCCAGGAGACGGAAGCCGCCACTCGGCAGTATGCCGTGGCCGTTGGGTTTCAAAACCAGAAACTCTTTGATGATGCGATCGACGAATGGAAGACTTTTCTGCGCAAGTACCCGAAAGATCCGCGCGTCGAACGTGCCAACCATTACCTGGGAACCTGCTGCCTGCAGGAAAGGCGTTTTACGGAAGCCATTCGCGCATTGAAACTGGTAACGTCCCAGGACTTCGAGCTCCTCGACCAGACGCTCCTGAACCGTGGGATCGCATGGTACGGACAGGCTGATAAATCAAAATCGGCAGACGACTACGAAAGCGCGGCAGAAGCACTGGGGCAGATGCTGACCCGATTCCCGAAAAGCAAGTACGTGCCACGCGCACTCTACTATCGCGGTGAATCGTTGTACCAGTTGAAGAGGTCTCGGGAAGCCGCCACTGAATTCAGGAGACTGTCAGCGGACTTTGGAGATCACGAACTTGCGGCCGACGCACTCTACGCGCTCGGAACGATTCATGAAGATACGAAAGATCCTCAGGAAGCCCTAAAGGCGTTTCAGACATTCGCCACAAAGTACCCGGCACACGAGCTCGTCACCGAAGTTCAAATGCGCAGAGCTCAAATTCTGTTCGACGCCGGTGAGTATGCCACCGCAGCTCCAATTTTTGCCAAAGTCACACGCGACTCAAAGTTTCGAATGGCAGATGTGGCACTCGTTCGACAGGCTCGATGCCTGTACGAGCAGGGACAGCTGACTGAAGCCGCCCGACTCTATTTGGAAGTCCCTCGTCAGTTCCGTCGTTCAGAGCACCAGAATGCGGCCCTGCTTGCTGGCGCAAAGTGCTACTTTCTGGACAGCAAGTATACGCTCGCCCGCAGTGGCTTCGAGCAACTCATTAATCGTCGGGGGCCTGAAGCTGCGGAAGCCGTCCAATGGCTGGCTCGTTCCTATCTGAAAGAAGGTGATGCTGAACGAGCACTCGAAATCGCAGAGGCAGGGCTTCGCAAATACGAGGGCCGCAGCGTATCTGCAGATCTCCAACTGGTCCGCATTGATGCGATGTATGAACTCCCGAAACGTAAGAAGAGTGTGCCTCGGCTGTACGCATCCTTCGCCCGATTGAACTCCACTCATGAATCGGCCGCGCAGGCGCAGTACATGGCGGCCCTCTCATCACTTGAGCTTGGCAATCACGAGGAGGCGAAAGCGTATTGCCGCACATTCCTGATCTCATTCTCATCCAGTAACCTCAAACCAGACGTCCTGTTTATTGCTGCAGAGAGTGATCTGCTGACTGGTGACTATCAACAGGCCGCTCAAAACTATCAGACATACATGCAGGCCGCAGCAAAGCACCCCAACCGCCAGCAGGCCGCCGTTCGCTACGGGCTCGCACTGCATCTCCACAAACAGCATCAGCAGGCCATTGAATGGCTGAGTGATAATCCGGTGACAGTTCCGGAATTAAAAGGCCAGCAACTGGCCATTGTGGGTCGCAGCTATTCTGCCATGGAAAACTGGCAACAGGCAGCAGACACGCTTAAGCAGTCGATCACAGCCAACCCAACCGGAAAAGCCAACGATGAGACTTATGTCGCACTCGCGGAGGCGTATCGGAATCTGGGGCAGGAGACTCTGGCCGACCAGCAGCTTCGCGAGGTGTTGACCAGTTTCCCGAAAAGCCGGTACGCAGCCGAAGCGTCATTCCGACTGGCTGAAGCATCGTATGCTGCGGAACGCTTTCCGGAAGCCATATCACGCTACCAGGTCGTGGTCGATAAATTTCCCAAAAGCGACTTTGCACCTCATGCCCGCTATGGGCTTGGCTGGACCGAGTTTAGCCTCGGAAACTTTGACCGTGCGTCTCAGATCATGTCTGACCTCGCCGATCGTCACCCGGACTCAGCCCCGGCAAAGAAAGCGTTGTACGTGCGAGCCATGGCAGCCTACCAGTTGCAACAGTTCGCGGATTCACTCCGCCATGTTGACTCGTACCTGAAGACGAAGCCATCCGGAGCAGATCAACTCGATGCCCTGTATGTCAGAGGGCTGGCACAGGCCGGCCTTCAGCAGTTCGATCAGGCAGCCACAACCTATCAGTCAATCCTGACAGCAGCCGCTGAGCTGAATGATGGCTACCCGGGAGCAGATAAAGTTGCCTATGAACTCGGCTGGGCATATGCCGAACAGGGAGAAACCTCAAAGGCCACTGCAGCATTCAGCAGCCTGGCACGCGATTATCCGAAGAGTCCTCTCGCCGCCGAGTCGCAGTTCCGAGTTGGCGAATCATGGTATGAGGCAGGCGACTTTGAAAAATCGGCCACCGCATATCAGGCTGCCGCAGCCAAAGCCGTGTCCGGTGAGATCGCCGAAAAGGCACTGCACAAGCTGGGCTGGAGTCAGCTGAAGTCCAACGATACAGAGGGAGCTCAGCAAACGTTCACGTTGCAGATCCAAAAGCACGCTAACGGCGATCTTGCCGGAGACGCACGATTCCTGATTGGAGAATGCCTGTTTAAAGCCAGCGAATGGAAAGAGGCTCAGACCATTTTCCAGCGAGTAGCTGCAGCGAACAACAGCGGATACACAGCACTGGCCTGCTTTCGTGCGGGCGAGTGCGCGGCATCGCTGGAAGACTGGAAGACCAGTCGGCGCTGGCATGAAAAGGTATTGAGCGACTTCCCGGACTTTGAGATGCAGGCCGAGGCCCGCTACGGACTCGGCTGGGCGTTACAGAACGAAGGTGAGTTTCGAGACGCAATGCAGTTGTACGAACTGGTCACCGAACAGACGCAGACGGAAACAGCAGCCAAAGCACGCTTTATGATGGGAGAGTGCTGCTTCGCAATGAAGAAGCACAAAGATGCAACGAAGCACTTTCTTAAGGCCGCGTTTGTTTACAACCATCCGGAATGGTCCGCCATGGCATGGTTTGAAGCAGCACGATGTTTCGAAGTCATTCGAGACGTCGACCAGGCAATTTCCTGCTATGAGAAGATGATCGAAAAGTATCCGCAACACAGTCGAGTTGCTGACGCACGGCGGCGTCTGACCGCACTCAGAAGATAGCCCCTCGTCGAACCCAACATGAATTCCCCCAACCGAAAACCACAAACCGCGATCGCGACGATTCTGTTCGTTCTGCTGCTGACACCAATGGCGTTCGGCCAGCAGACTAACGGCTCCGGCTCAGCACCGCCGGCCGAGATGCCCAGCCTCTGGAATCTTGCGATTCAGGGTGGCTGGTTCATGATTCCCATCGGAATCGCCTCAATCGTGACAGTGGCGTTTACGCTGGAACGACTCAATGGACTGCGACGTGGCAGAATCCTTCCTCCGGCACTCATTGATCAACTGCGACTCCTCATGGGGAAGGGAGCTCCGGATCCGAATGCTCTTTGGGACGCCGCCAGGAGTTATCCTTCTCCCACGGCTGCGTTGGTTCGCGCAGCGGTTCTGAAAATTGGTCGTCCACAGCCCGAGGTAGAAGCGGCCGTGATGGATGCCGTAGAACGTGAAACCGGGGAAATGACTCGGAACCTGAGACCCATCAATGTCGTCGCCAGTATTGCCCCGCTGTTGGGTCTGCTGGGAACCGTGCAGGGGATGATCATGGCGTTCATGGTCACGAGTACCACAACGTCAACCGGCTCCGCCAAGGCGCAGGAACTGGCATACGGAATCTACACCGCTCTGGTGACAACCTTCGCAGGATTGAGTGTTGCTGTGGTCTCAGTTGTTCTGGCGAACTTCCTTGAGGGTCGCATTGAGAAGCTGCTGCGTCAGCTGGAAGCAATCTTCCTTGACCTGCTGCCTCGACTGGAAGAATACGAGGGCCGTATGCGGGTCGCTCAGAAGACGGGAGATCCAGATTCCATCTCGGTCCGCAAAGTTTCCGGAAGTGCTCCGCGCAAAGGCTCAGAAGCTGGTCGGCGAGCAGAAAGCGGCGGCAGTCGCCAGTTGGGGACACCGCGAAAAATGGTCCGCCGTCCCGCGCCGGAGAAAACGGACCTGGCTTCCGAAGAATCGCCGAAAATCGCGGAACCAGACTCGGAAAAACCAGCCGCGCACGTAGAAACTCTGAGAGGTAATTTCGACCGCTAAACTTCAGCAGGGCGAACCTCTACGAGTAATCCTATGGCATCAGCAGACTCTCAGATTTCCGCCGGATCCGTTTCAGGCCGCAAAGTCGTGGTGGGCATGTTCATGCTCGGACTGATTGCAACCGGGATCCTCTGGTTCTACTGGCATTATCATCTGATGCCATTCATGCCCCTCCAGAAAGCCATCGCCACCGAATTCAAAGAATCGGCTCCACGAGTAGATGGCGGTCGTCGGAAACTGCAGGAAGAAACGCCGATGATTCTTCGCGTGCAGATCAGAGTCCCTTTTGATCCAACAGATAAGGACGGAGACTCAAAGCGGCAAACAGACCATCGGTTGACAGTCGTGGAAGAACTCGCAGAAAAGCACGCGACGCTGACCGACTACGAAGTCCTGCAGGTGCATATGTATTTTGAGCACCAGGAGAAGCAACTGCTGCAACAGTCGTTTACCAGAAAACTGGACGACAACAGCGTATGGCAACGGGCAGAAGACAGTCCCTGACAGCCAACCAGCAGAGCACCAGATAAAAAAGAAAAGTCGACGCTGACACGCCGACTTTTCGAGTCTTCAGAACCAACTTTAATCGGTTTAATCATCCAGCCTGAGTTACGGACCGGTTACCGGAAGACCAGTACTGGTGCCGCTGCCACCGCCTCGACCCAGACGCGGCGTTGGGATGCTTCCGGTGTACAGGTCGTTAATGATATTCACTTCGTTGGCAGGCCGGCTGTAGTCTCGTGCACGACGAACAACAACTGGAACTTCTTCCTGCCCCTGTGTCACTTCCTGAATCACGGACTGCACATTGGCCATGCGAGCTGCGTCAATGGTCTCGTTGTACGTCGACTGAATGTAAACAGTGCGATACTTCAACGGGTTGACTTCCAGAATGTCAATCAGATGCAGTTCACCAGGAACGCTGAGCGTATTGTCCGGCTTAAAGTGCCTGGCAAATAAGGTGGATTCCTCTGTCCATCCATTGGTCTCCTGCAATGACACCATCTGCTTCACAATTGCTCGGTCCTGACAGATGTATGGCAGCGGCCAGTAGTGTGCCGAATGAAACGCCTGCGTCAGCTGCTGTTTCGGTCCGGTTGGCCGTGGCTGCACGGGCCAGTTCTTACCTTTGTAACATCGCTGCCTGGCACCTGCAGGCAGGCTTGCCTGATGTGCCCACCATTCGTTGGATCCCGGCTCAAGGCCGGTCGGCTGATCTTCGCTGAGTATCGCGAACGGTCCGGTGGTGCAACCCACGCAGAACGTCAGGAGAGCGGCGGTCAAGATCGGAGCTGTCATCCTCATAGCTCGTCCCATCCTGTCTGAATCTGATTGGAGGAATTCAACACTGTCGTGCCACCCTCCACGTCCACGAGCCGATTCAGTGCTCGTTGTGAAAACGACAGTTACAACGCCCCGCAGTGTGAGGGCCGTGCGGAGGCCAGCGCATCATGCGCATGAGTCCGGTGTTGTCTGTTTCGGAATGTCCCCGCAACTGAGCGTACTCAATCAGTCGCGATTACAGGCCTGTCGACTGTCAGTTTCATTTCAGCCCCGAAGGACGATGGCAACTTACCTGCCTTCCCTGACCGGAACCCGTGGGCGTGCATTCATTTCTGCATGAAATCACCACCGAAACAGGAGCTTTGTTCACATGTCCATCCTCGAGGCGTATTATTCCCATCACGCTCCGGCACATTTTGCCGAACGACTCGGATACCCCAGATCATGATCTTCCTGCTCGATAACTACGACTCATTCACCTACAACCTTGTGCAGCGCATTGGTGAGATCGATGCCTCCGCTGAGATCGTCGTGAAGCGGAACGACCAAACCACGCTGGAAGAAATCGAAGACCTCTCTCCGGAACGAATCATTATTTCGCCCGGGCCCTGCACGCCTGCCGAAGCAGGACTGTCGCGAGAAGTCATCGCACACTTTGGCCCCAGGCTGCCGCTCCTGGGCGTGTGCCTCGGGCACCAGTCGCTTGCTGACGTCTACGGTGCTCAGGTAGTGCGCGCGGGCCGACTGATGCACGGAAAGACGTCCGAGATCTACCACGACGGAAAAGGCGTTTTCGCAGATCTGCCGACCCCATTCACAGCCACTCGCTACCACAGCCTGATTGTGCCGCGAGACACTGTTCCGGACTGTCTGGAAGTCACTGCATGGGTGGAAGACCCGGAACACGGATTCGAAGTCATGGGCCTGCAACATCGTGATTATCCGGTTCATGGCGTGCAGTTTCACCCGGAGAGTTTTCTCACAGAAAAAGGCTTCGACCTGCTCGGGAACTTCCTCGGTGTTGAACACGGCGCTGCGTCCCCGTTGCTTTAGTCTGCGGCTGAGGTCAGGCTCCGCCTCAGGCCTGTCGCTGTGCTCAGTGAACCGGTCATCTCGGTTCGTGACGATCAAAACCGATCTCACAGCCAATGCCAGAACACCAGGCTCTCGTTTAACCGGCAGCAGCAGGCGCTCGCAGAGAAACACCCCGCAGCAGTCACGGCATCTCTAACACCGTCTCTGAACGACGTAGACTGCCGCGGGGTTGCCCGGAGTGTGCAGCTTGCAAAAAAGGTTGCTCACTGAACGAGCCCGAACGTTTCTTATTGGAGATGCGTTTTTCGGATTCCAGGAGAATAATGAAGCAACTTGGAGGGGCAGGCCATTGAGGAGCCGTCGTTCAATTGGGCGCGTTGACGTCGACGATGAGCCACCGTCTGAATATGAGATGGCGATTCGGCCCCGGGATCGGACATCGATTCCCTTGAAAAACGTGACTTCAATCAAAAGGACGAGCGGAGTTACTCATTCCCGAGGTAACCTGGCCGCCGTCAGGTCATTCCCTGCTGGACAAGCGAGCACGGATCCGTGCTCATTCCTTCCCAGGATCATTTCATCAGGGGAAAGTCTATCGCTTCAACCCTGCATCGGTGCCACCAATCTGTTGCCAATGATGACCCCATACTCACAGTTCAAAGCGTATCACCGCTGGATGCCTGCGCTCAGGGTGTTTCAACCACACACAACTGTGAGCTCATGCAGAGAATTCGTTTCGCCACACCTATCTTTCCAACACGCGGCTGGCAGCCTGATAAGCCTGATGTCCGGTCGATTTACCTGGGAGGACTGGCTGTTGATTCTTTGGCACGAGTTCTCGATGTTCCTGAAGCACATCCTGCATGGCGTCATCCGTCGCAAGGTTGGTCCATTCATGCGGGTCCGATGTGTGATCATATAGTTCTTCTGAACCATCGAGGTACCGGATGTATCGAAACCGCTCTGATCGGACGGCCACGTTTCCGCGACCAAACGAGGTCAGAGCTGGGTTTTTCCACCTGGCCTCTGGGTTCTTCAATAGTGGCACCAGCGACTGACCTTCCTGAGTTGAATCCTCGGGCAGACCAGTGAGTTCCAGCAGCGTCGGAAAGATGTCCAGAAGCTCAGCTGGCCTGGAGACTCGCTGCCCCTGCTGAAACCCGGGAGCAGCCACAATAATGGGAACGCGAGTTCCGTCCTCCCAAAGCGACCTCTTGGCCCAGCGTGCCTTTTCTCCAAGATGAAAACCATGATCCGAAAACAGAACGATCACGGTATTGTCTCGATGCGGGGAACTGTCGAGTGCGTCCAGAACCATTCCCAGACAATAGTCAGCAAAAGCAACGGACGCCAGATACGACTGCACTGCATGGTCCCATTCCCCCGCTGACTTAACCCATGAATGCACTGGCGACACATGCTTCTCATTGGTCAGCGCAATCGCATACGGACTGATGTCGCCGCGATCATCCTCTTTCACAAGCGGCAGCTGAATGGTTGGACGTGGAAACTGATCAAACCACTTCTTTGGTGCAAACATCGGAACGTGAGGGCGATAGAACCCAACTCCCATCAGGAATGGCTTCTTCTCCTTTGGCATATTCTTAAGTTTCTGCACGGCCCATTGTGCAATTTTGTAGTCGGGCATCTGAGCATCCTGTTCCGGAAAGGCTCCCCAGTCCCATAGGGGGTGACCGTGCGGCTGAGAAATCTTCTGCTTCGGACGCGGCCCAAACCCGCCCATATTTCCGCCGTACTCCTGAAAGAAACGTTTGTCACCCGTGTGAAAGATCTTGCCGGCGGCCATCGTTCGGTAGCCCTCGGACTGAAATCGCTCCGGAAGCGTCTGCACGCCTTCGAGCAACGGCGCCTGCTTCAGGTCCGGTGACAAAAAATAGATTCCCGTTGAATGAGGATATCGCCCGGTCAGCAAACTTGCCCGCGACGGATTGCAAACCGGCGATTGGCAATGCGCGTTTGTAAACAGCGTGCCACGCTTCGCCAAACGATCAAGGTTGGGAGTCTTCGCCTGTGGGTGTCCCTTAAGACCGCCTGTCCAGTCGTTGAGGTCGTCGACGGAGATCAGCAGCACATTGGGGCGGTCCGCATGACTGACCGAGAAGATGGAAACAGCGAAACAGACACAGCAGGAAAGAATCAGGCGAGACATGACGTAGCCATTGCACGGGGATGGGATCGGTGAACCCTGGCATTGTGCAGCATCCGATTGGACAGAGACACCGTCAGCCCTGTTTCATTTCCTGATTTAGCGACCTGCTCGAACCGTCCTTTTGATTTGGCATGGGCGTGTTAGAATCAGATCCATGAAGAACACAGAATGCCATCGTCGAACGTTTCTGCACCGAGCCGGAATCGGCGTTGGTGCGGCTGCTCTTGGCAGCATGGTTGAGTCAGACGCAGCAGGCGCTGACCTGAATTCCGGGCAATCCGGATTCCCCCAGATTCCACCGCGTGTCAAACGCGTCATTTTCCTGTGTATGGCAGGCGGACCGTCTCACCTTGAGACCTTCGACTACAAGCCCGAACTGGAACGCATGGATGGCAAGCCGATGCCAGCCTCGTACACAAAGGGACAGCCAATTGCACAGCTGCAGGGCCGGGAACTGAAATGCCAGGGGCCACTCGTCAGGTTCCGGCCATCTGGCGACAGTGGCACACTGATCAGTGACTTCATGCCATGGCATCAAAAGATGGCCGACGATATCTGCGTCATCAAGTCGATGGTCACGGAGCAGATCAACCACGACCCGGCTCACACATTCATGAACACGGGAACTGCCATCAGTGGCCGCCCTTCAATGGGGTCGTGGGTCACATACGGACTGGGCAGTGAATGTAATGACCTGCCCGGTTTTGTCGTGATGACAAGTGTGGGTGGTCGAAATCCACAACCGATTGCATCTCGTCAGTGGGACGCCGGATTCCTGCCAGGGCGTCACCAGGGAGTCGAATTCAATTCGACAGGAGCTCCCGTCCATTACCTTGATAATCCTGCTGGTATCTCGGTGGGGCAGCAGCGAAAACTCATCGATACAGTCGCAGCACTCAACCGTCATCGTAATCAGTCGCTCAAAGCCGAATCGGTAGAGACTCGGGTAGCAGCCTACGAGATGGCATTCCGAATGCAGATGTCTATCCCGGAACTGATGGACATGTCAGATGAGCCGCAGCATGTCCTCGACATGTACGGAGCCAAACCGGGAGACGGGAGTTACGCCAGCAACTGCCTGATGGCCCGGCGACTCGCCGAACGCGGCGTGCGGTTTATTCATCTCTATCACCGCGGCTGGGATCACCATGGCGGTCTTGTTAACTATATGAATATCTGTTGTGGCCTGACTGACCGTCCCACCTACGCTCTGATTCAGGATCTGAAGCAGCGGGGAATGCTGGACGACACACTCATCATCTGGGGAGGGGAATTCGGTCGCACTCCCATGTTCCAGGGCAAAGGCGGCGCCGGACGTGATCACCACATGAAAGGATTTTCAATGTGGATGGCAGGCGGCGGCATTCGCGGCGGCACAACGTATGGCAACACGGATGACCTTGGCTACAACTCGGTCGAAAACGTGGTGCACGTGCGCGACCTGCATGCAACCATGCTTCACATGCTGGGAATCAATCCTCACCAGTTCAGCGTTCGGCATCGAGGACTCGACATGCGTTTGACGGGTGTCGAAGAGTCGCGCGTCATCCACCAGATTCTTGGATAAGCTGCGCAAATGACTTCCTCCGATTCGGCTGTCGTTGCCCACAAGGTGTCCCACACTTACGGCAGGGCGCCAGCGCTTGATCAGGTGTCCTTTGAGATCCCGGGCGGCACTTTTTTTGGACTACTGGGACCTAACGGATCCGGAAAGACAACACTGTTTCGGTTGCTGGCTTCACTCCTCCCGGTGCAGTCCGGAACGCTGACCGTGGGAGGACATAGTGTCGCAACGAATCCGGCTGAAGTCCGCCGATTGCTCGGAGTGACATTTCAGTCGCCGGCCGTGGATCCCCGCCTCACTGTCACAGAAAACCTGAAGTGCCACGGCCAGATCTATGGTCTCGGTGGCGCAGGTCTTAAGCAGCGAACCAACATGCTGCTGGATCGCTTTGAGTTAAGTGACCGAAGTCGTGCTCTCGTCGGTTCACTCTCGGGAGGCCTCCGACGGCGAGTCGAACTTGCCAAAGGGCTGCTGCATTCTCCACGAGTTCTGTTGCTCGATGAACCCAGCACCGGACTTGACCCAGCCGCTCGTCGGCAGTTTTGGGACTTGATTCGCAGTCAGCGTCAGGAGGAAGGAACCACGGTCGTGGTGACAACTCACCTGATGGAAGAAGCTGAACAATGCGAGCGACTCGTCCTGCTCGACAGCGGTCGTGTGGTATGCGAGGGGCCCCCTGCCGAATTGCAGGCGTCCCTGGATGGGCAGCGACTCTCTGTTCGCTGTCACAATACCGAATCAACACAGGCAGGAATTGAACAGCTGCTTCAAGCCAAAGCTCGTGTCACTGGAGACTCACTCCAATTTCGAGTCCCTGATGCTGCCGGAGCACTCAAGCAGGTGATGGACGAACTGGGTGCAGACGTCATATCCGCGGCGGTCTCTCAGCCCTCACTCGAAGACGTCTTTCTGGAACGGACGGGGCGCGGTCTGCAGCAGGAGGAAGAAGCGTGAATGGTTCGGAGCTGGTTCGAGGGTCCTTTGCTCTCGCATGGAGAGAACTCCTCAGGTTCTTTCGACAGCGAACGCGCGTGGTGGGCGCCGTCATGCAGCCAGTTCTCTTCTGGATCCTCTTTGGAGCCGGACTGAGCGGTTCGTTTCAATCCCCGGACTGGGCGAAAGACCTTGAACAGCCACTTACCTATCAGGAGTATTTCTTCCCCGGAATCGCGGTGCTGATCGTTCTGTTTACAGCGATCTTTTCCACGATCTCAATTATTGAAGATCGTAAGGAAGGATTTCTGCAGGGAGTCCTCGCGGCACCTGTACCTCGATCAGTCATCGTGCTGGGAAAAGTCATTGGTGGCACCACGCTCGCGGTCATCCAGGCCGGACTCTTTTTGCTGGTCGGTCCACTGCTGTCATTTGTGGGACTGAGCCCTGGACTGCAGATCGACTTCTCGGTCACCCAGGCATTAATGGCCGGACTGTTTCTAACACTGATCGCCGTTGAACTTACGGCTCTGGGTTTTGTAATCGCATGGCCCATGAATTCGACTCAGGGATATCACGCCGTCATGAGCGTTGTTCTGATGCCGATGTGGCTTGTATCCGGAGCCTTCTTCCCTGGTGATCAGGGAGGCTGGCTGTCGTGGGTGATACGATTGAATCCTCTGACGTATGGGATTTCCGGGTTGAGGCGTCTGTTGTATGCGGGACAACTGCCGGTGTCAGAATCCCTGCCGTCTCTCTCGGTCAGTTTGACCGTGACCGCCGTGTTCACACTGTTATGTTTTGTGTTAAGCGTCAGGCTGGTCGCGCGGCCAACCGCCAACAACGTGACGTAACGTAAGAGAAGTCCCATTGGCCGGGATATCCGGCGATTCCGGCACACCTGTCGCACCAGGCCCCACAGGGTTGCGTAAAAACACAACATTCAGGACTGCAAAAATTGCCAGCAGTCCCCTGAAAAAGTACCATCCGGCCCCTCTGGTGCGGTTTTTCGTGGCGGAACTATCGGAATCACATATGTCTGTTACACGGAAGTTTCTCGATTGGAACCAGCCCGCACTGCCGGCGGCTGTGAATTATCTGCTGTCAGAATACACGGTTCTGGGAGCTGCCGACCTCTCCAATGTGATCACCGTAGTTCCCGGTCGTCGTGCCGGCCGGCGACTGCTTGAACTATTGATTGAAGCAGCTGACCGTCAATATGTCCGACTGACTCCTCCGATCATTGACACTGCAGGACGTCTGCCAGAACAGCTGTACGAGTCACACAAGTCATTTGCGACACCTCTGGTAAACAAGTTCGCGTGGACGGCCGCATTACGCAGGCTGGATGATTCGGTCATCCGATCGATCATTCCGGACCCGCCCGCCGACAATGACATCAGTCGCTGGGTTGCCTTTGGCGAGTTGCTCTGGAATCAGCACCGTGAGCTCGCTGCTGAAGGACTCGACTTTCAGGACGTCATTGAACGAGGCTCCGAAGTCAGTGCATTCGATGAGTCGGAGCGGTGGGCTGTGCTGAGTGAGATCCAGGCAACATGCCTCAAAATGCTGGACGACCTCGAACTCTGGGATCTGCAATCAGCAAGGTTGTTTGCAATTCGGCATCAGGAATGCCAAATCGACAAAGACATCGTGCTGATCGGAACTGCTGACCTGAATCTTGCGACACGGCAGATGCTGGATCAGGTTTCAGATCGAGTGACCGCGCTGATCCATGCCCCTCAACGCATGTCACGTCGGTTTGACGGCTACGGATGCATCAGCCCGGATGCATGGAACGGTGTGCCGGTCGAAATCGCCTCCGAACAGTTCGTCGTGGTGGATGGCCCGGCCGACCAGGCAACTGCGGTCCTCGACACACTGGCTGACTATGAGGGACGATATCGGATCGACGAAGTCACCGTGGGAGTCGCAGACGAGCGGCTCGTTCCGGAAATTGCGCGACGACTTCAGGATGAAGGTGTCTCCTCACGCTGGGTTGTTGGCCAGAAACTCGCAGAGTCGCGTCCCGCTCGCCTCCTCGGCGCTGTTGCTGAGTATCTGGAAACAGAGCGATTCGAATCGTTTGCAGCAATTGTTCGGCAGACAGACCTCGATGCATGGCTTCTGCGACAACCCCCGGAATCAAATGACTCAGACGAGACACAACCATTCCGTCCCGCGTGGCTGCGGCAACTGGACACATACTTCAATCGGTTTCTGCCGTCTGCTCCGGGTGACTGGATGCCACCTGAGGACAGAACGGAACAGATCCGTCATATCCATGGATGCCTGACTGCCCTGCTGCAGCCATTTGCCGCTGAGCCACAACCGCTTGGCGAGTGGGTGACTCCTCTGACCGAACTCCTGCTGAATGTATACGGAGACGTTGAGTTCGACATTGAAGTCGAATACGACAGCTACACGGTCTCTGCGTGCCGACAGATTTATGAACTCCTGCTGTCTCATGCAGACATTCCTGACGTGCTGATGCCCATTGTGACGGCCTCCCAGGCAATACGTCTCCTGCTGAATGAACTGGGAAGTAACGCGGTCCCACCGCTGCCTGATGACGATGCACTGGAGCTTCTGGGGTGGCTGGAGCTGCCGCTTGATGATTCCCCTGCGCTCGTCGTGACCACTGTGAATGAGGGCTTTATTCCCAGCTCACTTAATTCAGATGCCTTTCTCCCAAACACATTGCGGAGACACCTCGGACTGCTGGACAACCACCGACGGTATGCGCGTGACGCGTATGCGCTCAGTGTCCTCAGTGCCGCTCGTCGGGAATTGAGACTGATCGTTGCCCGCCGAGACCAGCGTGGTGACCCATTGCGCCCCAGTCGTCTGCTGTTTGCGACTGATCCGGAAGAAATTGCACGTCGTGTCCAGCTCTGTTTTGGCTCAGAGGAACTCCGGCAGGGGC
>CAJWGB010000066.1 GCA_913031625.1 uncultured Planctomycetaceae bacterium | reverse complement strand
CAGGACGAGTTACGAAATAGGTTGGATCAAGCGAAATCCCGAGGCCCTTGACCGACTGGCAAAGCTCGACCGCCGTATGCGGGTCTTCTGAAATCAGTCCGGTGCGTGTGAGAATCGAAAGCCGAATCCCCTCTTCCGCGCATAGCTGATAGTGTGACTTGAGACGGTCAATTTCCGAATTGAAGGGAGTCCCGAGCGGCGACGCCGGAATCGTAATCTGGCCAATCTTGAGCCCCTTGGCGAGGTTCACGATATGGACAAAATCATCCTGATTGACCTCTGATTCAAGGAAGATCGCGACAGCAGTCAGTCGACTCGCATCCCTGAACGCCGCCACCACTGACTCTGTGCTCTGAATGACTTCGGCAGTCGTGAGCTGACCAAAATCATCGTTGATCCACAGTTCAGCCTTATCGAATCCCAGATCCTGCAGTTGACCGCAGGCCGCTGGAAATGACATCTCCCAGAGGCTTCGGGTTGAACCCGCGATTTGCACAGCACTACTCCTTCAGCAAACTCCGGCCCAATTCGCGGCAAAAGCTGCCGAGAGCCGTTCAAGATCCTACGACGGGCTGGCCGTCAGGAGGCGCACTGTATTTCTGGCCTGCGAATTCCGCAAGACCTCTCAAACTTCCTCGTTCAACATCTGGATGAATTAGAGGGATTTTGCACGTTTCAACGATTGAATTGCCGATAACGGTATCAGGTGCCGCAGAAGTTCCCCTTGCTGAATGGCAATCTGGGGGTTGTGGGGCCGCAGGACCTGTTATCTGTGTGACGGAGAGGGCCTGCCGGGTGGCAGACAGGAATACAGAATCAGGACAACAGAGGAATCAGGAAGAAGGGAGCCTGATAATGACTCGTCGATTTTTGACGCTATTGCTTTCGGGGGCGATTGGATTGAGCCTCACCGGCTGCTCGTCTACATCGCCGACAATGAGGGCTCAAAGCCCGTCGCAGTCCGGGGTCGTTTTCGAATGTCCAAGCGGACAGTGCCAGTCGGGGCAGTGCGATGGCAGCTGTATGAATCTGCCATTCCAACCCGTCCATCGTAACTTCCACACTTACGATGTCCCGGGCAACCTCAGGTATCCAAATCAGCAGTTGGGACCTGCGACCTATCAGTACCCGTACTACACAACACGGGGACCAACAGATTTCTTCTGGGAATAGGCTGCCCGGATCGAGATCAAGACACGCAGAAGACGATGACCAGCGTCATCGTCTTTTCTGCTGCGCACGCACCTGCCTTCAGCGCGTTGGAGTCGAAGTCAACAGAATTCGAACGAGGAGCCACACACGGCCTGACCAGAGTACAGAGATGCCGCCCCCGTGGTCCTGCAGGGTCCTGAGTCGGCAGGGTGTGTCCCCTGCAAGATCGGCAACCTACTGCTGGATAGACTCACGAGCAAGCAGCCGGGCTGCTTTGTAGGCGTGCTTCACCGTAAACACGCGTGACTCAATCTGATCCGCCGAGTAATAGTTGCCACTTTCGCTGTCCGGCAGGCCGGCAAGCGCCAGTGTGAGCGGAAGCAGGTCCAGGAACTCGCGATATCGCCTCTGTTGATCAGACGCCTCAGCCATGATTGACCCCTCTGCTGATTCGGACGCAGCCTGTCGTTCTCGTCCTGTCTCAGGACCCCGGCCGACGGTTTCTCTGCTGCTGGATGATGTCCGCCGCCGACTGGTTCGACTTAACCTCTTCACTGCCGCTTCCTCCGTCACTGGACGGTGGCTTAGGAGCCTCTGCTTTGGCGCCGGTGCTTTCCGGGTCCGGGAGCGAAACTGCCATTCCGTCCGCGGTGATCGTTGTGCCAGCAGGAGCCTCCACTGGTACAGGTTGTGCTGGCGCCACTGGCGGAGCGGGCGTTTGCTGCTGAGCAGGATATCCGGGCATCTGCTGAGGGTATCCGGGCTGCTGCGGATAGACGGGCATCTGCCCAGGTGCCTGCGGGTACGGCATGTTACCGTACATTGGGGGGTAGCCCATCTGCTGAGGCATCATAGGCTGGTATGGCTGCTGGCCGGGCATCATGATCGCCGGCTGAATAATCGTTGTGTCGCCAGTTGAGCCCTGAGGAGGAATCTGCAGAGCCTGAGTTGCATCAACTGGAGGAGGAGCCGGATCTGCTTCCTGTGCCGGCGCTGGAGCGGCCGGTACGGGCTCAGCAGCGGGGGCAGCGGCTTCGGCCGGCATCTGAGTATCGGGAGTTTCTACGGACGGCATTGCCGTGACGGTGTCGGTGCCCCCTACGACGGTCTCTTCTGCGGCAGCAGAGATCCGCCCCTGATCACTGACGTCACTGACTTCGTTGACGACGATTTCGAATTCCAGGTTGCCGACAGCCACTTTGTCTTTTGGCTGAAGAACGACCTCTTTGCGAATTCGCTCGTCGTTGACCAGTGTCCCGTTTGTACTTCCGAGGTCTCGAATACGAACCGAAAAGTCATCAACGGAGAAGATGCAGTGGTGACGGCTGACCAGCTCGCTATTTGGGCGAAGCTGGCAGTCAGATTCCCGGCCAATCAGAAACTTCTTCCGATTCAGGGGAATGACCTGGCCGGCGTGTTTGCCGCCGACAACATGGAGTTCGACACTGATCATTCTTGTGAATGCTCCTCGGTAGGCCCGTCTGAGAAACGAAGCAGGGTCGGGAATCTAGCCATAATCATCGAAACATTCCAGCAGAGACGAACTTTTGGCAAATGGTGGGTACATCGCAGGATGCGGTGCGAGTCACCATTGGACGCGAATTGTCCGATATGGAAGTTCACTAACATATTTCATCGGTGGCCGGCCGCTGTGTAAAGGATGAGAATCACTATTGGGGCGTATTTTGCCTCAATCTCCCGCTAATCCAGACAATAATTGCAATAAACACGCCTCATGTTAATTGGCCGGGTTTCTGCGAATTGCCCGAGTCACCTGCTGCTCCGCAGGCCTCCCACTCCCCCGGCGTCTGGCCTGAAGTCCACAGCTGACGCAATGTCGGGATTTCTCGCTTTCCTGCCGTCCGCGCTTTTGCCACCGACTCACAGACGTATTCTGGCCTCTTCCGCAAACTTACTCCTGCTGAATTGGAAGTTCCGTGCCGACCTGCGACAACCTGACCGCTGAACGACAGACATTTGTGACTCACCTTGAATGCGGGCTGGAGGGCGACCGCTACGAGGCAGACGTTCTCCAGGGACTCTCAGCAGCCGGCCGCCCGCTGCTTGTCCGGTATGACCTCGATGCTCTGAAGAATGCCATTTCGCAGCAGGAACTAGCCTCTCGCCCCGCTGATCTCTGGCGATACCGTGAGTTTCTGCCCGTTCGCCGCAGAGAGAATATTGTCAGCCTCGGAGAAGCACACACTCCTTTAATCAGACTGCCGTCACTGGAAGCTGGGGCCGGCCAACTGATTATCAAGGACGAAGGCCGTCTTCCGACGGGCAGTTTCAAGGCGCGAGGGCTATGCATGGCGGTCTCTATGGCGCGGGAACTGGGCGTCAAACGGGTGGCAATGCCAACCAACGGAAATGCGGGGGCAGCGCTCGCCGCCTACGCGTCACGCGCAGGCATGGAATCCTATGTGTTTTGCCCCGAGGACACGCCGGAAGTCAATGTCCGGGAAATCGCCGCTCAGGGTGCGCGTGTCTGGCGGGTCAATGGCCTGATTAATGACTGCGGCAGAATTGTGGGCGAAGGCAGGAAGTCGATGGGCTGGTTTGACTTCTCCACACTCAAGGAGCCCTATCGCATCGAAGGCAAGAAAACGATGGGACTGGAACTCGCAGATCAACTGGGCTGGAACGTTCCTGACGCCATCTTTTACCCCACCGGCGGTGGAACCGGACTGATTGGAATGTGGAAGGCATTCAATGAGCTCAAAGAGCTGGGGTGGCTCACCGGCAAACTGCCGAAGATGATCGCCGTTCAGGCGGAGGGCTGCGCTCCCATGGTTCGAGCGTTTGAGGCAGGCGAACGGCACGCTCAACTCTGGGAGAATGCTCATACGATTGCTTCAGGAATTCGGGTTCCCGTTGCAGTGGGAGACTTTTTGATTCTCGATGCAGTCAGAGAGAGTGGAGGGTTTGCGACCGCTGTCTCGGACGAGTCGATCTCAGCCGGCCTCGAAGAAGTCGCCTCCCGCGAAGGGTTTCTCATGTGCCCTGAAGGTGCAGCCACCTACGCGGCATGGAAACAGGCGACTCAGTCAGGACGAATCAGCAAAGACGATACGTGCGTGCTGTTCAACTGCGCGACCGGGTTGAAGTATCCCCTGGAGCCTGCGGAGGAGAGTCTCGACTGCACTCAACCAATCGACTACTCGCAGCTTGCAGAATAGAGATTTCGATGTAACTCCGACCTGCTTTCTGGTTAAACGTCAGGACGGCCGACAGAAATCAGATGCCGGAGTTTGACTTCGAATCCGTTGCCAATCAGGTTGAGTGGGAGTTCTTCCTTTTCAAACTCGTGGTGGATGAAGAGGACGTGATCTTCGATCCACGCCCTGGCACCACGGCCCCGACATACGTTACCCGAAGTACTGATGACGGCCGGACGTGGTCGGTCCCCGTTCGACTGCACCGCGAATGGACGGGGGATCTGCGGAATATGATCGTCATCAGCAAGGGAACGGTCGTGTTGTCATCCATGCAACTCTGGAACAGCCCCGGTCGACATGTCATGCTGACATATTCATCCAAAGATCACGGTCAGACATGGCCCCGCAGTAACTTCATCGACCTCGGTGGCAACGGCCATCACGACGGTGCTGTCGAAGGAACAATTGTCGAATTGAAAGGCGGCCGGATCTGGATGCTGATTCGAACCAACTGGGACGTCTTCTGGGAAGCTTTCTCGGAGGACGAAGGAGTTAGCTGGCGGACGATTCGCCCATCCAAAATTGAAGCAAGCAGTTCACCGGGGCAATTAAGACGCCTGAAAAGCGGACGACTGGTTCTGTTCTGGAACCGATTGATGCCGACCGGCTGGAAAACCTATCCACGGATGGGTGGGCTGAAGAGCACCAACAGCCCTCAATGGTCATCAGTGGCCGCGAGCGCCAGTCGTGAGGAACTCTCCATGGCGTTCTCAGATGACGAAGGTCAGTCATGGACAAGACCGGTCGTCGTTGCGGCACGGAACGACCAGGTCTCTTATCCAGAGGTCTTCGAAGTACGGCCAGGAACGATGTGGGTTACTTCCGGCTATGGAAAACTGCGCGCCATCATTCACGAATCGGACTTTCTGCCGACCAACAGAGCGGCAGAAAGCCCCAAGCCTTAGATTCAGGCAGATTGATCAACCACAGGAGTCACCTTTCTTCGCGCCGCAGGGTCTTTCGTCCCACTGCCGCCGGGTCCCGATAGAGTGGGCGGTTTTGTGAGTGGATTCTTCTGAAAGTGTGCTGCCGCTGTGAGCGGGGGCCGTGTTGGGCCTCCGTCGTCAAACTGCGCGGACGACGTAGCCATGATCCCGAAGCCGCCCCCCAGCAGCATGACTCCCGCGACCATGCACAGAGCGACCGAAGGCAGGGAAAGCCCACCATTGAGGCCCGCGGTCTGCAACGCACCGACGGCGACAGCCAGCATGATTCCAATTCCGGAACCCGCGAGCAGAAATCCCAACAGAAATCTCTTGCGATTCATCGGGCGAGCAGGCTCATCTCCCCAGTCTCCGGGCTCCAGTGGAAACCGGATCGACCCGCGAGAGTGGCCGGAATCATCGGCTGCGTTGTCCGATTTCGTATGAGATCCAGATTTTGAAAGGGATCTGTCTGACTGTTCCTCGATGCCCATTCCTTAGCTCCGCCCTGATTAAGACCGCTTCAGGCGGCGGGAACGAAAAAAAAGTGTGTCGGCTCAAAGATTTCGCCCAGGAATTTCCCGCGACCAGCGAATGGGCGAGGTTTTGCTGCGGGAGTGCCGAAGAATCGCCAAAAAATCATTCAAAAAACTCCTGAATCCGGCCAGGGAGCTCAAGCGTTAGGCGAATCAGTACTCATGAACACCACGGTGTGTTCCAACTGCATCCCTAATAGAGAAAGCAAAAAAATGGTGAAGAAGACTCTTCTTGGCGTTGGTGTCCTGTTAGTTGCCGGAGCTGTTGTTTTCGGAACAGATATGTTGAGCTACGCGGGAACAGCCTGCTCAAACATTCAGGAAGCCGTTAAATCGGAAATCACACCGGAATTTGAACTTTCAAGAATCAACAACGAAATCGACAAGCTTATGCCCGAAATTCGGCAGCACATGGCAGTCGTTGCTGAGCAAACCGTCGACGTAAAAGACCTGGAGAAAGGCATCGCTGAACGACAGGCGAAACTGGATACGCAGAAAGATGCAATCCTCGCACTGCGATCTGACCTTGAAACGGATGCTGACAGCTTCACGTACCGAGCAGTCTCTTACTCTCGAGGTGAGGTAAAAACTGACCTGTCACGACGCTTTGACGCGTTCCGTACGGGTGAGGAAGCCCTGAAGCGTGATCGTAAGATTCTGGAATCGCAACGTCAGATCCTGGATGCCAACCAAAAGAAACTGGACAGTATGCTGGGTCGCAAAGAAGAACTGGCAGTCAAAGTTGTTCAGTTGGAAGCTCGTCTGAAAACAATTCAGGCAACAGAAGCTGTCAACGCGATTGAAGTTGACGACACCAAACTGAGCCATGTCGAAAGCATGATCAGCGATCTGAACCACGAGTTGGACGTTCGCGAGTCAATGCTGGAGACAGAAGGCAGCGTTCTGGGCCACATCCCTGTCGAAGAATCTCACATCGACGTCGAAGGCGATGTTGTCAACGAAATTGACCAGCACTTTGGTCTGAATCCTGAGCCGGTTGTTGCTGAAAACTAACCGACCAGGGTTGATCGGGATGCAGTGCTCCGGGCTCCTCGCAGCCCGGAGCTTTTTCTGCCCTCACCGACAACCCGGGAAACCGCCTCAATCATCTCAGACGATTTCCCGGATTGTCTCCATCATACAGTAATCCGAAATTCTTCAGCTCAACCACGACTCGTCAGCCTTTTCTTCCGCCTTTTGAAATTCAACCGCGGTCTCATGAGCGCCACTCTTGAAAACGACAGCCAATACAGGACAAACCTGTTTTTCGGTGAAACACTGATTCCCGAAGCATCCACTGAGGAACTGGTGGAGGAGTCGGGAGAGGAAACAAGTGTGAGCAGTCAGTGTAGAAAATTCATGCTGTGGATCGATGGAGTCGGCGGGTGGCAGCTATGCACCGGCAACTCCTTCATCATCGGTGCCCCGTCTCTGGAGAAAGAGTCAGCTGACATTGCCCTGCTGGCAAATGTCTCCCGACAGCATGCATCGCTGTACTGTGAAGGTGAGGACTGGCGACTGACCGCCCACCAGCCGACACAGGTTGCCGGAAAACTCATCGAATCTGAAACCGTCATTCGCAGTGGCGACCAGATCTGCATGGCAGAGCGAGTCCGCCTTGGATTTAGAATCCCAAGCGTGTTGAGCACTGCGGCGGTGATTGATTTTGAAAGTGACCATCGACCATCGTACAGCGTTGACGGTATCATATTACTCACAGACCATTGCCTGCTGGGACCTCGACGGGACCATCACATCTATTGCAGTCACTGGCCTGATCTGGTCGTTTTGTTCGAACAGGATGGCGAACTCAGGTGTCGATCCAACAGTACCCTGCACGCAGACGGTGCAGTCGTACGGGATTCGGCCCCTCTTTCACATGGAACAGTTATTACCGGAGAAGATCTGAGATTCCGCGTTGAGCAGATGGACTGACAACGCGTTGCCGCAAGGCATTTGGCGCTCACGACGACTTTCGCCTGGACCCGTATTATGAAATTCACCTTTGCACCTGAAGCACGACCTCTTGATGGTTACACCATCAAGCGTGCGATTCATCGTGGTGGCTTTGGTGAAGTGTATTACGCGTTGAGCGACGCCGGCAAAGAAGTGGCGCTCAAGCTGCTGAACAATAACCTCGAAGTTGAACTACGAGGTGTCCGCCAATGCCTCAACCTCAAACACACAAACCTCGTCACCATTTTTGACATCCGCGAAGACGGCGACAACGACCACTGGGTGGTCATGGAGTACGTTGGCGGCCCAGGATTATACGAGACACTGCAGGGGTATCCCGAAGGCATGCCTCTCAATGAGGTCCTTGCATGGCTGACAGGCATGACTGCAGGCCTCAGCTTTCTGCATGACCGAGGAATCGTGCATCGCGATCTGAAGCCTGCCAACGTCTTCCGAGACCAGGGACAGGTAAAAATCGGTGACGTCGGACTGTCGAAGTACATTTCCGAGAGTCGCCGAAGTGCTCAGACCCAAAGCGTCGGTACCGTGTATTACATGGCACCTGAAGTCGCTCGTGGACGTTACGGCCGAGAGGTAGATGTCTACGCAATGGGCATCATGCTTTACGAGATGCTCACCGGGAATGTCCCATTTGATGGCCAGACAACCGCTGAGATCCTGATGAAACATCTGACCGCCGAACCGGATTTGTCGGTCCTGCCGCAGAAGCTGCGTCCCGTCATAATGGGCGCACTCGAAAAAGATCCGGACCAGCGTATTTCAACTGTTGAAGAACTGGAAAACAAATTCCGCGCAGCTGTTTCGGGGGAGAACGCCAGCATTCCCGTTACCCTGCCACGAACAAAGACTGAGCGTGCGGCAGCCGCCGAGTCGGTTTCAAGCCCACGGGCCACCCAAAGACCTGAACGGTCGCCGGTCCTCGAAGACACGGTCATCAGCGACGCACCACCTTCTTCTCCAAAGACTGCTCTGGCAGCGGCAGCGGCACTGTGGAATTCAATCCCTCAGTCACTTCAGTTTGTGATTGGCGGGGCGATTGCACTGCTCATCATTGAGGCCGACATGCTGCGTCCGCTTGCTGTCGGCGGAATAATCGGGGGAGCTGCCTTTCTGGGCTACCAGATGCTCCGAATGGTCACTGAAAACGTAGAGAAGAAGAAGAACGAAAACGAGCAAGTGGTGAAGGCAGCAGGAGTCGCACCTCCGCCGCCTCCCCCTCCTGCTGGTGTCTCACCCCAACCGTCCGTTCAACCGAAACGAGAACGATTTCGACGGGCCAGGAAAAACAAGCCGACTCCACAATCCCCGAGAACGTTCACTCCAGCCACACTGCGATCGATTCCTGCGGGTTACCGCGCGACTGATCTCTTCAGTTCGCTCTCACTGTCGCTGATCGCCGTGTCGCTGGTAACTGTGGCCGTCTTTTATACGACAGACATGCTGGGCAACATGACTCATGCAGTCTATTTCGCCGCAGTGACGATGCTGGCCTCATGGGCCGTGATCGTGCCATCGAAACTCTGGGAAGGCAGATCAGCTGATGGATTCGCTCGTCGTCTGGTCATGGCAACAATTGGAATCGGAGTCGGACTTGTTGCAGGAGAGCTGCCAAAGTTCCTGCTCGTCGATCAACAGGATCTGTTCAGAGGAGCAATGGCAACGCCCCCGGTCGCATTCGGACGCGTGGTCCTTTCTGACGGAAGTGGAAATCCAACTACAGCCTCCCTCATGCTGTTCTTTGCGGTCCTGTTTGCAGCACGCCGCTGGTGGTGGCAGGCAGACAGCTTCCGATCGTCTCGATTCCGTGTCACGAGTGCACTGCTGACTCTCCTGGTTGGAATGGCAATTACGGGAGCTCTTCAGGAAGTCACGTTCCCTGATGCACTCGGAGCAACCTGGGCACTGGCTCTGTCAGCTGTCGTCCAGTTGTCATCCGGCTGGACGCCTCACGCGGACCGCCAGAAACTGGCAGAGGAACAACAACAGGTCGCTGACAAACCGCATGAAGAGCCCGTAGACGTCGCTGTTGAAGCAGCAAACGCATAAAGGAGTCGCAGATGTTAACGATCGTTTCAGGCTTCCTTTGTCTCTTCGTATTTGGCGTTCTGGGAGTCTTCGCCCTGAACTTTGTCGTTCGAGTTGCGTGGAATGGCCGTGCTGTTGTCTTCCCGACATTATTGTTCGGTGGTGCACTCCTTGCCGGGATTGGGCTCCTGTTGCCCTACGGAGCCTCTGAGTCGCAGCCACAGCGTGTCGTTAAGGTGACCTACCAGAACGACGCGCAACTGAGCCCGGTTGATCCGCCCGCACAGACATCAATCTCGTTGACGTCTGTGCCGGAGACTCCGCAGCCGCCGACACAGCCGTCTCAGCAGCAGGAAGTAATCGTCCTGTCAGAAGACACACTTGAGAAGCAGCTCACTCCGGAAGGTGCCGAAGCGCTTCGCAGACTGCACGAGTCCCTGCCTTCGGAATTGCGTGACTCATACGCATTGATTCCTCTCTCAAGGCCAGGAGACCTGCGAACTCACGACGTTGTCCCTGTGGTCGTCGCACAACACTTTAATGCGTCGGGGGCAATCGCACTGAAGACTGCAGTCGTTCGACTTGTGCAGACTTTTGCAGCCCAGAAAGAACAGTCTGGTGTTGCGGCCAGTGAGAAAGGTGCCGATGAGGGCACAACCGCTGCGCCTGCAGTCACCACCGAAGACTCTGCACTGCTCGTGGACGCGCCCGTCAATTCTGAGACAGTCACCGAATCATCACGAACCTTTGAGCCTCCCGTGCCACACCTTGGACAGGTCCTGGTCAAATCTCAGTTCGAACGGAATTCGGTATCGCAGGTCGACGCGCTGCGTCCGGCAATTGAGGGAGCGTTGAAAGAAGAGACGAAGAAATGGCTCAAGTCCGAAGGGCTGTGGAGCGACGGCGACGCCATGCAACTGGTCGATTTCAAAATCTCAGATGCCTTCATCGAAGAATCCATTCAACAGACAAAGATGCAGTACCAGCCGATTGGCTCGAATGTTGAAGGAGAGATCCCACTTCAGAAGACACACGCCACAATTCAGTTTCCAAACTGGGTTCGAGAAAAGACCACATCGGAAGTCCGAACTGCACTGCAGGAGAATCGGACAAAAATGCTCGGCATAGCGATGGGAGGAGCATGGCTGGCCGCTCTTCTTCTGGGATTCACAATCCGAATCACACGCGGAAGCTCCCTGCTTAAAAAGTTCCTTGTGTTGCCTGTGATGGGGCTTGCCATCCTGCCGGCTGTTGGACTGTTCATTGGCATGTCAGTCGGTATGGCACAAGACAAAGCAGTGAACATCTCCTTTGACGGGCGAAGAATTGTCTGCCAGCTCGACCTGCCGACCCAGGCCCCAAACTAGAGTCGTGGAGTTCGGCAGGAGTCTCATTGGCCGGGAGAGGTCGAACCAACCACCCAAATCATCGCTCTGGATGTTCGGCCCCAATTGCAATGGCATAAGCCCTCTTTACTCCCAACCGATCAGGTTCTTCCCCTCCATCGGTTCACGAATATCTGCCCGATCGGCTGATTCCAGGGATTTGTGAAACAAGTTGCATGTCTGCACGTGATCTGTCATCCTGAGCACACAATGACCAGAGCAGCCTGAGTGGTGAATCCAGCTGCTCAATTGCCGCAGCAGATCCGCATTAACGATGGACACTGTCCTGAAAGTCGATACCCGAATTACGGTGGAAACTCCTGAGGGAGTCGACTTTCAGTATTTGATCGCCGGGCCCGGCAAACGCGGGACGGCACGCGTTTTCGACGGCTTCCTTCAGGTTCTGGTCATCACTTTGCTCGTCATCCCGCTCATGCTGGTGGATGAATCTCCGATCCGGGACGTAGGTCTCGGCATCCTGCTGGTGCTGTGTTTCCTGATCTTCACTCTGTACGGCACTCTCTTTGAAGTAATGATGCGCGGCCAGACGCCCGGCAAGATGATGGCCAAACTTCGTGTCGTTCGGTCGAATGGTACCCCTGTCGGCTGGTTCGAAGCACTGGGCAGAAACCTTCTGCTCGGTATCGATGGAATGATTTTTTACAGCCTTCCATTCGGAGCGCTGTGGGGGCTGGCCGAAATGAGCGCCCTGCCCCTCTGCACAGTCGGTCTCCTGGCAATGTTTGCAACAGGGCGACTACAGCGACTGGGCGACCTGGTCTTCGACACAATGGTCATTGATGAAGCACGCGGATTCTCAGGCAGACAGCCCGGAGTAACAGACGGCATTGAGATCATTCCTCCGGCTCACTGCAAAGCACGGTACTCAGTTCCCGAACGGACCATCGGAGTAATCGAACGACTCTTCGAATCCAACCGATTGATTTCTGACGGCCGACGAGAAGAAATCGCGCGCCACCTTTCAGAATCGCTGCGTAGGTGGCTCGGCTGGGAACCGCCGCCTCCGGACCCGAAAAACCCGAACTCATTTTTTCTGAACGCGCCGGTTCAGCATACAGAGTTTCTGAAACGAGTGCTCAGGACATTCGGAGACGGAACGGAAAAGACATCCAGCCGGCATGAGAATCCGGCCCCGGTGAGGCGGCCGGAAATGTCCACTGACAGGAGACGCCGCAGCTCTGATCGTCCCGCCAGCAGCGAGACGGACCGCGCCCCCGTTAAGCCCCCACCGGACACTGTTCCAGCCGAAGGCCTTCCAGACGACTGGAGGAAGCCAGATGACGCGTGAACGGTTTATTCGCCGCCGAAGGCAGGAGTGGAAAGAGCTGGAAGGGCTCCTCAGGAAACTCAATGGAACATCCATGCGAAAGTGGACGGGGCATCAGGTTGCCCAGCTTTCAAGATTGTACCGTTCTGTCTGCTACGATCTGTCTCTGGTGCAGTCACGAGAGTGGGGATCACACCTTGAACGCTACCTGAATGACCTCGTTGCTCAGGGACATACGTGCCTTTATCGATCTCCGCCGCGATCCATGAAAGACCTTGCGGACTTCCTGATTTCAGGCTTTCCGTCGCTGGTCCGAAAGCGAATTGCGTTCTTCTATCTTTCCCTCGCACTCTTTGCGATACCCTTTTTCGGTTCAGCAATCTACGTCATCTGGAAACCGGCCGCGGTTGACCGAATCCTGAGCCCTGGTGCAACCGAACAGCTCGCAGAGAGCTACAGCAGGCCACTCTACGATCAAGTGAGCGAGCGACAGGCGAGCGAACGATCCAGGATGGCGGGTTTCTACATCCGCAACAACACGGGGATCGCACTGCGCGCAGTTGCCGGCGGAATTCTCATGGGGACCGGAACGATTCTGATTCTGATTTCCAACGGGATTCAGATTGGGGCCGGCACGGGATTCGTCATTTCGAAGGGATACTCAGCAAACTACTTCGAGTTTACCGCCTCGCATGCGCCATTCGAGCTGACTGCAATCGTGATTTCCGGCGCCGCCGGTCTGCTGCTCGGGTGGGGAATCATTCATCCGGGTAATCAGAGCCGACGTGAGTCATTAATCACCCACGGCAGAGATGCTGTTCGACTCGCCGGTGGCATGGCATTCATGATGTTCATTGCCGCCCTGATTGAGGGCTATTTTTCACCGCTGCCAATTCCGATTGGCTTCAAGCTGACTGCTGCTGGATTCTTCTGGTTGCTTGTCATCTTCTATCTTACCCAGGGCGGACGTGGGTCGCAGCACGAAAGACTTCAGGAGGAGCGTACCTCGTGAAGGTCGAAGACTGCATTGTGGCCGTTGAACGACGAACTCTGGGAGGTTGCGTGGACCTCGCCTTTATATTTGTGCGAACGTTCATGCTTCCGATCGCTATTCTCACACTCACATTTGCAGTGCCGTGCTGCATTCTTGCATGGTGGCTTGCCGAAGCACAGCAGACGGATGTGCTTCCGGTCGCACTCCTTGTCTTCGCCGGATTCAACACGATCTATGGTGGTGCACTGGTCGCCGCCGTTGGCCCTCAGGTATTCGGCGACAGTATTTCCACGACCGCAGCCATCCGGTCAGTCGGGAAGAGATTCATCAGTTATACGTTTCTTGGACTGCTGACTCGGATTCCAACAGCGTGCATGTTTGTCCCTGGCCTGTTTATTTATCCATGGTGCGGACATCTCGCAGAGGTCATGTTTCTTGAAAACACGTCTCTTTCCGGGATTTCAGAACGTCTGTCGTGGCTTGGACAAAGGGGCGGCTATTCACGAAATCTGGGGCGCTGCACTGGACTGATCCTGCTGTGGGCGCTGATGGCATTCGGACTCGCACTGTTGATTGACCTACTGGTCTCAATTTTGTTCAACGTCCCGTCAGTCATCGACTCCGTGACGGGGTCTGCCACAAATCCGGACGCGGAGATGGCTCGCCAGTCGCAGTTGTACGACAGCCCCCTCGTCGTCACAGTGGTGCTGGCCTGTGTGTGGGCAACGGCCCCCGTAATACGAGTCGCATGGTTCTTTTGTTATCTGGATCAACGAATACGAAATGAATGCTGGGACATCGAGTTGCTGTACCGAGCCGAAGCAACACGTTTGCGAAAGCAGGCGCCATGAACAGACACGGCCTCATTCCAACCCTGCTCACTCTTGTGGCTTTCAGTGTCTGTCAACCGACAGCAGGAGCACAGCAACTCACATCAGAAGCGATCCGCGATGCCGCCCAGCAGGTCATGGGCGGCGACGATTTTGCGGATGTCAGGCGTCGTGCTCTCCAGGGAATGCCGCAGGGAGGAGATGCTCCCCGGCGAGGTTTCCTGATGCGAACACTCGAGTCGATGTCATCGAGCATCGCGGACTTCTTTGGTTCATTGTTTGGTGGAGGGCCAGGGATCGCCCCGCGCCCAATGCGGCCCACGACGCCCCGGTCGACAAGAACCCCCTCATCCCAGCCATCATCGGGCCCATCGTCCAGCGGCAGTGGATTCAGCTTTAGTCCCGGCCACATCATTCTCTATCTGGGAATCTTCCTGGCCATTATTCTGTGCATCTGGATCATGGCATCCGTGATTCAGAGTCGATCCCGGGGAGTTGGAGACCGGTCCACCACCTTTCTGGATGGTGAAGCAGACACAATCGCGCTTTCCTCTCCGCCCGGTGAGATTGCGGTGTCCAACTATGAGTCACGAGCAATCAAGCTGGCCGAACAGGGCGACTTCTCAGCCGCGATTCGGGAATTGCTGGTTGGCTCCATGAGTTGGATCGAGCGTTCCGGTCTGATCAGGTTCAGGAAGGGCCTTACGAATCGCGACTACATGCGAGCAATCTGGCAGGAGGAAACTCAGCGCGAAGCGTTTCGAACAACCGCGATTCAGTTCGAACGCATTTTCTTTGGACGTCGTGAGGCGACTCGCGCCACCTTCGACGAGTGTCTTCAACAGTTTCAGGGGTGCTTCCGTGAAGCGACTACGACTGCAACGAGCTGACAAAATCTGGCTGGCCGTTGTCGGACTGTTGATCCTCCTTCAGTTCTGGTGGCTGCCAGGCGATCGTCGGCTGGCTGATGATTCCTTCAGCACCAGTATCGAAGGAAAACGGGGCGTCTATCAGACGCTCAAACGACTTTCAGAGGCTGGGATTCTGCCCCAGGTCACTCGTGAAGCAAATCGGCTCATTCCTGATAAGAAGTGCACACTGGTGATTCTGTCGCCGGACCGCTATCCAACTCCGGAAGAGGCAAATGCTCTGCGTGCGTTTGTGTATCAGGGGAACTCAATCGTCATTGCCCCCTCGTGGGTAGCTCCGGATTTTGCAATCGACAGTCTTGATATCAGGTTCAAGCGAGCAACATCGCTATATGACAATTCAGCCAACATAAAAAATGCCCTCACGACCCTGCCTGGCACTTCAGCAACCGAGAACGGCTCGAGCCAACCCGAAGTTCGACTCCCGCCGGAGTCTGACGTTGGAGAAACCAGCGATGATGATGATATTCCCGGAATCGTCGGGCACGGCGGAAATGAACAGCAAGTCATTACCAATGGTGTGAATGCGCTGGTGATCCAGGAACTGCGGGTCCAATCGTCACTGACCCCGGACGTTGTTCCCTGGCGGACTGCCGCCGAAGTAACACTCCCCACGTACCAGGACACTGAAATTTTGGTTGGCAGGAGCGGTCGGTATTCTGCCCAGGCTGCGTCGTGGGACTATGGTCCCGGTCGAGTCATTGCCGTCGCAACTCCGGATCCCTTTTCCAATCATTCTATGCTGAAGGCCGACCAGGCCGAACTTGCAATCCGTTTGATTAACCATGCCCGGAAGGCTCAGGGGCTGGACAACTCGTCTCCGGTCGTCGTCAGTGAATACCTGAACGCTTCGGGGGCCTATCACGGAACAACACTTCTGGTTGGACCGGACCTTCGTGCCGGAACCCTTCAGCTTCTCACGATCGCTGTCCTTGCGGCGTGGTGGGGCTTCCATCGTTTTGGCCCGGCAGAAAGAGCCAAATCCCTGCAGAGAAGAAGCCTCACAGAAAGTGCCGCCGCCATGGGCACCCTGTTTCAACGCACGGCCAGCGGTGCGCACGTCGTTCGAAACTACCTTGATTTTGTGAGTACAAAACTGAAGACTCTCGTAGGCCCGAGCATTGGTCTTGATGACTACCGTGAGATCGCCCTGCGAGCGCGGCTCAGCGAAGATGATGTGCAACAGCGACTCAAGAATGCGGTCGCAGCAACCAGTCGCCTATGTACCAATGCTCAGGCAGCTGGCTTCATCCGTGACCTCGCGCAACTCCTTCACCAGCTTTCCGGCCAGGTTCGCTAGCGCACTATCGAGATGCCTCCAGCAGCTTCAGGTGATTTGCAGGACAGGCTGGAATCCCGACGCGTGGGTGAGGGAACAAAATACACTTACGAGCAGTTAGATTTTCGGAACGCTGCCAGAAGCAGGCACTACTCCTCACCCACAAAGAGGTCGAACGTGCTTTCTTTAGGCCGTCGAAAACGAAGCACATAGTTCTCCGCAAAGCCTTCAATTTCGACTTCTTCGAGGAACTGGAACCCGGCATCGACAAATTCACCACGAAATCGCATCTTGCCGCCGCGAACATGGTTCAATACCCATTCACGCGACTCACCAGGAATACGTTCGTAATCGACGAGCACTACTTCGCCCCCTGGGTTCAGATGTTCGTAGATGTCCGACAGCATCTCTTTGTGCTCATCAAAATGATGATAGGTATCGCAGATCAGAATGCGGTCAACCTTATGGTGGTCCAGTACGAGTGATGTATTCGTGTTTCTGACCACGGCCACGTTGGCGAGGTCCTCCGCTGCAATGCGGCGGTCGAGAAACTCAACAAGACGAGGCGAAATATCAATCGCGTAAACACGTCCATCCGGACCGACGGACTGCGCGAGCCCCTTAACAAACAGGCCGGTACCGGCACCGACATCTGCTACTGACATCCCGGGTTTCAGATCTAACGCTTTCAGAATCTCACTTCGAGCAGCAAAGATTTCGCGTTTCTCATTCTCAAAGCGGTTGACCCACTCGCGCGGATCCAGCTTCGGGTCAAGGAAACTCCGGTTCACACCTGCGGGCACAGTATCCGATTCGAGGAACTTTGCAGGCGGAACTTCACGTTCGCGTGCCGCCAGCACGGCGGTTGGTGCCGGCTGTGCAAAGGTCTGCTCATCAATGATCTCCTCAGTAACTGACTCCGTTGGGTCATTATTCCCCGTGACCGGCAGACCAACGCGCGATGGATCTGTCGCAGTCCATCTGTCGCCTTTCACGGCGACGACAGGTTTCTCGTCCGTCTCCCCGGTCTCTACTTTCCGATCCCGGAATGGTCCTTCAGTGGCAGGACTCTCAGACTCGCTCTTTTCCACCGCGCCGTCTTCTGACGCCTCCACGTACGTGTCAGTTCCTATTACTGCATCGATTTCATCCTGACTGTCCTCAGGAATTATCACATGCTCGTCAGGTGTCTCTCCCTGCTTTCGTTCGACAGGCGGCAGAATCAGGCCTGATTCCGGAATATCGAGAAGCGGGTTCTGCTGAGTCTCGTCCTCAACGGCATCGTCAGCTTCCTCAATGACACGGTCTCGCGAAGCACTCTTAATGGGCACTGGCCGCAGCAGATTGTTGCTGTCTTTGGGCGTCGACAGTGAAGCAGTCTTCTTGTCTGAGGGCCCTTCAGCAACCTTATCGTTCGGGACTCGCGGGTTCACCCGATCCAGATAGATATTTAGCGCATTCACTGTGTGATACAGCGGAGAACACTTCACGTAGGCACGTTTGTTGTTGAGCAGATCCCGTGCTGCTGATTCGATGGCTCGACGAACCCAGCGTTCGTTGAGTTCTTTCTGCGGCAGTGCGATCATCAGGAATTCAAGAACGTGGCCAACACTCGACATTCTCTTGTTGAAGTCCGGGTTGTATTCACGACCACGAAAATAGTTGGACGACAATGAGCCATTGGCGTTCTGCTGCATTCGTGCTGCGTTAATGTGCTGGCGAATCTTGTATTCAGCCTGCAACCATACTCCTCGCAGCCGTTTCTCTTTTCGGAGATAGACGTTTCGCGCGTGAGCAAGGGCAAACAATCCGTGAGTTCCGCCACAGGCAGATCCCTGCATGGGTTTGTCAGTCTGCTCTTTGACCAGTCGTTCGATGCTCCATCGTTCCCCTTCGGCATTCGTCCATGCAGCGTCAGGCGGCAGATAGCGACTAAGCGACCACAACGTCCATGTCGGTTCGTCTTTGGTGCTCACAGTCATCTGGGCATGCTTGACCATCTGCCGGATCGTGATTGGGCGATCGGAGGTCCCAAACTCGTGATCCAGTTCCAGTCCGCACATTGACAGAATGGCAAGAGTCTGATTGGCATGCCCTTCAAAAGCATACGGTCGACTGTAGGGGTGAGCTCGACCTCCATGCTCGGTTACTTCGAACCAGTGATCTCCGTCAAACTTCTGGCCTTCAGCGACCCAGTCCAGACCCGACACGGGCTTGCCTTCATGAAGGATGTTAAATTCCATCCGCAGCCCGAGCAAAGCATGCAGGATCTGCCACGGAGTGTGCTGATTTGTGGACAGCAGTCTGCGTTCAGTGGTTTCCACAGCCTCCATGGTCAGCTCAACCAGCTTGTCTCGCGAAGGTTTGCGATGTGTCTTCGAAATCAATCGGAATACATTGGAACCGTATTCCGGCAGAGGAATCTGCGGTTCCTGAACCTCTGTCCCCAGTTCACTCAACACCTCAGCTTCGGCGACTGCATCTGGATCGTTCAGATTGATATCCGTCCGCAGTGGTGGCGGCTTTGGCAGAGGGCCATTGGAACGCTGAGGCAGACGGCTGTTCCGCATGACTTGCCGACGCTCTTCTGCTTCTCGAGCCTCCTTGGCACTATCAACCGGGCGGCGTTGAACCTGGTTATCGCGGCGATCTGCTGCGTTCAGTGCACCAGGACACGTCAGAAATAGCGCTGGGATGAGAAGCACTGCAGCAGTACTTCGAACAAATTGACCGTCACGATTGCCCAGACTCAGCTTCATCTTTGACTCCGTCCCGATTTGCGTCAGGTTCACCGGCACTGCTCCGAAGCCAGTCCCGATCACCGTCTGCGTGCGCGCAGCAATGGCAGACCGGGAGCTCACGAAGCCCATACCGTCTCTGTGTTTGTCGACGGAGTACATCTGCCCCTTGACGACGGACTGATGCGGCACAGAACAAACAGCCGGCACAACCCGTAACTGTTCCGGCACGGTAACCCGGGTAAAGTTTGACGATTGGAGACTCGGGAATATCTGCCTCGCGGGCGGGGCAGACTCCGGCAAAGTCCGCTGTCAGCAAAGACTTTCGGCAGGCTGACGCAGGCGTTTCTGACGGTATCCGGCAGAGAATGTCGAGTCGGCAAATGAAGGGGACGCAGGAAGTTCAACTGAGAAACTGCTACAACCCACCAGTCGAATCAACCGTCCCTGCAACGCCCGTTGAGCATTCCAATGTCTAATCGCCCCCTCTGGAGACTGCAGTTCCTTTTCATATTCTTCGCTGCGTTTACACCATCGGCAGCTGGCCAGGAAAACGGGCTGCGAGCCGAATTATCCTCGGATGGAAACGAGATTCAGGTTTTTCGAGCCGGTGACCGGACGCCACTTGTGACGCAGATCGCGCGGCCCGATTTTCGTCCCTACCTGCATCCGATTGCTGCTCCCGACGGAAAGGGCGTGCTTACCGAATTCAGCCCGGGGCACCATCGGCATCAAACCGGACTGTATTGGGGCTTTACACGAGTCAATGGTCGAGATTACTTCCATCACCCGGAAGGGACCTATTGGAAACGCGTCTCAGCCTCAATTCTCAATGCGGTGACAACGTCTCCGGAGGACGGGATTCAATGGAAGACCGTCTACTACCTGCTGGATGGCAAGGGGCAGCCGATCCTCGAGGAATCACAGACATGGACTCTGTTTGACCAGGGAGCCACGTATTACATGGATCTGAACTGGCAGGGCAAAGCACTCACGGATGTGACGATTGGCAAATACAAGTACGGTGGACTGTTCCTGCGGATGCCATGGAAGCCGGGGATGAATGGCGAGGTATTCAGCAGTGCGCGCCAGACGAACAAACGCGCTGAAGGCCAACGCGCCGTCTGGGTCGATGTAGGAATTCAGGTACCTGGTCGAGACAACCTTGCGCACATCGCAATCTTTGATCACCCTTCCAACAAAGGATTCCCGCAACCGTGGCGTGTTGACGGCCAGATGGGGGTCGGCCCTGTCCGGGCGCGGATGGGTGACTGGCAGATCAAGATGGGGGAAACGGAAACGATTCGCCATCGAGTCTTCGTTCACACCGGTGCCCTGGATGACGTCAGACTGACGAAACACTGGTCCAGTTACAGTGGCCAGCGAATGGCGTCCGCTCAATGGCGACTGGCCCAGCAGGAGGGCCGGGACGCCGAATTTCTGACACCCGAAATGGCGGTCAAAGGCATGACTCTGCAGCCTGGTGTCAAAGCGAACGTATTTGCGTCAGAACCAATGATCACCCAGCCGATGGCATTTTGCTGGGATGATCGAGGCCGCATGTGGATCGCAGAGAACAGAGACTATGAAAGTCGCGGCAAAGGTTTCTCCAACGACGGCAACAGTCGCATTCTGATTCTTGAAGATACGGATCGTGATGGAGTGGCGGACAGCCGGAAGGTCTTTCTGGAAGGAATCCCCTTCCCTGCCGCAATTGCAGTTGGAATGGGGGGACTTTATCTGGGAGCACCTCCGAACCTGCTGTTCGTCCCTGACAAAGACGGAGATGACAAAGCAGACATGGACGACATAGAGGTGCGTCTGACGGGCTGGGGAATCCGTGACCGCCACGAGACTCTCAACAGTCTTCACTGGGGCCCGGATGGCTGGCTCTATGGATGTCAGGGATTCGCGACTCCATCCCGTGTCGGCAAGCCGGCAGGCAGCGGCAGGCTCTATAAACACAAAGAGGCATTTCCTGACGACATTGAATTCGATGGCGAACCCGTCGACATTAACGGAGGTGTCTGGAGATACCATCCCACCAAGAAACGATTCGAAGTGGTTGCACACGGCTTCAGCAATCCATGGGGACTGGACTACAACGATAAGGGACAGCTGTTTATCACGGCCTGCGTGATCCCCCATTTATGGCACGTAATCCCAGGCGGAATCTACCACCGTCAGGGCGGCAGCCACTTCAACCCAAATGTCTACGACGACATCAAAACCATTGCCGACCACCGTCATCGATCGGCGCATGGCGGGGCTCGGGTTTATCTGTCCGACGCGTTTCCACAGGAGTACCACGGCCGCATTTTCATGGCGAACATCCATGAGCATGCGGTACTGACGGACATCCTTGAGCCGAGCGGCAGTGGTTACATCGGGCGACACGGAAATGAATTTGCGTTGGCGAACAATGCTCAATGGATCGGATTCAGCACTGAAATTGGCCCGGAAGGTGGCATCTACATTCTGGACTGGCACGATGCCGACATCTGCGGGAAAGACGTCCTGAACAAGGACACAGGACGAGTGTTCCGATTTGTTCCTGAGAAGTCAGCCGCGAAAAACTTCAAAAACCGCTATACCGACCTCACCACGCTGTCTGACCTTGAACTCGCCCAGCTTCAGCTGTCCGATAGTTCATGGCACGCACGACGTGCACGAACAATTCTGCAGCACCGCGCAACGACCAAGGGGATTTCCCCCGGGACAGCTGACGCTCTGCGAGGTCTGTTCAACGCGGAAGCCCAGGAATCAATCCGTCTGCGAGCTCTGTGGACTCTGCACGTCATCGGCCAGACACCTCCGGCTCAACTGGAAGTCCTGCTGGACGATCACGATGAGTATATCCGGGCATGGGCAATTCAACTCAGTTGCGAGGACAGGAATACCTCAGAGTCCGCCCGCCGGCGTTTCACCGAACTCGCGAGCAGCGATCCATCACCTGCCGTCAGAATGTACCTCGCCTCCGCGCTCCAGCGTGTTGACGACTCAACTGCATGGCGAATCGCCGAAGGCCTTGCGACACAAGCGGAAGACGCAGATGACCACAACATTCCGAGGTTAATCTGGTTTGGTCTGGAGCCTCGAGTGATGAAGGATCCGAAACGTGCATTAGAACTGGCACGTGTGTCTGCGATCCCCATGCTGACTCGACACATCGTTCGTCGACTGACGCGGGGCGACCTCACTGATGAAGTCATCGAAGCGATCACCGAGGCAGAACAGAACCAGCTGATCATGTTGAGCGGACTGCAGGACGGACTGGAAGGCAGGTTTGATCTTCAGCCTCCGAAGAGCTGGGAGGCACTCTATGCAAACCTGCGAAGCGCAGGAGGTGAACAGGCAAAGATCGGACTACAGCTTTCACAGCAGTTTGGTGATCAGGTGGCAACATCCGCACTGCTTGAACTGGTTCAGGATGCTGAGACGAATGTCAAGGAACGACAATCCGCCGTCAGGAACCTTGCAGCCCGCCAGCGAGAGGAACTCAAACCAATCCTTGTCAAACTGCTCGATGACTCAGTACTCAGATCTGCTTCAATCCGAGCAATGGCCGCGTACGACGACGTGGCGCTGGCGGACGTTCTGCTGGCCCGTTATGGATCATTTTCAGAACAGGAAAAGCTGGAAGCAGTCCATACTCTGGCGGCTCGCAGTCAAAGCGGGCGAAAGCTGACCGACGCGATAAGAAGCGGTGCCGTACCGCGGCGAGACGTGCCCGCGTATGTCGCACGCCTTATGCAACGGGTTGTCGGCAATGGGTTTCTTGAGGTCTGGGGACCGCTGCAGGGAATCAGCGCTGACAAAGAGGCTCTCTTCGAAAAGTACCGCGGGCTCCTGAAAGTTGACTCTCTTGCCCGCGCGAACAAGGCTCGCGGTCGACTGCTGTTTAACAGAACGTGCGCAGCGTGCCACAAGCTGCACGGTCACGGCGGAACGACCGGGCCGGACATTACCGGTGCCAACCGTACGAATCTGGAATACCTGCTGGGCAACATTCTGACTCCGAGTGCTGTGATTCAGGATGCCTACAGGATGCATATCGTGGTGACAGAGAGCGGGCGAGTGTATTCGGGGATCCCGGCCGGTGAAGACAAACGCCAGTTGCGACTGCGAGTCGCTACCCAGGATGAGCCTGTTGTCATCAACAAGTCCGCGATTGAAAGTCGAGACGTCGCCCCCGTGTCCATGATGCCGGAAGGGCAACTCAAGACCCTCGCGGACCAGGAAGTAATCGACCTGATCGCCTATCTGCAGAGTCTACAACAGGTTCCGCTGCCCAGATAAGAATCCTCAACAACACGCACAACGGAGAATAAACGTGAAGTTTTTTCTGGCAGGTGAATGGCAGGACCGCAGTAGAACGATTGCGGTGGCCAACCCATACAGTGGCAACGTAGTCGAGACAGTTCCTGTCGCCTCTTCTGACGATGTCGAGGCTGCTCTGGCTTCTGCCGTTGAAGGTGCAAAGGTCATGGCGGCCCTGCAGGGCTACGACCGCTACCGCATTCTGAGACGCTGCGGAGAATTAATGACAGAGCGGACAGAAGACCTCGCTGCCACATTGTCTGCCGAGGAAGGCAAGACGCTTGCGGAATCAAGAGGCGAGGTATCGCGGTCTGTCCAGACAATGGAACTCGCCAGCGAAGAAGCGAAACGACTTGGCGGTGAGTTCCTGCCACTCGACGGTGGAGCGGGGACCGAAGGCAAGCTGGGGTTCACCATGCGCGTGCCCTGCGGAGTGATCGCCGCAATTACACCATTCAACTTCCCGCTGAACCTGGTTTGCCACAAACTCGGGCCGGCCCTTGCGGCGGGCAACTCAGTGATTCTGAAGCCGGCCAGCGACACTCCACTGGTTGCGCTTAAGCTGATTGAAATCCTGCTGGAAGCCGGACTGCCTCCTCTGGCAATCTCATGTATTACCGGCAGCGGCTCCACGATCGGTCAGGCCATCTGTGCCGATCGTCGCGTTCGAAAGATCAGCTTTACCGGGAGTCAGGAAGTCGGGGAACAGATCTGCAAAGTCGCAGGTCTCAAGAGAGTCACGATGGAGCTGGGATCCAACAGTCCGCTGGTGGTTCTGCCGGACGCAGACATGGATCTTGTGAAGCGTGCCACGCTGATGTGCGGTTTTGCAAATGCCGGGCAGGTCTGCATCTCTGCACAACGCCTAATCGTTCATGAGGACATCCACGAGGACTTGATCGAAAGCCTGACACCTGGCGTGGAAGCCATTTCAGCCGGAGATCAATTGGCGGAGGGCACTCAAATGGGCCCGATGGTCAGAACCTCAGATGCGGAACGAGTCCATCAATGGATCCACGAAGCCGTCGATCAGGGTGCCCGACTCGTGTGTGGAGGAGACCGTGAGGGAGCAGTCGTTCAGCCCACGATCCTCGACAATGCAACTGCCGACATGCGTGTGGTGCGTGACGAAATCTTCGGGCCGGCAGTCGCTGTGCTGAGAGCTCCTACAGTCGACCGGGCGATTCATATGGCGAACGATACAAACTACGGACTCAGTGCCGGTGTCTTTACCAAAGACGTCGACGCAGCGATGAAGTTTGCGAAGCAGGTTCACAGCGGAAATGTGCATATCAACTGGGGGCCAATGTGGCGAACAGATCTGATGCCGTACGGCGGCCTGAAGGACAGTGGCATCGGCCGTGAAGGCCCGAAGTACGCCATCGATGAGATGACGGAAATGAAAACAGTCGTGATTCATACTCAGTCGTAAATCAACGTCAGACCTGTGGAAACCCTGTAACACTTCGTCCCGATTCCCAAACGAAGTGTTTTTGTTTTCAGAAGCCGAGTGTAGACTCCTCGAGCTCTGCAATTCTGCGGGTGTTTCTGTTCCTGCCATGGCCTGATTCATGCACCGTTCGCTGATTCCACTCACACTCTGTCTCGCATTTTCTGCGATCGCTCCAGTCAACGCTGGTGCAATTATTGGCCGTAAAATCGACGGATTTACCCTTCGTGATTTCCGAGGGAAGGAACATTCGCTCAGTCAATACGCCGGGAAGCCTGTTGCGGTCGTGTTCATTGGGGCCGAATGTCCTCTCGCCAAAAACTACGCACCTCGTCTTGAGCAGATCTATCAGCAGTTCAAAGAGCAGGGTGTTCAGGTTCTTGCAGTCAACTCGAACCGCCAGGACACGATCACCAAGATCGGCGCGTATGCAGCAAGACATGGCGTGACTTTTCCAGTGCTCAAGGACCCCGACAATAGCGTTGCAGATCTGTTTCAGGCGACCCGAACGCCTCACGCGTTCCTGCTCGATGGAACAGGCGTCATTCGCTACGCCGGCCGGATTGATGATCAATATGGACTTGGCGAAACCTCAGGTTATGTGAAACCAAAACTCGAAGAGAGTTACCTCGTAACAGCGATCACTGAAGTCCTTGCCGGCAGAAAGGTCACACTGGAAGTCACGACACCAACCGGATGCATCATTGGCCGTGGCCCAAAAGTAAAACCGCACGGGGACATCACCTACACCAAACACGTGTCACGGATTCTGAATCGACACTGTGTGTCATGTCATCGGCAAGGCGAAATCGCTCCTTTTCCGTTGACGTCTTTTGAAGAGGCCAGTGGGTGGGGCGAGATGATTGTGGAAGTTATGGACAAGGGACAGATGCCACCGTGGTTTGCTAACCCAGCGCATGGCAAATTCAGCAATGATGCCCGGATGTCTGAGGAAGACAAACAGAAGATTCGACAGTGGGTCGCCAACGGTTGCCTCGAGGGCAACAGCAGAGATCTCCCCGAGCCACAGACATTTGTCGAGGGGTGGCA
>CAJWGB010000065.1 GCA_913031625.1 uncultured Planctomycetaceae bacterium | reverse complement strand
TCGATCACACTCAGTGGCACGCGATCAATTACAGGCCGTGAGGGGACCAGAATGGGGCGATGTGGATGCGGATCGTCAGCGGTTGCCGGCGGACAGAGCATTGCCACCGTGCATAACAGAAGAAATTGCGTACAGGATTTCTTCAACGTGAATTCCTCATGTCTGAGACCACAGACATCCGTATCGCCTGTGGGTCAGGGGCGAGGCCGCTTATAAATGTGAGGTCAATGAATGACCAACTTGACCGTTGCGTCCTGCTGGTCTGGTTATCTGGTTGGGATCATTGTCACCGTATGAATTCAAAGCGTCAACGACGGAGATCCTCAATACGGCTACGAATCCAAAAATCCGTCAATTCTTCCAGTTTTACCTAAGTTGACCCGAAAAGAGCCATTCAACGGTCGGTTTCCGCCCCTGTGAGTCGGCCCGCGAGCGGAATGGCAGCAGATTTTGCCCCGGTCGGATTAGGCTGCTCTGCTATGCAGATTTCGCCGCAGAGCGTCGGCAGTGCTTAACAGCGGGCCCGGTTAACGCGTCATGCCGATGTCCTTGTTGTGGCACCGTGGGTAGGAATGGCTGGCTCTCTGCGGGGGCATTTGTGGTCGCGATTCACTACATTTGCGGTTCGAACAGTCCTTTGGAATCGGAACAACAAAATGAGCGAACGACCTCTCAGAATGGCACTTATCGGCGGGGGTGGCGCCGCGTTTATCGGCAAGGTGCACGCCACTGCAGCGACTCTGGATCGCCGGGCAGAACTGGTTGCTGGCGCGTTTTCATCCAATCCCGAGCGATCACGCGCGGCAGCCTCTGAGTTCGGCGTTGACCCACAGCGTGCCTATGGGTCGTGGCAGGAACTGCTTGAAAAAGAACAGGAACTCCCGGAGGACGAGCGAATCGATTTCGTCTCTGTTGCAACTCCCAACTTCACCCACTGCGACATTTCCTGCGGAGTGATGGAAGCTGGCTTTCACGTCATCTGCGACAAACCCATGACCATCACATTGGATGATGCCGAGCGGATGGTTTCGACTGCGGAGAATACGGGCCGCGTATTCGCACTGACTCACAACTATTCCGGCTATCCGTTGATTCGCCAGGCTCGACAGATGGTCTCCGCCGGAGAACTCGGTGACATTATTGCGGTACGTGCGACTTATGTGCAGGGATGGATGCATGGAATGGTTCCCGGTGATACACCTGATCGCGGTGCCTGGAAGTCTGACCCGACACGCAATGGGCGTGCCGGGTCACTCGGCGACGTTGGAACGCACGCATTTCATCTCGCTGGGTTCGTCACCGGCCTGACTCCGGAGTCACTGATCAGTCGGATGCAGTCATATTCACCACATCATGACCTGGATGATTATGGGCATGCCATGATCCAGTTTGATCAGGGGGCGACAGGTTTAATCACGTGGAGCCAGGTCACTCATGGACGGCTGAACGACCTGAGCCTTGAGATAGACGGAACAAAAGGAGCGCTGACATGGCACCAGGAAACGCCGAATCAACTGTACGTTCGGTCGTTGGGGGAGCCCACCCGAGTCTTCGAACGAGATCCCAACGCCGGCTACTCACTCAGTGATGCAGTCGCGGCCTGCCGACTACCCGGTGGCCATCCGGAAGCATTCTTCGAAGCATTCGCAAACGTCTACCGAAATGCATTCGAAGACATGCAGACGGTAGATGCCGGAGGAGCTCTGGATCGTCAGGGGAGCATCTACCCCTCAGTTTATCAGGGGCAGGAAGGAGTGCGTTTTATGACGCGGTGCCTTGAGAGCCACGATGTTGGCGGTGCTTCGCAGCCGTGGTGAGTTACCCATAAATGGAAGCAGGTGGAGTGCAGCCAGTCATACCCAGACGCAATATGCCGTAATCCAAAAGCGACCACGCTCCAGTCTATGCGATGCATCAGAGAAGCCAGCTTATGAATCTGAGTCAGGTTTGATTGCTCAGGGGGCACACACTCTGCGCCCGCGGACATCAGCGCGTTCGCCGCTCGTTCAATCGGTGCGATGGGAGCGGCCGTTCACAATGAGCACGAAACTGCTGAAAGGCTCCCGCGATCAAAATAAGGCTCTTACCTTTATTCGGTTGGCCACTGTTCTGGTCATCGACAACAGACTCTTTTCGCTCCACGTCGCAACGCTGTTAAGATCTAAAGCGTTTTAAGCACGGTTGAACGGAAACGGAATCACCTTTTCAATACTCTGCGCGGACAACAGGCACATCATCAACCGGTCAAAACCAAGGGCAACCCCGGAGCATTTCGGCAGCCCGGCCGCCATGGCCGCGTTAAGACGCCCGGCCCCCGGCAATGCGTCTGCTCGCTGACTGTTCTGATGCAGTTCACGACGCTCCAATTCGTCAGCATCCACCAACTCGTGATATCCATTGCACAACTCAACTCCCTGACGATACAGCTCAAATCGACAGGCAGTGCGAGGGTCAGTCTGGTTTCTCTGAGCAAGAGCAGCCTGCGACAGTGGGTATGACGTGAGGAACTCACCGCATTCCATCCCGAGTCTCGGTTCCACAAGGTCGGACAGGAGCATGTTCAACAGGTCATCTCGATTTTCCGGAAGCGTCTCTCGATTAAATTCCGGAAGCCTGGAGAACACCTTCCGCTGCAGCACAGGCACCGACATTTCCAGTACTCCGGAGATGCCGATCCGTTCAAAGGACGACTCATACGTCACCCGCCGAAAGGGCTCAGCAAATACGTCAGTCACCGAAGCGGGGAATCGTTCACCCAACTGATTCTGCACGTGTTGAACGAGTTGTTCCGTAAGACTGATCTGGTCATTCCATGTCGTTCCGACCCCGTACCATTCCACGATCGTGAATTCCGGATTATGCAGTTGCCCGGTTTCACCTGCCCTGAACGCTTTGGTGATCTGATAACAGGAACTCATCCCCGCAGACAACAGTCGCTTCATTGCTGCTTCAGGGCTGGTTTGCAGGAATCCGCCTGACGGGCCGTGAACGATCATCGGGTCGATGTGAGCGTCAACCACAGTGTCGGCGGACAGCAGTGGAGTCTCCACCTCGATGTAGTCACGCTGGTCAAAGAACTCACGCACTGTTGCCAGTGCAGCGGCTCGGATCTTCAGGACCTCCATCTGGCAGGTGGGGGCCCAGTCCTCTCGACTGGCAGTCATGCCAGTCCCTGTTCCTGCATCTGTTCGCTAACAGCAACAGAGAGCCGGCGCATTCCTTCGCGAAGGTCATCGGGCTGCAGCACTCCAAAGCTAAGTCGCATCTCGTGACAGGGACGGTTCTCATCTTCTGACGGATAACACAACTCACCGGGCACGTACATCACCTTGTGAGCCTGAGTGGCCCGCTGAAACAAGGGGCTGTCGAACCCAGTCGCGATCTGCTCCGGTAGACTCATCCAGACATACAGTCCTCCGTTGGGAGAATGCCAGGATACGCCGGTCAGATCGCTGAAGTACTCTTCGGCGGCTGACACCGCAACGTCTCTTTTCTTCCGATAACGCTCCCGAAGTGAATTCAGATGAGTCTGGTACCTGCCTGACTCGTGAACCCTCGCAATCAAGTGCTGATTCACGTTGGCGCTTCCGAAGTCTTCATTGCCTTTAAGGTCCGAGACGGGTTTGATCAATTCACGGGGCAAGACGCCCAGTCCCACTCGGACACCGGGTGAAAAACTCTTCGAAAACGTCTGAGAAAGAATGACCTGTTGTGGAATTGAATCCGGACTCCGAAACCCGTCATCGTATGACCAGATACTGGGTAACATGACTTCGTCGTAGCAGAGTTCCCGGTAGGCCGCATCTTCCAGCAGGTAGATTGTGTTCTTCGTCGACCAGCGGCGAACAGCCTCCAGCAGCCGAGGCCGCCGTTCTTCACTGACTGTGATTCCTGCCGGGTTGTCGTGATAGCTCACTACATAGACCATTTTGACGCGTTCAAGCTGCCCTGATTCAGCCAACTCGCCAAGAACACGGTCCAGCCCGTCAGGACACATGCCGTCGTTGTCCGTATCAATGGCAATGACGTTGGCACCAACAGAATCCAGGACACCAAGGAAGACAAAGTAGGTCGGGGCTGCCACGAGGCAGATATCACCGGGGTCGAAGATTGCCTGTGCCAGAAGACTCAGCAGCTGTTGTGACCCGGTGGTCAGCATGATCTGATCCAGCGGAATCGCCTCCGGCTTGCAGTTTTCCAGGTCCGCAAGGTAAGTCCGGAGTGTGTCTCGTACTGCGGGAACGCCCTGAGTCGTTCCGTACTGCAAGACGTGCTGGCTGTTGGCCGCGCCAAAAATGTCAGTGGCCGCTTCAAGGACCAACTCGACCGGAAGGGACTCCAGATCAACGAACCCGGCGGCAAGTGAAAGGCAGTCTGCATTTTCAATGCCCTGCTGCATCAGAAAACCTATCGCCTGCTCAGTGGAGCGTTGTGCGATGACAGACGGAGTGAATCGACTCATTTTAGATCCCTGATCTTCAGACACGCCGGATGCGTGTCCGACGTGGCACGAAGAATAAGTTCAAACCGGATCTGCGAAAGACGAAGGTGGGGCGCAATTCGGAATCAGAAGAACTTCCGACCATTTCATTGCTGCGTTTGGTGTACGCGAGTACATTAATTGCCCAGATTAATGTTGAAATCCCAGTGTTTTAGGGACGCTATGTCGATGAAATGAGGCTACCGGCCACGGGTCTGCAGGAAAAACGGGCATTGTGAGGCTTCGACTGGACTTGATTTCACCATGTCTGGACAATGCCCGCTTCAATTCGAAGGGAGCAGTTGGCGTGTTGTCTGCTGCATTCGGCCGCCGGTTCCAGGCAGCCCCCTTCCGCCTGTCTTGACGGCACCGTCTATGTTAACCAGATCTCAGATGTTGCAATACCTGCGGGAGCGGTCGCCCGTGATTGCACCGTCCATGCTGAAGTGCGACTTCGGCAACCTGCAGCACGAAGCCGAGCGGATTGATGCCGCTGGTCTTCCGCTGTACCACCTGGACGTAATGGATGGGCACTTTGTGCCCAATCTGTCCTACGGCGCCATGGTCATTGCCGGGCTGCGTGAGCGGACAGGTGTCCCATTTGATGCTCATCTGATGATTTCAGACCCAGCCGCATTCCTCGAGGATTACATCAAGGCTGGTTGTGAGGCGATTACATTTCACATTGAGGCAGTCCCGGACCCATCCGAACTCCTGAAGGAGATTCGGAATCGTGACATCGTGAGTGGACTCGCGATCAATCCGGAAACATCTTTCGAACAGGCAGCTCCCTACGTGGAGTATTGTGACCTCCTGCTGGTCATGAGTGTCCGCCCGGGTTTTGGCGGTCAGAAGTTTATGCCCGAAGTTCTGCCGAAGATTACTGCCGCGAGAGAAGCGGGAGGACCAGACCTGCTCATCAGTGTTGATGGTGGGGTTGCTGAACCGACGATCGCTCGCTGTGCTGCAGCCGGTGCAGACATTTTTGTGGCGGGAAGTTCGATCTTCGACCACAGCGACTACGAGACAGCCGGAAAACGCCTGGTGGATGCGATTGCTCAGTCCACGGAGGCGGCCTGATGTCACACGTGATACTCATTCGCGCTGGTTCCACTGATTATCATGATCAGTCACGGCTGCTGGGCAACCTTGAGATGCCGATCAGCAGTGCCGGCATGGCAGAGGTCCGTCAAGTCGCCAGCGTGTTGCTGGAACAGGATTTGACGCCCGAGGCAATTTTAACCGCGCCAGCAGACCCGGCGAGTTCAACGGCGGAAGCAGTCTCAGAAGTGTTTCCCAACGCAAAAGTGCGTGAACTGGAAGAACTCCGGAACGTTGATCAGGGACTGTGGCAGGGGTTGCCTGAAAGTGATGTTCGCAGACGATACCCCAAGGTGTTTCGGAATGGCCGTGAAAAGCCACAGGCGATCTATCCGCCGGACGGGGAGTCGCTTGGCGATGCATGTGAGCGTATCCAGAAAGTTCTCAATAAGGCGATTCGGAAACACAGCATCTTTGCAGTCGTTGCTCCAGACCCCATCGCCACGGTAATTCGATGCACAATTCAGCAGAGATGCCCCGATGTCACATCATGTCTCTGTGGCGAGGCCGACAGAGACGCAGTTGAGTTCTTCGAAACCAACAGCTTTGATTTCACCTCATTCTTAAACTCAGAACTGTGTGATTCGCCGGAGAAAGTAGTCGCTGAATCCGGCCCACAGGACGCAGCCTCATGACAACCCAGAACAAAAACGAACAAAGAACCTGGCTCCAGGACATGAAAAGACAGAAGCGAGGAGTTCCTGAAGGACTCTGGCTGCGATGTGACGGGTGCAGCGCTACCGTTTTTCGTAACCAGGTGGAAGAGAACCTCAACATCTGCCCCGAATGCGATCATCACTTTTACGTGTCGACACGAAATCGTATTCGCCAGTTGCTGGACCCGGACAGTTTTGAAGAGTGGTACGCCGACCTGATGCCTGGGGACCCTCTGGGGTTTTCTGACAGAAAGACATACGTCGAACGTCTGTCTGCTGAGCAGAAACGAACAGGGATGACGGATGCCTGCACAGTCGGTCGCGGTTATATGCGTGGGCGTCCGTTGGTGTTCGGCATGACTGACTCCGCATTCATCATGGGAAGCATGGGATCCGTTGTTGGTGAAAAGTTGTGTCGTGCTGTGGAACAGGCGACCGAACTCTCATTACCGCTCGTGATCGTGAGTGGTTCCGGGGGTGGGGCACGAATGCACGAAGGGATTATTTCCCTGATGCAGATGGGCAAAGTCTCGGCAGCACTCGCAAGATTCCGAAAGGCGCGTGGCCTGTTTATTTCGGTACTCACAAACCCCACCATGGGAGGTGTGGCTGCAAGTTTCGCGTCTCTGGGAGACGTCATTGTGGCTGAGCCAAACGCTCTGGTTGGATTTGCGGGGCCTCGAGTCGTTGAAGCCGCCTGCAAAATCACTCTGCCGGAAGGGTTCCAGCGAAGCGAATTTCTGCTGGAACACGGGTTTATTGACCGAATCGTTCACCGGTCCCAGTTGAGGTCTGAACTGGCCCGCATCATTGACTATTGTGTGAACTAACCTCTCTTTGACACATCTTTCCCAATGCCCTGCTTCACTCGAAGTTTAGGTGGCGGGCAAGGCTTGACAGTGTCGCATGATGAACTAATGTCTTCTCCTGACGCGTATACAAAGGAACTCTGTTTCCTGACCTCCAGCCCGCGAGATAATTGAATGTCTGACCAACGACTTGATATCGAGGAAATTGGTTCCGTAACCGTTGCACGGTTTCTTGATAAAAAAATCCTTGATGAAGCCAATATCGCCACCATTGGCAAAGAAATGATTGGACTCGTTGAGGACGACGGCCGTACCCAGGTCATACTCGACTTTTCTCTGGTCGAGTATCTGTCCAGTGCCGCCCTTGGGCAGTTGATCACCATGGACAAGCGAGTAAAGGCAGCGGGCGGAACGTGCATCCTGTGTAACATCCAGAAAGACATTCTGGACGTCTTTAAAATCACTCAACTGCATAAAGTGCTGACACTTGCAACTGACCTGGACGACGCACTGGGCAGATTCTAGGCTCGGTCCGTTTGCATGCGGCGACGTGCCGCATGCGATCCTGCCTTTGAGTCCATCACCCAGCCCCACTCTCCCTTCTTCATCGCGGTTGGTTAGATGTCAGAATCTCTCCTCGACACCCAGATACCCAGCAATACGACCAAAGGACTTGAAGTCCAGGAACAGATTATTGCGTTGATGGAGAAGCACGAATATTCCATGCGTGATGTCTTCGCGATGAGACTCTCGCTGGAGGAAGCCATCACCAATGCCATTAAACATGGCAATCAGGATGATGAATCCAAACTGGTCACCATACACGCCAGAATTGGAGAACACGGACTACATATTGAAGTCACCGATGAAGGTGAAGGATTTGACCCGGACGAAGTGCCGGACCCAACTTCTGGTGACTTCATCCACAGAGCGAGTGGACGCGGACTCATGCTCATGCGGGCGTACCTCGATAACGTCTGTTTCATCGAAGGTGGACGCAAGATCGTAATGGAGCGGACACGAAATTCCGAACTGCCGATCGTTGAGGACGACGACGAGTAGTCGCCTTCAGCCATTCCCTGTCAGGACAGTGATTGCGTCCGGAACACGCAGCCATTCTCACCGTTGCAAACAGGACGGAATTACTTCAGGCCGTTGACTCAAGGAAGGCCTTCGCAGTCGCCAGTAACTCGTCGTGAGCGTCCTCAAAGATGTAATGACCGGCCTCAGCAATCGGATGCCGCTCGGCGTTCGGAAACCGCTGACGGAATTCATCAAGGAAGGTGGGTGAGAAACACCAGTCCTTCATCCCCCATGGCAACAGCATCGGGTGGTCCTGAAACTGTTCCAGAGAATCTTCGATCCGCTTCAATTCTCCGTAGCTGCGGTGAGAAGGTCTCAATGGAATGTCGTGCACGAACTCCCGAACGGCAATTCTGTTATGCCAGTTGTTGTACGGAGCCACCAGACCACGTCGGACAGAATTGCTGAGTCCTTTTTCTGTGGCCATTGAAAGTGCTGCCAGAGAAAACAGGTTCATACCCTGCATTCCCAGCGTACCCAGCCATGGGACCCGGCAGACTGCGATTCGCAGAGGAATTCTGGTACTCCGAAACGCGGCAGTGTTCATCAGCACAAATCGGCTGAACCGATCCGCCAGATGAGAGGCGGTTCCCATGCCGATCGCGCCACCCCAATCGTGGGCAAACAACGTGACCTGTTGTACGTCGAGCAGCGTCACCAGTTTTGTGAGCCGATCGACGTGCTGCTGCAGTGTATAGTGAGACCCCTGAGGCTTGTCCGAAAAGCCACAGCCCAGATGGTCAACAGCGATGACCCTGTAGTCGGGGGACAGGCTCTTCACAAGTCGGCGCCACGCAAAACTCCATGTGGGATTTCCATGGACCATTAACAGGACCGGGCCGGCACCTTCATCAACGTAATGCAGCGTTTGCCCGTCGATGCGTGCCCAGTGGGAATTAAACGGATACTCCTCTTCGAAGCCCTCGCGCGCGGCGGCAAACTGCCGCAATGGCTCTGCAACCTGTTCGGAGGAAATCAGTTCGTCATTCACCAGTCGTGCCTGTCATACCCACCGCCACTCCCTCAATATGGGGATGGCTCCAGACTGGCAGTTTAGCGGATCACATAACCCTCGCCTGATTGTTGCCGGAGGAAGAACAGAGATTCGCAGAAGAAAGAGGCCCGCGATCAAATCGCCTCGCACGTTAGCTCATTCGGAGTACTTCGCGAGGTAGTCTTTCAGTTTAATTTTGCGACGACTGTTGTCGGAACTCATGTAGCGCACCTTGCCAAAGACGGGGCGTTCCGGTCCCCACGCTCGATCAAACCGACCAAGCACCCAGAAGATTCCTGAGTATGAATTCGGGTCACGCCCATCCAGCGCATAGCGATTGTTCAGCTCGATCATGACATCCAGAGCCGTTTCCGGGGTCTCAGTCCATTCAAGGATCTTCTTCCCCCACAGCATACGCAGGTAGTTGTGCATACGCCCTTCGCGCGTGAGCTGGCGCTGGGCAGCATTCCAGATCTCGTCGTGCGTCGCGGCGTCGCGGAATTCCTCGAGTGAGTAAAGCCACGGACGCTGGTCTGCGCGGTGGCGGTCCAGAGTCTGAAGGGCAAAGTCCGGCAATGTATGGAACTGATCATATGCCGGGTCATGGGCACATCGGTTAAGGCCAATTTCACGCCATGTGATCAATTCATCCAGAAAGGACTCCGCTCCCTCTGACAGATTCCACCAGCCTTCACGGCGTCCCTTCGTTACTTTGGGGTCGCCAAGGTCAGAGGGTGCCCAGTCTTCGCGGCTGACAACGGCGCTAAAGACTTCGTGTGCTGAAAGATGGCCAAAATGCAGCCAGGGGGAAAGGCGACTGGAGGGATCAGTGTCTGGCTGACTGCGATCGGTTGCGTAGCGGTCGATGCCAGTCTTAAGGAAGTGAGCCAGTTGTGCACGAGCGGCAGTCGTTCCCCCACACTCCGAAACTTCAGACACAGAATGGTCAATCGGCAAAGTCTCAAGAACTGCCCTGGGCTGGCCGAGCTCTGCCACTGAAGCAGTCGGCCAGCATTTCAATATGTCTGCTGGTATCAGTGAGCGGATGTCGGCGTGCGGCATCCCGGCGTGACTCAGCGGTGAGTTGTCCGGCAGGTCGACCAGCCACGGAGCGACATTCTTTTGAAGGTAGTTCCGAAACGAAAAGGCCGTTGTAAACAAACGATCGGTGGCACGTAGTGGAAGTAATCCGTTTGAGTCGACTGCTTCCATCTGACAGGGCGCATTCGCTGCGGCCGCGCAAACTACTTTGGGAAGGAAAAAACACGGGAAGTCATCCGCAACTACGGCTGCAGCGTAGCCGGCAAGGGAATGAAACAACCCCCGCCCGTCTCCTGCAGAACGTTCCAGCCATGGGTAGTAGCATACGTTGTCTTCCCGTGCTGCGGCTGCATTGTCGACCATCCCCTGAATTACAAACTTGTGAAGACGATCACTGGCCCATGGGTAGCTGCAACTGAGTGGTTCGAAAACCAGCAACGGGCGCTGCAGTTCCACGGACAAGTCCACAGCGCGCTGGAGGGCAAAGTTCCATGACAGTCTGCGCGCCGCGGTCATCCAGTAAAGAACAAAGCGGCCATCCGGATTGACGGTCTCTTCGTTAAGGTTCGTGATTCGAACAGGGGCGACGGTCATGCAGTCGCCTTCTCGACGGCTGAAGCACCGAACAGGCTCAACATCTTTGCACGTCGGTATGCAAAGATCTGAACGAGCTTTCTTCTGACAAACAGCGTGTGGATGAGAGCACCTCCTGGCACACGATAAAGAACTTCATCGGTCATTAGTGTTCCTTCGGGAACAGTTTCGAACCGGTGCGTATGTTCCCACATGCGATAGGGGCCGCGCAGCTGTCGGTCGCAAAAGGACAGTGGTGCGTCCCATGCACAGATTTCAGTGCGCCAGCGAACCGGGATTCCCTGCAGATGTAGTCGATAGTCGATGAGTGTGCCCTGCTCGATCTGAATCGGACCCGGAGTCAGGATCTGAAAGTGCACCCATGACGGCGTGATTTCCTGCAGATTAAACGCGTCCGAGAAGAACTCAAAGATGCGTTCCCGGGAATGCGGCAAGGTTACAGAGGAGGTGAGTTTCCAGCCGCCGATCGCAGGGGCGCGAGTAATCGACGGGGCATGTGTTTCAATGTCAGTCGCAGTCTTCACCGGTCACCTCAGTCCCGCCACGCAGTCCCACCCTTTTGTGTCTGTTTGTAGACCCTTCCGGAGTACTGACCGCTGATCCTCCTGTGATTTCACCGCATTTTGCTTTGGAATTCTGACGCGACCAAGGTTGGTTGAAGAGGCGCGTCGAATCGGTTTTACTATGGAATCTGTGATTTGCCGATGATTTCCGGCCTTTGTACTCAAACGTAATTCGGAGTTTTCAAATATGTCCCAGTCGAGACGTTCATTCGTAGCCAGCACAGCCGCTGGAGCAGCCCTTCCGCTGTTCTGGAACCGAACTGGACATGCCGGCCAGTCTGCCAACGACCGCAAGAAAGTTGCCTGTGTTGGAGTTGGTGGAAGTCGCGGTCGTTACAGCCGCGGTGGCTCGATCGCTCGACAGGCCTGTGACCTCGGTCAGCCGGTTGCAGTCTGCGATGTGGACCGCCGCCACAATGACGAATTTGCCAGCCAGCAGAAGGCCAAGGGTCGGGGTGACATGAACACCTACACCGACTACCGGGAAATGCTGGAGAAGGACAAGCCGGATGTTGTGACCATTGGAACGCCGGACCACTGGCATGTTCCAATTGCAATCGCTGCGCTGAAGTCCGGTGCTGATGTGTACTGCGAAAAGCCGCTGACACTGACCATCAACGAAGGAATCGAAATCTCTCGCGTGGTTAAAGAAACTGGTCGAGTGTTCCAGGTTGGTACGCAGCAGCGATCCGAGAACGGACAGAAGTTTCTCCAGGCAGTTGCGATGGCACAGCTTGGGTACATTGGAGACAACGTGACTGCACACGTTGCGATTGGTGGCGCTCCTGCCGGTGGCCCCTTCGAAGCGAAACCTGTGCCGGAAGACCTCGACTGGGACATGTGGCTGGGCCCTGCTCCCAAGGCGGACTACAGCGAAGAACGTCGTAAAATGTTCCGCTGGTTCTTTGAATACTCCGGCGGCAAGATGACCGACTGGGGGGCTCACCATATCGATATCGCGACATGGGCTCTGGGCAAGCAGGAAACCGGTCCGGTCAAAGTCAGTGGGATTGGCAAGTTCCCACCCGCTATTCCGGAGAACTTTGACTTCCCGGCATGGTTCGCCGGCAAGGCGACTCTGCCAAGCGCCTACAACGCTCCGATGAACTTCCACCTGACACTGGAATATGCAGATGGACTGAAGATGACCGTTCAGGACAAGTACGAGTCCGCGGATGGCAAGACGAGCTTCCCGAACGGAATTCTGTTCGAAGGTGACAACGGTCGCTTCTTCGTCAATCGTGGCAAACTGTCTGGTGCTCCGGTAGAAGCCCTGACTGAGTCGGACAAACAGAAGGTCAATGACAAAGTCGTTGAACTGTACGGTGGCAATCCAACCGGCCACATGAAGAACTTCTTTGACTGCATCGACACTCGCAAAGATCCAGTCTCTGATGTCTACTCTCATCACCGAACGATGACATCGTGCCATCTGTGCAATATTGCCCTGATGCTGGGACGCGATCTCTCATGGGATCCAGCCAAACAGCAGTTCAACGGCGACGAGCAGGCAAACGCGCTGCGAACGCGGCCACAGCGAGAAGGTTACACTTCATAGTGAATCTCAGCGCACAGTGACTCCGGGGAGGACCGCGTGTTCTCCCCTTTTTTATGCGCAGGACCGCCGAAATTAGCTCACTGCGTGAGTCCGGAATTCGTATAGAATGGCACTTCCTGAGATTCCGAATCCGGATCGTTCATGACAGCGCCCAAATCAAAACTCAGAACCCCGATCCTTGTGCTGATCGTGGCAGGTCTCCTGCTGGGTGGGATCGTGCTGTATAAATCGGTTTTTAAGCCGGTTTCTGTTGAGAAACTGCTTTCTGCTGCAAGGGCAGCACTTAGGACACAGGACTGGGATGCCGCGATTCAGGCCGCTGATCAGGTTCCCGAAACGGCAGAAGAGCACAGTGAGGCTCAATTGATTGCCGGAGAGGCCCTCAGCCGAAGAGGTGACCTGAAGCTGGCAATCGAACGCTACGAAAGCATTCCTCAGGACAAGTCAAAACAATCCGTGGCCGCACTGGCCGCTCTGGCGGATTGCTATTTTCATAACGGGCAGCTGCAACAGTCGGAACAGGCCATGCAGCAGTTGCTGACGCACGCTGATCACGAGGTCTTCGCCCATGAACGTCTGGCTTTGCTGCTGTCTGCAACCGGGCGTCCCTGGGAAGCGCGAGAACACTACGAATTCCTGTTGTGGCATGGACAGGTGGATCTGCTCGGCATGGCAATCATGGCAGATGTAGAGCGATCAGCCGAGGTTGATGAACTCCTGGATCGCGGCAAAGAGACTGCTCCTGACGATCCCGTTCGTCTGCTGGGGCAGGCCGTCAGATTCGCTGCTGAAGGCAATCCGGAAGAAGCGCTCAAGAATACAACGAAGGCGATCAACTCCTACCGCGACTCGTCAGCAGTCCACGCGCTTCACGGTGAATACCTCAGCACATGTGGACATGCTGAGGTCAGCAGGTGGAATTCCACGCTGCCCGCCGGTGCCGAAACGGATGCAGGAGTGTGGTATGTACGAGGCCTGATCGCACGCGGCGTTGGTAATCTGCAGGGTGCAGCCCGCTGCTTTTGGGAAGCACTGCGTCTGCAGCCCACTCATCGGCGGGCATGCTCGCAATTGAGTCAGGTCCTGTCGGCAATGGAGCACCCCGCGGCACCTGCATTCTCAGAACGGTCGGCGCTCATGATGGAACTCGGACGAAACCTCGACGTGGTATTGCGACATAGTTTCAAGGACCCGAAATCCGCACAGCGGACAATCGAAGTTCTTGAGGCACTGGGACGTTATCCGGAAGCTGTGATCTGGGCCTCCCAGGCTGCAGATCAGTTCGGCGGGCAGGCATGGGCAATTGAGGCATTTGAGCGACTGCGAAACAGGGTAACGCGTGAAACTCCGTTCTGTAGTCCTGAAGCAGATCTGACGGCTGCCTTTGACCTGTCAGTCTACGAAGTTCCGGACTTTGACGTGGGGGCGGGTGTTGCTGCTGCGGATCAGAACTCATTAGAGTCCAGGATTGCCTTCCAGCTTCAGTCCGACATTGGCCTGGGATTCGCTTATGAGAACGGCGCAGACCTCTCCACCAAAGGGGCCCGCATGTTTGAGTCCTACGGTGGCGGTGTGGGAGTAATCGATCTCGACCTCGATGGTCAGCCGGACCTCTACTTTCCTCAGGGCAGAAAATGGAAACACGGCGATCCACCTCCTTCAACTGCAGAAGGGCTCAGCGACGCTCTGTTCCGACTTGTGAATGGCGTCTATCAGGATGTTTTTCCAGTCACAGGCATCATAGATCTGGAGTTCGGTCAGGGATGTTCAGTCGGAGACGTAAACAACGACGGCTTCCCGGATTTGTACATTGCCAACATTGGCCCCAATCGACTCTGGCTGAACAACGGTGACGGGACGTTTACCCGAGGCCCCGATTCAGAACAGGATTCATGGACATCCAGTTGCCTGATCACAGACCTGAACGGAGATGGGAATCCGGATCTGTTTGATGTGAACTACGTCCAGGGAAAGGAAGTCTGGACGGCAATCTGCCAGGGACATGCGTGCTCACCATCGGTCTTTGAAGGCTCTCCGGACCTTGCCCGGGTCAGTAGCGGAGACGGACGCTTCACAGACCTGCCAAAGATCACCCCCGCCGAAGAATCGAAGGGCGTTGGTGTTGTCGCTGCCGTAGTCGGTGACTCTGCACTCCCCTCACTCTTCATAGCAAACGATCAGGTCGCCAACTACCTCCTGGCAGCACAACCATCAGACCCGACAAAGATCACTCTGGAATCTCAGGGCCTGGCCACCGGGGTGGCGTTCAATGACAACGGTTTGGCGATGGGCTGCATGGGAATCGCTGCGGATGACATCGACGGAAACGGACTCATCGACTTCTTCGTGACCAACTTCCACAACGAACCGAATACTCTCTATGTTCAGGATGCCCCAGGTCTCTTTATGGATCGTACCGCCGTGTTCAACCTCAAGGCATCCGGTATGCCTTACGTCGGATGGGGTACTCAGTTTCTGGATGCAGACCTTGATGGTTACCCGGACCTTGTGGCGGTCAACGGCCATGTTGACGACTACCGTGACGAAGGAGGGGAATATCACATGAAGCCGCTCCTGTATCACAACCAGCAGGGACGCCGATTTCAGCAACTCGATGCCAGCATGGCAGGAGACTTCTTTGGCGAGAAACGACTGGGGCGGGGGTTGGCCAGGCTCGACTGGAACGGCGACGGCCGAATGGACTTCGTCGTGTCAAACATCGGTGACACTGCCACGCTGCTCACCAATCAGACACCGGATGTGGGCGGCTACCTGAACGTCCGACTGATTGGCTCCAGATCTCCGCGAGACGCGATTGGTACGAGAATTAAGGTGACAGCCGGGGAGATGACTCAAGAGCGGCAACTGACATCCGGAGATGGATTCATGGCCAGCAACCAAAAGCAGGTGCAGTTTGGGATGGCGGACCGTGCTGCCGCAGAGTCAGTCAAAGTCATGTGGCCATCGGGTGGCACGACTGAAGTCTCAAATGTCCCCACCGACAGCACACTGATCGTGGTGGAAGGTGATCGTCGCGCAGTGGTGACTGACCAAAACGGGGATCGTCTGATCGATACTCAGTAATGCGGTTGTGTCTGCTTGACCAGTCCCATTCAATCAGGCGTCAAACATGAACCGTATGCGATCTAATCCTGAGGAACGATCGCCAGTCAACGCCCGGTGAGTTCGACAGGTGCGGCGGAAACCAAAGCCACAATTGCAATCATCTTTCCATCCGGTGACCAGTCCGCCGATGTGATTCTCCAGTGAGACGGAAACGCACCGATTTCTGTAACCTCATGCCCCAGGGAGATACTTGCTCGAATCAGCTGTGTTTTCTGGCGAAGACTTCGCGTCAGCAGGATGGCTGATGAGTCCGGCGCCCAGCTTACATCCTGAGCCACACTTCCTTCGTATACCGTTTTCAGTTCGTCATCCTGTCCGAAGCCGCGAACACTTGTTACCGGATTCCCCTCTCTATCCCTGTGAATGAGAGCAATGAATCTGCCGTTCGGAGACACGCTGATCCCTGTCTGCAGCGTTCGCACACTTCCCATTAACAGGTCCGGCTTCGGATCGATTAATCCGGCCCGATAGACCTTACTTCTGTCGATCCACAGCAGTTCCTCGTTGCTCCGTCCCCATGTCGCAGCCCAGCCTTTCGCACTTACCCTGCGCCGGCCACTGCCGTCAGGCTGCATGACGATGACTCCTTCCCCCTTTTCGCTGAAGACGACTAACTCACCGTTGGGGGAAAATGAAGGCAGCAGTCCAGGCCCGCAGTCGGTTACGTTCGCACCATTAATCCGGGCAATCAGCACTCGCGACGAGGCGTCGTCGCCATACGAGACGCTGAACGCAACCCGGCTGCCATCCGGCGACCAGTCCGGCGAACCAATTGCTGTATAGTCATCCGGAGGAGTCAGCACCTGCTGTCGTTGACTGCCGTCAGCATTCATGACGAACAGAATGGGGGTTGCATCGCCTTTATGTTGAAGGATCTTTTCCGCACGCAGCGTCATCTGTCGCCACCGGACGGAAGCACGCGAGTTCCCTGTGGCAAACGTGCCAAACCGAAGCCCGGTTGAGTACACGTGGCTGTCGGAAACAATCTCAGTGCGGCCAATAACAAATGTTTTTGAATTACCCGTCGCATAGGACCAGACAACCCGGTCGTTGATTCGTGTAATTCGAAGTGTTCCGGAACTGTCCTGATTCTCACTTGAACGGTTCGACGTGGCGCTCAGAGCCTCCCGGAAAATGGATGCTGTCAGGACCTGCTTCTGACGGTGGTCCTTACTGCGAAACAGCCGGCAGTGGTTCTGCCTGTCATCGGCAAGCCCCACAGACAACATCGCTCGGGTCGTTGTTGCGCCACCGAACTCAAGGTTGTCGTAAGACAGGCGAATATCAAAATCGCCATGCACTTCGAACGTGGTCATGACATCCGTACTGGCTCCGGACACAGTCAGTCCGCCGGCCGCGGCTGTGACATTTTGTGAGTCGGATACCTGGAAAATGTCAGAATCGATAGTCTCAGCCGTAAACCGATATGTGAAGGATCCGGGGAGTGCGACCACACGCCTGTCGATGTCATCGATGGAAACCGAATGCGGCTCTTCGCCCGACTGGCAGCGTGCCTGCTGCATCAGCAGGACGGCGGTGACAACAAGAAGCAGACCTGAATTGACGAATCGAATCACGAGTAGGTGGCCATGCAACTGAGGGAGTCGGACTTCGGTGGCCAGACAGTGGCGAATTCCAGTGAAGTTACCTGAGATCCAACTGGGTCAGAATGATCTTCACGATCGGAGAGTGAATCGGCTTGCGATCGAAGAAGAACGGATCCGCGCCGTGAGATGCCGGTCGATCCATGTCGATGAGATCACGAACCGACTGATACATGTCATTGACAGGGATCTTCTTCTCAGCCATCACACGCTTTGCTGCTTTGTTGTATGTGATTTCAGATCCCAACTCAAAAACATTCGTTGAGGAATGTCGAATTGGAGTCGTGCTTGCCCACACAACACGTGCTTCGGTGGCCAGCAGACGGTCGCACAGCTGCCGCAGATTCTTCTCGTATTGCTCGACTGAAGTACATCGCACGCCCCCCACCTGCCTCGGCAGGACGCGAAACGACTTCATCCCCGGTGCTCGATACACCAGATCTCCCAGCCCAACATTGAAGTGGATCAAATCCCATGGGCCGTCACCAAGGAGCCGGTCGAGATCCTGCAGGAGGGTCTCTGAGTTGCGGACTTCATCTGGTGCGAGAGTGGCATATACAACATCCACCTTTGTCTTAAGCTCTTTCTTCACTTCATTGGCGGGTTGCTGATAGACGCGATCGCCGATGATGAGAACTCTTGGCAGCTGTTCATCAGCTTGGGAGTCACCAGACCCCGGAAGCACTGCGAGGGCCAACACAGGCAGAACAGATTTCACAGTCAGCCTCTCAGTTCACTCATGGTGCCAGTGCTGTCAGCAAATCGTTCCACCGGAACATCAAGTGCATTCAGCATCGACACAAACAGATTAGCGAGCGGCACCTTCTTCTCACCCTCGAACGAGTGCAGATTGCCATGGCGAAAACCAAGCCTGTTTCCTCCGGCCAGCTGAATCGGATAGTTCTTTGTGCTGTGTGACGCATGCGGATGGGCGGATCCCCAAAGAATCAATGTCCGATCCAGCATGTTGCCGTCTGCTTCAGGAGTGTCCCGCAGGCGTTTCAGGAAATAAGCATGCTGTTCTGCTCGCCACCGGTCCCACTGGCCTGAATAGTCAGACGGGCGTTTGTGGGCAATATCATGGGTCGCGCCCTTATACCCCAGAGCATAGGTCGCGTAGTTCCACATTTCGCTGTCCGATGACTGCTCGCTTTCCAGCATCAGCGTGGCAAATCGCGTTGAGTCGGTCTGGAACGCAAGGTAGACCAGATCGTACATACACCGAATGTACTCCTGCGGATCCTTGTGAGAGACCTCAAGGTTCAGCCCCTTGGTATCCACGTCAGGTAGTGGAGTCTGTGTCCACTGGCTGGTTCGTTCAACTCGTTTTTCGATCGCCCGAATGGACTCAAGGTATTCATCAACTTTCTGTTGATCTGTGATTCCAAGACGACGCTGGTAACTCCGGCTATTTTCGAGCATCAGGTCCAGAATGCTGGCCTCCCGTTTCAGGCCGGCACGAATCTGCTCAACGCCCTTACCGGAATACGGATTAAACAATCGGTTGAAGATCTCCTGGGGCTTGTGCATCGAAGGGATTGGTCGTCCCGGGCCACGATGGGACAACGTCTTGCTCGAGCCGTACGATCCGGTTCCTCCTTCGGTTCCGAGCACCAGGGATGCATAGCGAGTCTTATGCCCATGCGCGTTTGCTGCGACCTGGTCAATCGAAATGTTATTCGTCTTCTCATGCTCGGTCATATCCGCACCGGTCGCGAAGACGTCTCCGCTGCTGTGACCTCCCATCGACCAGCCACCACGATGATCAAGTCCGCGCAGGTAGGTCACGGAATCGCGGAACTGTTGAAAGGGCGCGGCGGACCTGTTGAATGTCAACGGGCCTGGATCACGGCACGGCCACCAGCTCCATTCGTGATGGTCCGCCTTGGCCGATGGAATGCCGTTGGATCCATTGGGCATGTAGGCTCCATACGCGAAATAACTGACGAGCATGCGTTTGGGCATCTGCTGCTCAGATTCCCCGCCGCACAGCATTCCTTCCAGGAACGGCAGCGACAATGCCAGACCGCTGCCTCGGATGAGGTCACGCCGATTCAGGTTCCATGATTTCTCGGTCATTGGTTTCCTCTACTTGCCTGTTGTTCTGATATTCTGCCAGCGAACAGGTCACTCTGACAGATCAGAGTCAGCATCGAACGGATTTTGTAGCCGCTCTCTTTTGCGTGGGTCATCAAATCCTGTACAGCATACCGTTCGCGCCATGAGAGCCTCCGACCAAATGCGTAGGACAGCAGTCGACGCAGCACGTTCTCCGCGATGTCGTCCCGACATTCTGTCAACAGGTAAGACTTCAATGACTTCATTCCGTCGACCGGAGTGCCATCCGGAAGTACGGCTGCAGCACTGACGGATTCTGTATTGACCGTTTTTAGATAAGCTTCATAGCCGACCAGATCTACGTGTTTCGATTTGTTGAATCCACTGATCCGAACCCCTTCCTTCGGAACCATCGGCTGATAGCGTCCAATTGCATTGAACTGTTCAAAGGGAATTCCCCAGGGATCGAGTCGTGAGTGACAATCGTTGCAGCTCTCTTTTGTGCGATGTTGCCTCAGTAATTCTCCGATCGTCAGAGCCTTTTCTGCTGATACACCTGCCGAATCAGACAACGCCGGCACATCCGCAGGTGGAGGAGGAACATGGTCACCGAGAATTGCTTCCCGCAGCCAGACTGCTCGGTAAATGGGATGAGGAGCTGTTCCAGTGCCGTTTGCGATAAGAATCGAGCCGTGCGTCAGCAACCCCCCCAGTTGATGTTTTGGAGCAAGGCTGACCGGCCGTAATCCATTTCCCTCAACACCTTCAATCCCATAGTGGGCAGCGAGTGGCTGATTCAGCATGGCAAAGTCTGAGTCCACCAGCTGGTCAATCGACGCATCTCGCCGAATCAGCTCCCCCACGAACGACACTGTCTCCTGTTTGAGATAGTCACGAATGGTGGGCCGGTAGGGAACTTCCGTGCCACGACGTTCACCGGCGTTAACGTAATAGAGAAACCTGGGAAAGAGTTCCTGATTGATCGGAATTGTGCGAAGCCTGGACAGACTCAGCCACTGTGTCACAAAGTTGTCAGCAAAGTCGGTGGATCGGTCATCCTTCAGCATCCGCTGCACCTGGTGCTCAAGCACCAGTTCGTCACTCAGCTTCCCCTCCGCGGCCAGCTGAAACAGATCATCATCCGGCATGCTGCCCCATAGAAAATACGATAACCGCGATGCGACTTCGTACTGGTGTATCTCTTCGGTGTCCGCCACGGTGTGATAAAGGAATTGCGGCGAGACGAGTACCATGGCGAGCGTTTCGCGGATCGCGGCTTCGAATCCCCCCAGTTCCACGGCATTTAGAGCGTGAATGGCCTCGAACTTAGCGACTTCCTCTGGAAGCGCTGGCCGTCGATACGCTCGGGACATAAAGCGTGTCAGGACTTCTCGAACATAGGCAGTGGGATCTGACTGCCGAAGGGCTGAGTCAAACAGGATCCGCGTGTGGTGCTCAGGAGGCCAAACCTCCGATACGGGAGCCTCAAACTCAATCCAGTTGATGACAATACGGGGCATCGCAAGATCCCGCCGGCCATCATTCAGAGTTCCGTCATCGTAAAGATTCTGCGGAGTAATCGTCATACTGTCCGGCAGCCGCCTGTCATTGACGATTCGCCCGGGCTGAGCAGGATGGTTCTCAATTCGTCCCCGGAATTCAATGACCCTTGGCTCGTCGGGCGAGTTTGTGAGTCGAGCTGTACCAACTGTCTCAACACGCTGGGTCGCGCCGTTGATATTGATGTTGTAGCCCATGATCAGTCGCAGGGGGACTGATTGGACACCAGGCGGCAGAATGGCCGACGTCTGCATGCGGATTCTGAACTCGCCGGTTTTCGGAAAGCTCTTTAGTCCGAATCCCGTCGCTGGACTGTGTCGTCGGTTTCCCCAGACACCGATCTCGTCAAGTCCCATCCCGCGAGCAACATCGTACGGCTTCCACTCTCGCTTCTGGCGATGCACTTCCGGTTCCCCTGGATCAACGATCGCGCTGGCGAGAGCTCGACGAGCACACTCGAGATAGCGTTCGATCTGCTCCGGCCCGAGTCGCATATACTCAGCCGTATTGTTGAAGTCATATGGCGCAACAGGATCTTTCGGGAGCGCATCGATGAGTTTGAGATCCACACCGAGCAAATCACGCATTGTGTTCTCGTACTCGAAGTTCGTCAGACGCCGTGCCAACGGCTCTTTATGAGCCGGACCTGACTTTGCAGCCTCACGCAGCTGTCCATCAATCCACCTGATCACTGCCTGACGATCGTTGTCATTGGGCGGATCTTCATCCCGCGGAGGCATCTCACTTCGCTGCAGGGCCTCAAGAATACGATCCCACTCCGGTTCGCGTCCGTTGACGCCGTTTGTCAGGAGATGGTCCAGACGCATACCGGCTTTGGCATCATCAGAGTCGTGGCAGTGCAGGCAATGGTCTTCGAAAAACTTCTCGACCCGGATCTCATCCGCCGGCACGGAAGAAAAAGCCACTACGATCAGAAAGGCGGCGGAGATCGATATGCAGGGCCGTCGACGGTCCTCAGATTCTCTAATCAGCAGGTTCATTTCAGTGATGCGTTGTCCATTCCATCTTAGGTCGTGACCTTGCGGAGTGGGGCTGGCGGCAGGCCCCGCGGGTGGAGATTTCACTCCCCAGGATTCCTGTTCAGTATTTGACCCGAAACTCTGGAGCATCCGAAGCGGAATTCGTCAGAATTTCCAATCATCTCCAGATGGATTCTGAGCCGCCGCAGGTCATGAAGTCACTGAAACACAGATTCCGTCCAGTGCTGATCTGAAGTCAGAAACCCGCTCTCGAGTCAGCCTGCCGGTGCGGTCATTCTGCTCACAGACTGCGCCACGAACCCCAACGATGTCCGGCTGAAGCTCAGCGATGTTCTCAAGGTGCCGGGACTGAATGCGCCCTGCCAGTGCGAAGAACAGGCCTCTGCCGCGACATGCCTCGCGCAGATCCCGCAGCTCAGAAAATTCAAGGTTATCGAATGTTGAATCGCCGGCCTTGTCGAAGGTGTCAATCAGGAAGCCTGCGCAGGAGTCCGCGTGTCGGAGAATCTCACGTGGTGACGGAGCGTCACACTGTCTGTAGTCCGCATACGACACTGCAACCCACTGAGTCGAGATGCCATGAGAAACAGCGTCACGGAGTGCTTTTAGGCGGGCAGGCCAGTCGACCGCGGATGCCAGCCCCTGCGGACCGGGTTTAAGGAACTTCAGCTGCGAGAGAATCTCCATCTCCTGCTGGTTAGGGGTGTCACACCATTCAAACGCTTCGCCCAGAGCAGCTGAAACCGGAACGTCTGTTTTTAATGCAGCAAGGACTTCGGAAATGACTTCGGAGCCGGCGTAACCAAGTGGTCCACGGGACGGGTCTTTAATATCCACGATGTCTGCCCCGCCTTCGGCAGCTTCGAGTGCCTCGATGGAATCCCTGACGGACACCAGCAGTTGAATCGTCATGCCAGATCTCCCGACATGACTGCCTGGCGTGCTATCAAGGCGTCTCGAGTTGCTCGAACATCGTGAACACGAATGATGTCTGCCCCGAGGTCTGCCAGCGCGGTGGACACGCCAACCGTGCCTGCCAGTCTTTCTTCCACGTCTCTTCCAAGAACTTTGGACAGAAATCGCTTGCGGGAATGGCCAATCAACAACGGCCTTTGCAGCTCGGTACGCATCCGGGGGATGGCGTGCATCAGCTGCAGGTTGTGATGCGCCGTCTTTCCGAATCCAATTCCGGGATCGAGACAGATGCGGTCCAGAGAGATTCCAGACGCAGCCAGTGCAGCCATACGTTCCTGCAGGAACAGTGTGACGGCAGCAACGACATCGTCGTAAACCGGATCATCCTGCATGGTTCCGGGTTCTCCTTTGATATGCATCGCGCAGACACCTGCGTCACTCTTCGCACATATGTCAATTATCTCATCGTCAAACGTCATGCCGGAAATGTCGTTGACGATCACTGCTCCGGCGGCGAGCGCCTGCCGAGCGACTTCCGCTTTCGTTGTATCGATGGACAACGGAATCGAAATCTGGGGAGCCAGCTTCTCAATCACTGGTACAGTTCGCTGAAGTTCCTCCTCAACTGAAACGGGAGCTGATCCAGGCCGCGTTGACTCACCGCCGATGTCGATAATATCCGCACCGTCTGCCACAAGCTGCAAACCGTGCCGAACTGCGTCATCCAGTTGATTGTGCTGGCCCCCATCAGAAAAGCTGTCAGGGGTCACATTAAGAATCCCCATCAGCAGCGGAATCTCGGTGCGTCGCAGGATTGAGTCACCTGCCTGCCAGTGAAAGTTCGATTCAGACATGTGCCCACGTGCCTTCCTGAGCGGACCTGAGGGCGGCATCTGTGAAACTCTGCACGCGCCAGCCATTGAACAGATTGGGATGTTCCGGAGGGGACTGTCCGTCCATGATGCTGCGAACCACAGGAAAAACGTATTTCTCGAATCGATTGCCAAAGCCGTCATCGGGGACTGATTCCATCCGCTCGGGTGGCTGATCAGGCTGTCCCAGCAAAACATCCCCGGTGACACGGTTAATCGCCAGTGAGGCTTCCGTTCCATGGAGTTCCAGCTCAGGACACAGTCCTTTGCGAAACCATGTAGAGTGCGACACCATCAACAATCCGACTGCCCCCTGATGAAATTCCCATGCCATGCCAGCGTAATCGGGCGTTGTCCCCCTGCGAATAGTATCTGCAGTAGTGCTGCCAGCTCCCCACTGGAGTGCTTCGTCCAGGTTGATTTCTCCAAGATCCGCTTTGCCCGGCGTGATTGTGTCCGCATGAGTCAGCACGCGTTTTGCTTCATCGCCAAGAATCCAGCAGACGGTGTCATAGGCGTGTGATCCGACATCAGCGATGCTGCCACCGGCAGAGAGGTCGGCGTTGTCTCGCCACGTCAGCGGCATGTTTGCCGGCCTGGGATTGTGCCAGCGATAGACGACTCCTTTGATCTCTCCCAGGCGACCGGATTCCACAATCTCTTTGGCACGGCGAAAGATGTCGACGTACCGCGTCCAGAATGGAACAAAGTGAGCAAGGTGTGTTCGGTCTTTGTAGGCTTCATACATGGCTGACGCTTCTGTGGCGTTTTTTCCCACAGGTTTTTCACACAGAACGTGCTTGCCAGCTTCGGCACACGCCAGGACCGGTTCATAGTGGAGTGCATCTGGTGTCCCCACAATTACGAAATTGATCTCATCGCAGGCCACAATCTCTTCCCAGCGATCCGTGACCAGAGTTGCAGCATCCTCGGCAGCCGCCTTCTTCAGGAGATCACGTCGGCGGGCGTTGACGCCGACAATCTGCACGCCATCGACCTCTCGCATCTCTGCTCGATAAGGAGTGCCGATGTATCCAGTGGCCCCCAGCACACCGACGCGAATATCTGTCATGAGTCTGTATCTCGAAATTAATCTCAACTGCGATTTTTTGACGGCGTACCCTGGCACACCCAGGCGGACGACACAACTCTCGGGACGTTGAGCCTAGACGGCTGGAATCTGCTCGGATAGTCTGGAGGGTCCAGCTTCCTTCTGCCTGCCTGCCTGTTCTTATGTCTGACCTAGATCCCAACCGCGATTCCTCCGGCAATCTTAATCATGCCGGAAATAACAGGCTCAGCAGTTCACAGCGAATCGCGATTTTGACCGTCGCGTTTCTGGGGTGGTTCTTTGGCGGTGTGCAGATTGGCATTACGGGCGTCGCGATGCGTGATGCTCCCATTGAACTCATGAGTCGTACCGGAGAGCTGGATCTGGCCGAATACCAGCGTCTCAACAGTCTCAACAATGACCGGGCGGAACTGACTGATGCTGAGTCCAGCCAGCTCAGGGAATGGAATTCCGCAGCCGGAAGCTGGTTTGGCTGGTATCAATGCGCGTTTCTCTTCGGAGCAGCGGCCGGAGGATTCGTATTTGGGCGACTGGGCGATCGACTCGGACGTACGAAGACCCTGGCCCTGAGCATTTTCTGTTTTTCGGCTCTCACCGGAGTGTCGTACTTCGTTACCTCGCCCACCCAGCTGCTGGTGCTGCGGTTTCTGGCCTGCTTGGGAATAGGAGGCGCGTGGCCGAATGGTGTGGCCCTCGTCTCTGAAGCGTGGAGCAACGCCGCGCGCCCCGTGGTATCCAGTGCGATTGGCATGGCAGGAAACCTCGGCATCTTTGCCATGTTTACCGCTGCGAAGTTCTATGAAGTGACTCCGGATCAATGGCGGTGGGTCATGATCGTTGGGGGAGCACCTGTGGTGCTGGGGATCATTACGTGGTTCGCAATTCCAGAATCTCCAGCATGGTTGAAGCTGGCACGTGAACAGTCGCAGGGCACAACGACCAGCCCTGTGCCCGCTGTTACGGGTGAGAAGGGATTCGCCGCCACCGTGTTTATTGGCATTGCTCTGGCAACGATTCCACTCGCTGGGGGCTGGGGGAGTGCCA
>CAJWGB010000064.1 GCA_913031625.1 uncultured Planctomycetaceae bacterium | reverse complement strand
TCCAGTTGGGCCGCCCGAAGCTCGATCAGTGCCTCTCCAACACACCCGGCGTTCGGTCAGCCTCTCATCAACTGGCTGACCGAAATGATTCGGGCCACAATGTAGCCTGCCGGACTGATCCTGCCACTGTCGGGAGTGGGCCCGGATACATTGCCCGGATGGTTTGGTGAGATTTGAAGTCAGGCTTGTCTCTACTGACACGCACCCACATGTCTGTCACTCATCTTCTTTGGGTTCAGACGTACGATCTGACGCTGCCCTGGCATCTGACTCAGTTCGTTGTCCGGTATCTGCGCCAAGGTGTTTGGCGAGAAACGCATAGGCCTGTGTAAGTGCTGTCCTGTTCATCGCAGCCGCGATGTGACTTGCCCCTTCAATTTTGTGCATCTCTGTGGTCACACCAGCGCGTTTCAATGCCTGATGAAACGGAACGGTCCAGATCAGCGGAACCAGACGGTCACTGGTCCCGTTGTAAAAGAAGATTGGCGGGTCGTCTTTGTCAACAAAAGCGGCCGGCGAGGCGGAGTTGAATTTTTCAGGAACCTCTTTGAAGTTGCCGCCCATCAGGAAGCGTGCCCACTCTCCCCCATCGGGGAAGACACGAAAATCTGTGGGGGCCCCTCCGGCTGCGACAGCCTGCAGGCGTGTGTCGACATTCCCATTTTCACGGGACGGTGCCTCTCCGGTTGTTGCCAGAAGTGATACTAAATGGCCGCCGGCAGAGTACCCGATTGCTCCCAGTCGAGCCGGGTCTGATCTGTACTCAGCAGCGTGTTGTCGAATCCATTTCACTGCAGACCGGCAGTCCTCGATCTGAGCCGGCCATTTGTGCTTTGGGGCAAGTCGGTAATCGATGGCGAAGCAGGCCATGCCCATTTTTGCCAAAGACCTTGCATAGGCAGCAAGCTGAAACCGATTCCCGGTTCGCCATGCGCCGCCGTGAATGACGAGCACAGCGGGGTACTTCCCGTCTTCCTTCGGCAGATATGCGTCCAGCAGCAACTCTCTGTCGCCCACCGTCGCGTAAACGATCTTCGTCATTACTTGGACTTCATGGTCTTTGGCCAGGGTCGCCGGGGACAGGATCAAAAGGGCAAGCAGCACACCGCGCAACATGGTAAGTTCTCCTGAGTTCACGATACGGGGGCAGAATACCAGAGGCGGACACAGCACGTCAGGATTCGGCGTTTCGATTTGTAACGGCGGTCGGTCCTTCCAACCCGTTCCCTGTCAGCAGGGCTGCCCGGCGGACGACCGGAACCAATGGTCCGGCCACGTCAATTATGCGGATCGCGCTGTCATTTCAGAGAAACCACCACGTCTAAAGGGGGCTGGGGCTGTCGAAAACCGGGTTTCGGGTCAATCTGCTGCATTACGGGGTCGATCGAGTCCCGTGGCGGCCGTAAACTTGGCCGCTCCCGGGGTTTGCGGCACTCCACATCTGGAACACGCCGCCGCAGCGAATGAATGCGAACCCCGACCATTCCTCAGGGTCCGAGACCGCCAGCAGGTTATTGGCCCCGTACTCTTATCTCTGAATCAGGGTGATTCCATTGGCTACCGTTGAACAGGAAACCTCCGTCGAAACAATCGCAGGATCTGAGATCCTCGTTGAGATGTTGATTCGGATGAAGGCAGAGTTTGTTTTTGCCTACCCCGGTGGTGCCAGCATGCCGCTTCATCAGGCATTGCGTGCCAAACGTGAACGAATTCGCACCATTCTCCCTCGTCACGAACAGGGAGGCACATTCGCTGCTCAGGGTGTGGCTCGTACGACCGGGCGGGCCGGCGTGTGCATGGCCACAAGTGGACCGGGTGCGACCAATCTGGTGACCGGTATTGCGGATGCCAAGCTTGACAGTATCCCCATGATTGCCATCACGGGACAGGTTCCTCAGAAGTTCATCGGGACGGATGCCTTTCAGGAAACGCCGATGGTGGAAGTCTGCCGGGCAATTACAAAACACAGTTATCTGGTCACTGATGTTCGTGACATTGCGAGGATTGTCAAAGAAGCCTTCTATATCGCTGAAACCGGTCGACCAGGCCCGGTTCTGATCGATGTCCCCAAGGACGTTCAGCTTGCTGAGTTGCCGCTTTCCGAAGTGGACTTTGATCCTCCGTTTGAACTGCCGGGTTATCGCCCTGAGATCCGTAAAGCGGCTCCTGAACAGATCAGTCAGGTCGTCGCAGCCATTAAACGATCAAAACGCCCTGTTCTGTATGTCGGGGGCGGCTGTATTCTGAGTGAAGCCAGCGAAGAACTGACAAAGTTCGCCCTTAGAACCGGCATTCCGGTGACCACGACTGTCATGGGCCTTGGTGCGTTTCCGGGCGATCATGAACAGTCCCTGCACATGCTCGGCATGCATGGAACGGCCTACGCCAACTACGCAGTCGATGAATCAGACCTCCTGCTGGCATTTGGCGTTCGATTCGACGATCGAGTCACAGGCAAACTCGAAGAGTTTGCAAAGCACGGGAAGATCGTTCACGTCGATATTGACCCGTCTGAGATTCATAAGAACAAAGAAGCTCATATTCCGATTAACGCAGACCTGAAGGAAATGCTGCTTGCTCTGAATGAAACGTTGACAGATTCCGACATTCCAGACATTGCGGAATGGAATTCGCAAATCGCAGACTGGAAGCAGAAGCATCCACTGAGCTATGGCGATTCAGGCGACAACATCATTCAGCAGTGGGCGATTGAGCAGCTTTACGAGAAGACAAAAGAACTCGACCCCTACATTGCTGTTGGCGTCGGTCAGCATCAAATGTGGGCAGCCCAGTTCTACAAATTCAACAAGCCACGCCGCTGGCTGAGTAGCTCGGGTCTGGGAACCATGGGATTTGGCCTCCCTGCCGCCATGGGAGTCCAGGCTGCATTTCCAGACGCTCTCTGCGTCGACATCGACGGAGACGGCTCATTCCAGATGAACATCCAGGAGCTTGCAACGCTGCACTGTGAAAAGCTGCCTGTGAAAATTCTGCTGCTGAACAACCAGCACCTGGGAATGGTGACTCAGTGGGAAGATCGATTCATGGAAGGCCGACGCGCTCATACGTACCTGGGTCCTGTCGATCATCCGGAAGCACTCGGAGAGGGAGACGGCACGCAGTTGGAGGAGACCTTCCCCAAATTCGTCCAGATTGCAGAAGCGTACGGAGTTAAGGCGCGGCAGGTGCGAAGCAAGGCTGACTTCCCCGCGGCGCTCGATGAAATGCTGAATCACGATGGGCCATTCCTGTTGGATGTTATCTGCAACTATCAGGAACACGTTCTTCCAATGATTCCAAGTGGCCTGACCGTCAAGAATATGATTCTCGAATAGCGATTGCAGACGACAGGATTCCGGCGCCATAGGATACAACTGTCAAGCCACGGTGCACTTCAGGCACAGCGACACTCGAATGGGGTGAGCGAGACTTCTCGACTCACCCCTTTTTACGAAAAGACTTTCGCCGACTATGTCAGATCCACAGCAATGTTACGACGAACTGTTGGGCCTTGTTCGCCGCGCCTCGCTCCTGGGGTCCTGCGGCTCTGTGCTGGGGTGGGATCGTGAGACATACATGCCGCCCGCGGGCAACGAACATCGAGCCGAGCAGTTGAGTCTGCTGGCAGGTGTCGCGCATGAATGGAACGTCAATCCGAGGATTGGAGAGCTACTGGACCAGTTACAGGACAGTGAGTTAAATGACGGGCACGACAGTGACTCCGTAGTCAACATTCGAGAAATTCGACGGGGTTATGAGCGTGCTCGTAAGCTCCCTCAGCGTCTCGTCGAAGAGATGTCCCGGGTAACGGCGCTGGCTCAGCATCACTGGGCGCGGGCGAGAGCCGACAGCGATTTCGCGGCCTTTTCTCCATGGCTCAGGCAGATTGTTGAGCTCAAACGTGAAGAGGCAGCAGCGATCGGATTTGCCGACGGCGGCGAGCCATATGACGCCCTTCTCGACGAGTATGAACCGGGTGCCCTCAGCGCGGAGATCGCGTCTGTTTTCAGTGCGCTTCGAGAGGAACTGGTGCCTCTACTGGAAGACATGTCCGGAGCTGAGCGGCGACCTGACACCTCAATTCTGGAGCGTGACTACCCGGTTTCAAAGCAGAAAGAATTCGGCAGAGAAGCGGCTTCAGCAATCGGGTTTGACTTTGATTGTGGCCGCCTGGACATCACGACGCATCCCTTCTGCAGCGGGTTCGGCCCGGGAGACTGTCGTCTGACGACTCGCTACGATCAGAATTTCTTCTCGTCTGCGTTCTTTGGTACGCTGCACGAGTCGGGACACGGAATGTACGAGCAGGGACTCGTTCGAGAGGCGTTTGGTACTCCGCTGGGAACAGCCGTCTCACTGGGGATCCACGAGTCGCAGTCGCGGATGTGGGAGAACCTTGTGGGCCGCAGTCCTCAGTTCTGGCAGCACTTCTATGGACGAGCACAGCAACTGTTTTCGGAGTCTCTCAGTGGGGTGTCACAAGACGAGTTTGTGTTCGCGATCAATGCCGTGAGTCCGTCGTTCATTCGGGTAGAGGCCGATGAAGTGACCTATAACCTCCACATCATGCTCCGATTTGACCTTGAGCGTGATCTGATCTCGGGGCGCCTGCAGCCAGAAGATGTGCCCACCGCATGGAATGAACGTTTTACGTCAGACTTTGGGATCACCCCTGAATCAGACGCGGATGGTTGCCTGCAGGATGTGCACTGGAGTGCCGGGTTGTTTGGGTACTTTCCGACTTACGCTCTTGGCAACATGTATGCCGCACAATTTTTTGCGGCGGCTAAAGAGCAGATCACAGATCTTGAAGACCAGTTTGCGAGGGGGGAGTTCGCAGAATTGCTGCAGTGGCTCCGCGAGCACATCCATCAGCAGGGACAGCGATTCCCGGCAAACCGACTGGTCGAAGTTGTCACTGGTTCCCCACTTTCCAACCGCCCGCTGATGGATCAGTTGAGTGGTCGATTCAGACCTCTTTACGGGATCTGACGTGACTGATCAGTCCCGCTATCAGAAGCAGATGCTGTTTGCCGGAGTCGGTAAGACCGGGCAGGCTCTGCTTGCTCAAAAGCGCGTGCTTCTGACCGGGTGCGGAGCACTGGGGTGTGTTCTCGCCGATGCCATGGCCCGTGCAGGAGTTGGTCACCTGCGAATTGTTGACCGTGATTTTGTTGAGCTGAGCAATCTGCAGCGGCAAATCCTTTTTACGGAACAGGACGTCAAGGATCATCTCCCTAAGGCCGTCTGCGCGCAGCGGCGACTCCGGCAGGTGAACTCTCAGATTGAAATTGACGCGATCGTGGCAGATGTTGATTACACCAACGTGCGAGAGTTCGCGGACGGTTGTGACCTGATCCTCGATGGGACCGACAACTTTGAGATTCGCTATCTGTTGAACGACGTTGCACTGGAACTGGGGATCCCCTGGATTTTTACGGGATGTACGGGCAGCAACGGACAGATGATGCCTATTCTTCCCGGCGACTCTGCCTGCCTCCGTTGTCTGATGCCCAGCCCGCCGCCTCCGGGCTCCACAGAAACCTGTGACACTGCCGGCGTGCTCGGACCGGCCATCAATGTGATCGCCTCGCTTCAGGCTTCAGTGGCGCTTAAGATCCTTACCGAGCAAACGGAATCCATCGAGACCTGTCTGACAGTGGTAGACGTCTGGGAGAATTCCCATCGCAAAATGGATGTGTCGAAGCTCCGGGAAACATCAAATTGCCCTGCGTGCCTGAATGGAGAACGCCTGTGGCTGAAAGGCACCCAGAGTAGTGGCTCGTCGATCATGTGTGGTCGCAACGCTGTTCAGGTGACTCCGGCCGAGAAAACCAGCCTTTCACTTGAAGAACTGGCGGTCCGGCTGGAATTGGCAGGGACCGTGACGTCCAATCCGTTTCTGGTACGTGTCGCTGTGAAAGATTCCGACCTTCAGCTGACGGTTTTCCCGGATGGCAGAGCCATCATCAAGGGGACAGAAGACCCAGCGGTGGCTCGCTCAGTTTATTCTCGTTACATCGGCTCCTGAATTGCGGTCCACGGGGTAGACGCAGGTGAACTCGGGTACAGACCCCTCCTTTCATGTTACAGAAGCTTCGACATTTTCTTGAACTGATTCGATTCAGTCACACAATCTTCGCCCTGCCCTTCGCAGTTCTGGCGGCCGTGCTGGCATGGACACAGCCCGATACCACATTCCACTGGAAAGATGCATTCGGCATCCTGCTCTGTATGGTGTTTGCCCGGTCTGCTGCAATGGCGTTCAATCGTCTGGTCGATCGTGATATCGACGCTGACAACCCTCGCACGACAGTTCGGCACATCCCTGCTGGAATACTGTCGGTAAAAACCGTCGCACTCCTGACTGTTCTGTGCAGCGCTGCGTTCGTTACTTCCACACTCCTGTTTCTTCCGAAACAGCTCCCGATCTACCTGTCCGTTCCGGTGCTCCTGTTCCTGCTGGGCTACAGCTATGCAAAACGCTGGACCAGTTTATGTCATTACTGGTTGTCGGCAGCGTTGATGATGTCGCCGATTGCTGCGTGGATCGCTGTCAGGGATGAGTTCGCACTGCAGCCAGCACTACTCGGTGGTGTGATCTTTTTCTGGGTCGGTGGGTTTGACATCATCTATGGGTGCCAGGATTCGGAGTTTGACTCCGAACGTAAACTCCACAGTATCCCGGCTCGTTTTGGAGTCGCTGGTGCTCTGCGAATTGCATTCATCAGCCACCTTGCCACGATCGCTATGTTACTTGTGCTGTGGCACTTTACTGCGCTGGGAACAGTTTTCCTCTGTGGCATCATCGCGCTCAGCCTGCTGTTGCTCTATCAACACTGGCTGGTCAGTCCGACTGATCTGCAGCGAGTCAATATTGCATTCTTCAACGTCAACGCCATTGTAAGTTTCGGGCTGCTGCTGATCGGCTGCCTGGACATTTGGCTGCGGCAATCCTCCAGTCTGTGAAACTCCAATCGCATGCTCGACACTCTCACGACAGAATCCCGACAGGTTGCCGACAAAGTACTGGCGGGCGAGCGTCTCAGCTTTGAAGACGGGATGTTCCTTGAACAGTCAATGGACCTCCACACTCTTGGCCAGCTGGCCAATGTGGTACGCGAACAGAAAAACGGGAACGTTGCATACTACAACACCAACATTCACCTCAATCCGACCAACGTCTGCGTGTATCGATGCCGCTTTTGTGCCTTCCGATCCGACCTGAAGGACGAGAAAGCGTACACCTTCGACGAGGCCGGAATTCGGGAACGCGTCCTTGAAGGTCAGGCCGCCGGAGCAACTGAGATTCACGTGGTTGGCGGGCTCCACCACAGGAAGAAGTTCGACTGGTACCTCGACGTCGTTCGCACGATCCATGAAACGTGCCCGAAGATTCACGTCAAGGCATGGACGCCTGTTGAGATCAGCTGGTTCAGTTTCATCACGAAGAAGCCGGTTCGCTGGGTGCTTGAACAGCTGGTCGATGCAGGCCTTGGCAGCATGCCCGGAGGCGGAGCAGAGATCTTCGATCCGGAAGTTCGCAAACAGCTTTGCGAGCACAAAGCTGATGGCGATGTCTGGTTCGACGTGCATCGCACGGCTCATGAACTTGGACTGCGGTCCAATGCAACCATGCTCTATGGGCACATCGAAGAACCGCAACACCGTATCGACCATCTCATCCAGCTTCGGGACCTGCAGGACGAAACTGGCGGTTTCCAGACATTTATTCCACTGGCATTCCATCCGGACAATACTGAGCTGCACACGATCCAGAAGCCGGATGGTCTTGTTGACCTGAAGACGATGGCGATCTCGCGTCTGATGCTCGACAACTTCGAGCACATCAAAGCCTACTGGATCATGCTGGGCGAGCAGACGGCGCAGCTGGCATTGAGCTATGGGGCAGACGACATCGACGGAACAGTCGTCCACGAACTGATTTATCACGATGCTGGCGCTGAAACACCTGAAGGCAAGACCGTTGAGCAGCTCCACCAGCTGATTCATGAAGCGGGAAGAGACCCTGTCGAACGAGACACGCTGTATCGCCGCGTGACTCGCAACGGGAACGAATGGACGGTGGCCTGAACCGTGCCGGAGGAGTCTGACAACAGGTTCGCCTCGACGGCTGTTTTGCTGGGGGCAAGCAACCTGAGTCTGGCATGGCCTCGGGTAGTTCCACAACTGGAACGACGGCTTTCAGCGCCTCGAAAGGTGCTGACGGCGCACGGTATGGGCAGGTCGTATAGTGCAAAGCGATGTCGATTCGTGTTTCGGCAATTGCCGGGGATCCTGGAGTCCGGGATCTGGAATGCCCTGACTGAGACGAGTACTGCCGTTCCGACGTTTGCCCTGCTGACGGACTTCGGGAATGACCTTGTCTTTGGCAGTCCCCCTGACGATGTGGCTGCCGCCGCAAGGGAATGCATCGACCGGCTGAGGGCATCGAATGCAGCCACTCACATCGTGATGACGAGACCGCCACTTTCGACTGTGCAGGCTCTCAGCGGGTTTCGATTCTCCTTCTTTCGGAATGTGCTTTTTCCGAAGTGCAGGATGTCACTGGCGGAGATTCGGACAGCCGTTGAAGAGCTGGATCGCCTGATCGTGGAACTCGCCACCGATACCGAAGTGTCTCTGATTGAGCCCGCCGCACATTGGTACGGCCTCGATCCGATCCATGTGCTCCGGCAATATCAGACAGACGCCTTCAGCCTGATGATGGATGCGTGGAATCTGCCATCCCCGGTCAGAGAGTCCCAGCCGGTTCGATGGGTTCGGCCGGCAGCTGAGACTCGATGGCGATTCGGACGGGAACACAGGACGCCGCAGCCCGTTCAGAGTACGCCGGACACGGCAATCTACGCCTATTAGAGCAGCCTGCAGGCGGGTTTGTGAGCTGAGGGAGGCCGTCGACCAAATGTGGACCGGCCCGGAAGAAGTGCCTTGCCCCGGCGTAATAGAAGCCGACGACAGGATGAGGACCGGCTACTTTGTCTCGTTGAAAAAGATGACGAGGTTCTTTGTCTGACGCGCGGCAGCAACGATGTCAGGCCTGCCGTCTCCATTCAGGTCCGCCACTTTGATGTCTTCCACCGCCACCTTTTCTGCAGAGACTCTTGTCTCTCGCCATTTGCTGCCGCCTTCGGTCAACGGCGCAAACAACTTGATGCCAGGGACGCCCGGGTCGTTCATGGCGCGCCATCCTACGACGATCTGGTCGGAACCGATTCCCAGGTAGTCTGCACACGCCAGAGCGTGTCCGTCCTTCAGCCTGTCGTCGAGAACACTCAATCGCTCCCACAATTCCCCTTGCTTCTGTGGTTCTGCATAGACGGAACACTTCGAACCGTGTTTTGGCTCAACCGTGACGATAAAACGACGGCCATTTGGCAGGCGGCCATCTCTGATCTCACCGGCAAAATCTTTGGTCAATTGCGTGGCATCCCAGTCAGAGTCACCTCGATCAAAGTGCCACACTCCCTCTTTTCCCGCGACGATCAGTTCCTCTTCGGGATCAGCGTCCCAGTTTACGGGATGGAAATTATGGGAAAGGTGCATAAAGTCGCAGACTACAGAGAACCTCCAGTCATCCTTCGGGTTCGCCGGCGGGGTATATTCGAGCAGTCGTAATCCAGGGCCATCTCCGTCCACACTTCCTCTTCCGCGAAGAGGCTTCACTGCGAGTCTGTATTGATTATCCCTCGCTCGGATCCAGTGCATTCGATGCGTACTTGGATCATTGTAGAGCTGTTTGGGAGTCCACTTCTGCGTCCGATCCTTTGGTGGGATCAGGTAGAATACAGCTCCGTCCTTCAGGCTTTCGCGATAGTTCCATTGACCTCCCACCGCGATTTCGCATTTGCCGTCCCCGTCGAGGTCTCGTGCAGTGACACAGACGTTATCGCGGACTGTCAGGTCTTTAGCGATGACGTGTTTCTGCCACGTCGGGTTTTGATACCACTGAATGGTCTTCCTGTCGGCAAGAACGATGTCGGTTTTGCCGTCACCGTCTACGTCTGCCATCTGCAGTCCGTAACCAATCTGAATGGTGTCGATCTGTACTTCCTTCCAGCGGAACTCGGGCAGATCGCCAGCGAACAGACAGGGAGTGAGCAGTTGGAACAGCAGAAAAGCCAGTGGCCGAAATGTCATGGAATTGCCTGTCGAGAGCGAAAGAGATTACTTGCCGATGCAGTAAAGAACCGTGTTTGACCGCAGCAAAAGCTGACCGTTGTCGGGGGTGATTGCCGAACGGAAGATCTCACCGGAACCCGGATTCACCGAATTTCTTGCGACGACCTGCATTCCTTTACCAGCTTTGATGGCATACGTGACTCCGGACTCAGCGACGAAGAACGCAGTGTCATTCCATGCCACGGGAGTTGCACAGAATTGTCCCGTTGAGCCGGCGTCGGCAACGCGTGAACGCCAGTTCTCCGTGCCTTCCTTCACGTTGTAAGAGGTCAATGTCGCTCTTCGCATGTCCATGACGAGCGACTGACCGTTTAATGCGATGGGAGCTGGGAGGTCACGCGAACAGTTTCTGGCGAGGTGCCAGGTCATTCGCGTCTCTGTGACGTCTCCTTTCCCGCCCGGTTGCACGGCGTAAGTGTCTCCGCGCAGTCCGCTCACGACATGCAGCAGTCCGTCAATCAAAGTAACCGTTGGGGTGCCTCGACCTGAGAAGCTCTGGCAGAACCACAACTCTTCCCCAGACTTCGGATCGTAGGCCCTTACACCATGGTGTCCGTTGACGACAAGTTCCTGATGATCAGCGACCTGAATCAGAATGGGAGTACTCCAGCCCCGCGCATCCGGTCGATCGGTCTTCCAGACCTGCTTTCCGGTAATCCTGTCGAAAGCAGCGATGTAGGCGTTCTCGTCTGCGTCGCAGTTTTGAATCACGAGGTTGCCGGCCAGAACCGGACATGCGGCGGTCCCCCACGGCCCGGTCAATGGCCCCAGCTTCTGGTTCCAGAGCTGTTCTCCGTCCAGCGAGTAGCAGAACAGGCCGCCTCCGGCTCCGAAGAACGCATAAATGCGTTCCCCGTCTGTTGCACAGGTCGCAGAGGCCCAGCCGTTCATGTTGTGGGATGGTTCCGCGGTACCCGTCCATGCAGTCTTTTGCCAAACAATCCTGCCTGATTCACGATCGAGGCATAACACGATCCGACTCACGCCGCGCCCCTCTGCCGCGGTGAGGAAGATGCGATCGCCAACAACAATCGGCGACGATTGCCCCGCTCCAGGCAACTCTGTTTTCCAGATGACATTCTCTGGACCCCATTTGACCGGCAACGAATCGTCGGTTGCCTGACCGTTGGATGAGGGCCCACGCCAGCCCCTCCAATCGGGGTCAGCGGCGAAAATCGACGAAGCGCATGTTGCGACCAGCAGAGCTGGAATTAACAGGGGGTTTCTCATGAGTCCGATACTTTGGGGCTGAAAGACGCAGGGCTCGACATTTTCTACGCCCTCACCAGTCTTGTCGAATCACTCCTGAATATTTCCGGTGGCCAGCCAGGCGATGAGGTCAGCAATTTCCTGGGCTGTCAAAGAATTCAACAACCCCTCTGGCATGACGGACAGCGGCACTGTTTGATGGCTTTGGATTTCTGCTTTTGGGATCTCCTCGATTGATCCACCGTCCAGAATATCCGTCTGCAGCCGGAGGGCTGGCGAGCGATAATCACCCTGAGCAAGCACACGACCGGTGAGACTTCTGCCGGACCTGGTCACAATGATTGACTGCCGATATTTTTCCGCGACGACCGCTGACGGCGTCAACACTGACGCGAGCAGATCTCGCCTGCTGAAACGCTGACCTGCCGCCGATAGATCCGGACCGGCGACACCACCTTCTCCATCGACGCGGTGACACCGAATACAAAGCGCTTCGCGAAACAGGCGCCTGCCTCTGGTAAGATCGACTGGCTTCTCGAGGACAAGTTTCTCAATGTCTGAGGCAGTCCATGAATGTACATGGGGACGATTGACTTTAAGTGTCCCTCCGGGGTTATCCGCACCATCAATCAAATCCTTCAATGCCGACCGCTCTTCCTCCGTGAGTGTCGCAATGGCTTCCTTACGAATGGTCTTCAGGAAGCCGGGCATACCGTCTCCGCCGAGGAAGCCCTGTTCAAGCTCATTGAGCATTCGAAACCAGAGTCTGCGGTTCTCCAGTTTCCAGCCCTCTTCAGCATTCCGCAGCAGAAAGAGATAGAACATCCGCGCGTCCTGTTCATCTGCATTTCGAAGGAGGTGGATGATCTCGCGATGAGCCTTCCTGGGGGAGGCCAGCATCAGCAGGCGAGCGAGCTTCCAGTGCATCGTTCCGGCTCCAACTGGAGCACTACTCTCGTCTGCCCTGTTCAACAGATCGGCCGTCCATTCGGACAGTCTGCCTCTTGCCCGATCCGAGAGGGATCCAAGGCATTGTTCCAGACATTCCAGCAATGCCAGTCGACTATACACGGAAAGTTTTTCCCATGATGCCACGGGCCCCTCTGCATGCAGCAGCGACGATTCCAGCTCTTCTGCGGAGGCACCGGCTCGAAACGCCGATAGCAGCACGACAGCGGCCCGCGTCGGATGGCGTTCGGTCAATGCTGTCTTAATCCACAATTTTTCCGGCTGATGTTCCAATGCTGTTACAGCAGCAGTCCGAATTGCAGGATCTGAGTTGCCAAGGAACGGCCAGATACGGTCAATCACGTCGTCCCCCGGAGCATGCAGTTCCTCCAGTCTGCGTCGCAGGCGTCGCTGACTACGTGACCACTCGTCGGATTGACGACGGTGAGGAGAAACGGCTGTCTGCGGTGATTCAGAATCCCTGCCGACCCAACGCACTCGGTACAACGACGATTCGGTCTTACGCCCGCCCGTCAGAAAGTACATGTGCCCGTCGGGGCCCGTTGCCAGATCAGTCACATTCAGGGGACGTCCCTTAAGGAACGATCGCGTGCGGCATACATATCCGGCACCACGTGCAAACAGATGGCACGCGACGATTCGTCCGTATGCCCAGTCAAGGACAAAAAGACTGTCCTTCCAGGGCGGGGGAAAAGAGGTTTGGTACCCAAACATCACCGACGTTGGAGAACCCTTGCCGATTGTCGCTGTCGGCAGTGCATTGCTGGCTCGGTCAAGTTCGTACGGTGGCCACTGACCCGTTCGGGCCCGCCAGCCAAAATCTGTTCCGGACGAAAGCATGTCCAGCCGAGTGGGACGATACCATGGAGCGCCCATGTCGTGTTCCGCGTCGGCGTCGTATGTGAAAGCGTCCCCATCACGATGAAATGCAATCCCGTACGGATTCCTTAGTCCCGCGGCGACCAGCTCAAACCTGCTGCCATCCTTATCCGTTCGAATCAGATGACCCTGTCCGGCTGTCCTGTCACGGAGTGGTGATGTGCGGTCTCTGATGTCCGCCTCGGGTAACTTAACTGCGTCTCCGTGAATACTGTAAATCAGTCCGTCCGGTCCAAGGGCAAGATCATTCCGACCATGGCCGACACCGCCTGGAAACTCACGAAGCAGATCGACAGTCTTCCACGATCCATCTGGCTGACGGTCGCTGAGTCGATAGAGCCCCTTCGAATTGTTTGCGTTCGCATAGAGGTAGCCATGCGCAAACAGGAGTCCCCGACACTCCTTCAGGTCCGCGTTAACGGACGTGAGACTTCCCGCCGTTCCATCAGGATTGAGAGTCACCTGCAGCAGTCCCTGATCTTCTCTCGCAATGATCGCTCGACCCTGAGGATCAAAGGCCATACTCACCCATGAACCGTCGTCAGGCCCCGCCTTTCGCACCAGATCAACTTCGAATTCCGGAGGGCATGTGATCTCTGGAGCGTCAGAGGAATTTGCTGCGCCGGGCTGAGCCATCTTCCATTGCGTATAGTCCTCGAATCCCGTGATCCTGCTTCCTCGTGCCGGGCCCCAGTAGAGAGCGGAGACGCGGCCATGTTCCTTTGCGGCCTGCTGACCGCATTGCCATTCGTCGTCCGAAACCACGCGAAGCAAACGGTCGGAATGCTGAATGTCCAGTGTGAATGCCACAGCGGAAGGACCTGGACGATTCCGCAGCGACAGAGACAACTGGTTCGCGTTGCGCCGAATGAATCGCGCAACGTCAATTTCATGAAGCGGCCCGAAGCTGTCGAGACCCACCAGCACTCTGCCGTTCATGCGGACGACAACATCACAGTATTCGGCAGCAATTCGAATGGTTGCACGGCGAACCGAATCCTCTATCGAGAAGGAGCGCGTCAACTCCACGCGAGGAGCCTCGCTATCCGGCCCATTAATCCAGTTAACTTCGTCTGCCGACGCCACCATGAGCGTGATGGCGTTCAATGCGAGACACTGCAGTTTGTTGAGTGAGGTCATGCCGTCTTTCTGAGTCGCTGAGATGCAGCGATATCATAGCGGAACATGCAGGCAATACTGTTCTCGTGACTCAGGCTGGAAGATCCACACTGTCAGAGCTGGACAGTTGCCGGCCGAGCATGACCTGCTTTCGCACCCTGCCCCAGCGATACTTTCCGACGCTACCTGTCTGGCGAATGACCTGATGGCAGGGAATCAGATAGTCAATCTGGTCTGCGGCCAAGGCGCTACCGACAGCTCGAGACGCGTTGCGCGGCCAGTGAGGCAGAATTGAGGCCTCGATCGCGGTTCGCTGAACCCGGTCGACCGGCATTCGACACTCCTGTCCATGGCACCTTTCCAGACGTTCAGCTCGCAGGTGACTCAGGGATGATGTGGCGATTAATTCTGGTTTTGACTTCCCGGCAGGCAGAAAACAGGGCCGAAGACTGCCGGTTGCCGCAAATCCTGCAGGCATTCATCGACAGCTGTGATGCCGATTCGGACGAGCTGTGAGGAACCGCGGAAAACTGCTGGAAAACTGAGATGGACAGGAGATTAATAACCCGGGCCACATGAGCGTGGCAGTTACCAGTGCACGGATAGCCGTTTCAATTCCGGAGGATGAATGAGTTAAGGAGAACAGTATGATCCGCATCCCGCGAACTAATGGGCCAATCAGAAAGTCTGCAGTTAAAATCAGGCGGCAGTGCCTCACAACACTCTCAGCCGCCGCGTTGCTGGCCGTGACTGGGTGCCAATCAGTCCCTCCCGGACAGGCATTGCCCCTCGTTTCTTTTCTTGACGCCGCTGACGTGGATTCTGAGCCACCGCACTTCGTGCCGGATGAAGGCGTGCTCCCGGCGCCGTGACTGTTTCCAAGTCATTTGCTGTGACGTTCATGCGGCGCCGCGCGGCCTCTGAATAAACGAGAACTGTATGGGCAGTCTTAACTGATCTCCGACGTCATTCGTTTTGCCGTCAGTGGAACCCGCAGGCGACGATTCATCGTGATATTTCGCAGACGTCTCGCGGCTGGAACGACGGCACAGAACGCAGGATTCGGACTAGGGGAATTCTGCACCGTATCCCTGATCGTTCGGCGTCGACGAATGCACGCGTAAGTCACGTGCCGACAGGAGGTCAGTCGGAGCTCTCAGATGCATCACTGAATGTGACCACGGGATCCACTTGTCTGCCTGCTGCAGCAGGACGGGAGCGTCGAGAGTGGACCAGCCCAGTTGCTCGTAGAACGAACACAGCGGCGGCTGACAGAATAACAGCAACAATTCCGGCTGGTACGCCTCGTGAATGTGAGCCTGGAACCGCTCCATCAACCGCGAGGCGAGTCCATATCCCTGCATCTCCGGTATCGTGAAGACCGTGCCAATGCTGCATGTTGGAATCGCCGTGGAATCTACAGTCAGGCGAAGCCGGGAGGCAGCTGCGTGACTTACCAGTTGACCGTCGACCTCTGTGAACGCATGCAGGTCGATATGTGCCTGTTCCGTATCGGATGCGAGGCCGTCTCCGAAGAATACCTGCGTGTATTCATCAACGAACAGACGCTGCTCAGAGCTCAGGCACGCAGGGGGAAGAATGGACTGAGCTTCATTCATGGTGGGGATGGTTCGGCATCACGCCGCAGTCACAACACTGGACAACGACCAACGGGAGTCGCAGATGGAAAGGCCGTTCTCGCGTTTGCAGGATGATTTTCGTGCCGCAGCTGGTTCTTAATGCTCGCTTGATTGACACGAGGGTTGCGCACAAAAAAAGCCCGGACGTTGTCCGGGCTGAGTGAGTTTGAGCGACCTACAGGTTTGGTCGGCTCATCTGTTTCTTCTGCTGACGTCGTCGCATTTCACGGCGACGCGCTTCCTCTTCCGGAGCGAACTGTGGTCGCGGAGTATTGTTGGCGTTGTTGTTGCCCATGTTTTGAGCGGGCATCGCGATCTGGCGTTCCTGCCACTCCCAACCCAATGGAGCGGACAGCTCGGCGGTCGCGAAGTAGGCCCACGGCGTACCAGCATGTTCATCAATGACGCGGCTAAGGTACTGCATTGCTCGCTTGTGCAGTTTGCGAACTGTCGCCCCGCCACCGATCTCATCAGAAGGAACGAGCTCCCACTGGTTACTGCCTTCTTTGGTGAATGTCTTTGGATTGGACTTCATGTCGGCAAGCATCGCGTTATAGCCAAGGGCCCGAACTCGCATGGCAAGCGTGCGTCCCAGAGCCAGGTCGTAGCCTGCACGCCAGCGGTCTGAGTCGAGTTTTGCACGATCAGATTCCCCTGCTTCCAGCTGAGCCTGAAGCTGCATAACGTAGTAGTCCAGCGTTGCCAGCGGCTTCTGGGCTTCGGTGATCTGCTGTCGAAGAATGTTGTCGTTATTGGCCATGAAGACGAGCTGCGGAATTGGCACATCTCCGCTTTCCAGCATTGTGATCTCAGCAGCACTAATCAGGGCAGCCTTTGCACGGTTAGTACTGAGCTCCCGGACGTAGTTTGCAACCGGGCGGTAGTCGGGCGTGTAACGACGCATGACTACGTTGTCCCACTTGATGCGGTTGTTGTCAGCTGCGAGGAAGAAGACACCACCTGTCTCAGTGCAGAGACGAGACAGAGTGTAGGGTCCGTAACCGGACGACATTCGGTTCAGGTGACGTGTCTTGGCAAGCCAGAATGGGATCTGTACGCATTCTGCTCGAACGGTCTCTGGTCCCATATCAGCTGGAAGGTCTTCGGTAAATGTCTCGCCGTCAGCTTCCCATGTTGTTTCAATGTAACCCTTTTCTCGTCCGAAGACGGCTGAGTTGCCGATGCAGTATGCCTTGACGCCTTCACGGCTGCAGCGTTTGACGGTGTTCTCCAGCATAGCGTAATCATCCCCACGTTCGTCAGTGACGAGGATGAGCATCATGTTGGCTTTCATACGTCGTTTGGCAGGCAGAAAGACTCGCATCGCCTCATTGACGGCAGTGAAGACTTTCTCCTGGCCAGACTTGTCGTTCTCGATGGAGTTCACGGCTTTCAGCAGGTCTGACAGATCAGCCGTTGGCTTTTCCTGGAGGATGTGGACGTTTTCGCCGTAGCCGATGACGCCGCTGCGAAGTGCTTCGTCAGCACCAATGTCAAGCTGCCCGAGCTGCTTGTAGATGCCTTCGAATCGAGCAGCGACTTCAGCCCGGCGGCCTTCCATTGAGAGTGACTCGTCCATCAGCCATACCACCAGCGTCTTTCGTTGACGCAGGGAGGCAGCGATTTCCTGAACGATGCGATCAATTGCTCCATCAGTTCCACCGACGTGCTCCGTGGTTCCCGTAAGGTCCAGGGACGTCAGCATCTCTGCTTCATTTGGCGTGGGAGGAGTTTGAGGCTGCTGGAATCTTGGATTAACGAAGATCTCTTCCAGACGTTCGTCCTGTTCCTTGTGGTTGTCAAATCCACTCTGCTGAGCGGTTGCCAGTGACGGGCCGGCGATATTGATCTGACTCTCGCTGCCAAGGTCTTCTGTGATCTCTGTCGAGACGACGTACTGTTCTTCCAGGACGTCATCAGGGATCACTTTGGACTCGATCAGGAGTTCCTGCTGTGCGTCGATCACGTAAGTCAGACTCATCAGCCCGACAAGAATTCCCACGTGGACAATCAGGCTGATGCCCCATGCCGGCATGTCGTAAAGAAATTCCCAGACGCCGCCTTCGAACTGCGGATCGTCCATCTGAACTGGTGAATTGGCGTCGATTGCACTCACAACTGTCACCCTGATAGAAGGCTTGAGTCCTGCACCTTGTGAACGAAAGTCAGTTCCTGTCACCGACTTTCGCCAAAATGTCCGTCCTAGATTAACTTCTCTGAACAGGCGTGTACATCCACAAATGGATCTACAGGCCTCCAATTGGTAGATATCGGCAGAGCGGTAGGGCCTGAGTTGGCCGAAATCTCAACACAATCGGAACGATTATCGCCCCAAATCATAACGCCTAAGCAGTGTTTTCCCCGAGGCTAGCCCGGAAACACTGCGGCGACAACCAAATATTCCATGAGGGATGCCGGCTGAATCGCGTTTTTCTGCCGAAATTCGCCGAACAGGAGTTGGCGACATTCAGGGATCTGTTACATTTACGAATGTTGTGTTGCAGCACAACCCAACGGTGGTCGAGTTACCAGGGTGGTCGCGGTACTGTCGTTGATTTACGGATTGGGGGAATTCCCGGATAACTAAACAGCAGTGCAGGGACGGAGGAAGAGATGTTGAGGCTGACTCGGAAGCAGGGAGAAGGATTTGCGATCGATGAACAGACCTATGTCTGGATCGTGCGAACGAAGAGTGGGCGGTGTGAATTAGCAATTGATGCTCCGCGTGAGATTCGGATTCGGCGTTGTGAGCTGGAGACGTTGCCGGGCGATGATCGGGGGGAGCACGAGGAGGAAGAAGGGAAGCCGGAGATCGGGGTTTCTTCTTCGGTGGGTCTCAACAACCATTCCGATTGCCTGAATGACGAATTGGTTGCTCCAGACTACACGGGATTTGCTCATCCTGCTCATCAGCCAATTCGACCGTCGTGACGTTCACTGGTGTTGGCAGTGCTTGATATGTGTCTCAACCTGGTCCTGACTTTGACTCAGGGAGCATTCAGGAGGAATTAATGTCGGAATCGATTGGAACCATGATCCGCAATCTGCGGAAGGACAGGAAAGTGTCGCAACGTGCCCTTGCCGCGGAAGTGGGGCTGCATTTTGCCTCGATCTCAAAGATCGAGAACGGCAAAGAGACGTGTGGCGAGGAGACGCTGAAGCGCATTGCAAAGGCACTTGGCGCTGATGTCGACGTATTTCTGGGGATCGCAGGGCACCGGACAATGCCCTACCGCGTTCTGGGGAACATTGCGGCCGGGACACCAATCGATGCAATCGAAGACGTTGAAACGTTCAGTCTTACGGACCATTTTGATCCCCACGATCATTACATGCTTCGCGTTCGTGGAGACTCAATGATTCTTGCCGGCATCAATGACGGGGATATGGCGATTGTTCGGCACAGCTCCACTGCGCGAAACGGCGACATTGTTGTGGCGATTGTTGGTGATGAAGAGGCGACCCTGAAGACGTACACTCGGCAGGACAAGCTGGTTGTGCTGAGTCCGGCGAATCGGACGCTCAAGGCCAGAGCCTACCCGACTGCTGAAGTGCAGGTGAGAGGTGTTCTGGCAGGTGTCCTGCGAACAAGTATCGACCACATGGTCGCGACGTGATCCTTGCTCGTGGTCTCCTGTTGCAGGAGCCGCTTCGCCTGGCAGTCAGATTACGTTCGGCAAGCTGACTGAGAGTCAGGTGAAGGGATGTCGACCGTGGGGGGGCTTCGTCAGAGTTCCCTATCCGAGGGACGTCTGGCAAATCCCACTGTCCTCAGGAAAGCCGGGACTGCTCGCATGAGCGATTTTAGTCAGCCACGGGTCCGGGCGTTTGAACTGAGGGCCGCCCGAAGCGGGACCGCGCATGTTTGTGGATGCTGCTGGTTGGTAAAGCGTCACGGTCCCGTGCCGCATGGCCTTAGTCAAATTCCCCGTCTGCCATAACGGCGTCGTCGGTCGCCTGAGCCAGTGAAATGCACTCTTTCAGTGAGCGTGCAAGCCACTCCTTCTCCTGGCCCTCGGGGACTCTGCCAGCCACGACATAGCCGGCGTAAACTGTGGCGGCGGCATTCAGGATCGACATTTCGGTTGGTTTGAGTGTCACGTAGGGCTTGGCCACGGCAGTTCCTTCTGATGAAGAGTCATGGGATCTTAGTTTGGACCGCCACTCATCGTACCCGGACAAAATGCAATTTGAACCCCGTTTCCCGAGTTGCCCACACGATGAACGGCGATCAGGTCAAGAGGGCTGTTTTTAGTTGCCCGAGGTCAATCTGCTGATCCAGAAACTGTTGGGCTGCTCTGGCAAGAGTATCACTGATGGGCAGGAGTTCTGTGAGTGGAGGAGGTGTCCCCACAGTTGCCGCAGCCAGCCACTCCAGCAGATCCGCCACACCGCTCTTCTGCGTGGCTGAGACCTGAACGGCGGGAAACCCAATGTCTGGCGGAGGCTTGGACCCAACGAGGTCCGTTTTGTTCCAAACGATGGCCAGCGGTCGACCATCGGCATTTGACGACAGTAGTTCGGAGTCGACATCCTGCAGTCCCAGAGTCGAGTCGACAACGAGTAACGCGGCATCCGAAGAGGCGAACGTGGATTCTGCGATAGAAACCCCTTTTGACTCAATTTGGTCGTCTGCGGCGTCTCGAACCCCGGCGGTGTCCAGTAAGAGATAGGGCCATCCATCGATCACGGTGGAGGCCTCGACGCGATCCCGGGTTGTTCCCGGTTGTGCAAAGACAATTGAACGGTCATATCCGATGATGGCGTTCAGAAGGCTGGATTTACCCGCGTTGGGGCAACCCGCGATGGCAACCGTCCACGGCTTCACGAGGTGTGTTGCGAAGCGTCGGAATGACAACATTCTCCGCAGGCGTAACCTGAGTTCATCCGTGCTGATTCGGTCCGTTAGTTCTGCCAGTTCGGTATTAAGCCCTCTGCGATGGGCGAGGATGTATTCTGCTGTCCTGACCGTTGGGCACTGCAGCAGTAGATCATCAAGCGAGTCTGATTGCTCCTCGTGGCTTTGTATATCGAGGTCTGTCAGGCACTGCCTGATCCGATCGATTGCGGCAACGCCTCCGTGGCAACAGACTTCCCACTCTGCAGCGCCGTTCCGGACAACGATAACGTCTTCCCGTGTTCCCTCTGTCTCCCACGTTCCATAGAGAATACGGTGGGTTGGTAAATCAGGAAGCGGCAGCCTGTTAACAGCGGTGAAATATCTCGCCAGAGTGTTGGAAACTTCAGATGGTGAGCTTCCGCTCACGTTCAGGACCGCGACTGCTCCTCGGCCGCTCGCAGTGAGTTGTCTGACAAGCAACGTCATTGGTTCTGGTAACGGAGGATTGATGGAGGGCCAGCCGGTTTGACTCTTCGGGCAAACACTTTGTCAGCAGAGGTTGCATACAGTGTCTTAAAGTCTTTCCCTCCAAAGACGACGTTCGAAAGAAAGCCACGCTGTGGTGCGCTGATGGTCCCACCGAGGCGTCCTGTCGGGTCGAACATCTGGACGCCAAGTGACGTTGCGACGTAGAGTCGGTGCTTTTCGTCGACCGTCATTCCGTCTGATTGACTTACCGGTTCGCCAAACGGAGTCTGCATCGGGGAATAGTAGGTGTCGCCGTACTTTAGGCTGCCATCGGTTTCGACTCGGAACGTCCGTAATACTGGTTGAGCACCATCCGTCACGACCAGAGTTCCCTCGTCCTGCCACAGGATAATCCCATTTGGTTTAAAGCCTTCGGCCACCTTCCTGGGCGCCCAGCTTCCTTTGCTGTCCACGAGCCACACGGCCTGCGACTTTGGGTCTGTGACATAAATGAGTCCATTTGCTGCGACAACCAGGTCGTTCACGGACGGCAGCGCGGCGACTTGTTTAAATTCTCCGTTCTGCTGGTACGCGGCTACAATCCTGGTTCGGTAGTGGCAGGCATACAGGAGGCCATCCTGGCCAAACATGAGTCCACTTGTGCGTCCGTCGTTCTCTGCAAAGAGCTCGGGTTTGTGATCCGCGTTCAGGCGAAAGATTCGGCCGGTGGGAACATCTGAGAAGTAGAGCCGTCCATTCCTGTCTACGGCGGGTGCTTCGGTGAAATTGAGCCCTTCTGCGACGAGGGTCCACGGGGAATCATCCTGCAGAACCTGGCTGAGTGGCATGTCCTGAGCGTGTATCACAGAACTCAGCAGGATGATGGCTGCCATATGTGTTTTCATGTTCATTCGATCCGACTGACGCGTTTAAGATCAGGAGTCTGAAGTCTGTCGCGTCACGACGCAAGAGACCGCGGTGTCTGGAGGCTGTCAACGACTGAGACGAGTTGCTCCGTGCAAATGGCGTCTGCAGCGCATGGCTTTACTGTCCCTGATTTCTTGTGACGGTCAACGCGCTCTGAGGGACGGCGGAACGGCGGCCCAAAAACCACAGTAAAGGACTGGCTGACACCTCTGGAGTCCTCTGGTACACTCCCGCGCCAGGAATCGACAGCGTAAGAATTTCGTTTGACCTCATTCATATGAAAGTTGCCCCGTGCAGTCCGTCATTGATCACCTTCAACAGAATGAAGACTCAGCGCTTGAAGAACTGTTTGAGTTCCTCAGCATTCAGAGTGTCAGCGCCGACTCGGCATTTCAGCCGGAAATGCAGCGTTGCGCAGAATTTGTCCAGCAGGCGATGCAACGTGCGGGACTGTCGGCGGAGATTATTCCCACCCCCGGTCATCCGGTCGTGCTTGGTCAGCGGATTGAGGACCCTGAACTGCCCACGGTGCTGATCTACGGACACTACGATGTTCAGCCTCCGGATCCCCTGGAACTCTGGACCTCGCCACCGTTTGAACCTGTGATTCGAGACGGCAGGATCTTTGCTCGTGGCGCAACCGACGACAAAGGTCAGCTGTTCACCCATTTAAAATCCATTCAGGCATGGATTGAAACTGAGGGCCGCCTGCCGGTCAACGTAAAGTTTCTTGTCGAAGGAGAAGAGGAGGTTGGTAGTGACAACCTCGACAATTACCTCGAGTCCAATCGGGAGGCTCTTGCGGCGGACGTCGGTGTTATTAGTGACACCAGTCAGTATGGCGACGGCATACCGGCGATCACTTACGGTCTGAGGGGCATCATTGCCGCGGAGGTTCGGCTGACAGGTCCTTCGAAAGATCTGCACAGCGGAGTCTATGGCGGAAGCATCTCGAATCCGGTGAATGCACTTGCTGCCATGTGCGGTGCTCTGATCGATTCCGAGGGGCGAATTCAGATACCGGGATTTTACGACGGTGTGTCCGAACTGTCGGAACGTGAACAGTCCGAGTTCGCCCGGCTACCCTTCAGTGAGGACGACTTTCTCAGTGAAACAGGGAGCACGGCGACCTTTGGTGAAACCGGATTCAGCACTCTTCAACGCCGTTGGGCGCGGCCCACCTGTGATATCAATGGCATTGTTGGCGGTTACACCGGTGAGGGGCCCAAGACCATTGTTCCTTCGAAGGCGATGGCGAAGATTACCTGCCGGCTGGTTCCCGGTCAGGATCCTGAGCAGATTCTGAATGCTCTGCAACAATTTTTACAGGCCCGCGTCCCGCCCGGCATTCAGATGGAGTTCCTTCGATTCCATGGTTGTCCAGCATTTGGACTCGATCCAGACAGCCCCTGGATGGGAGCCGCCGGAGAAGCAATGCAGGATGCTTTTGGGCAGCCTCCCGTGTTTATTCGTGAGGGAGGCAGCATTCCCGTGGTCTCCAGTTTTCAGCAGATTTTGGGAATCGATACTTTGCTGCTCGGATGGGGCCGAAATACCGATAATCTGCACAGTCCGGACGAACATTTTCACGTCTGTGACTTTCATAATGGTACCCGAGCCAGTGCGCTGCTGTGGCAGAAACTGGCGGATCTCAGAAAACAGGCGTCTGCCCGGACGGCCGAAGGTTAATCAAAGGAAGCTCCAATGCTGGACCTGCAGTTCATCTGTGACAACAGAGATGCAGTTATGAAGAACTGTCAGGCTCGAGGCCTGACGGTCGACGTGGATGCACTGATCTCATTGCGTGAAGAACGCAACAAGCTGAATACAGCTGGCGATGAACTGCGGCGTCAGCAGAATGAAACTTCGTCAAAGATACCGAAGGCGTCCGCTGAAGATCGGCCAACGCTGATCGAACAGGGCAAGCAGTTTAAGCAGCAGATTGTAGAAAACGAATCTGCACAGAAAGAGATCGAAGCCCGGATGCGGGAACTGCATGTGCAGGTTCCGAATATGACCCATCCCGACGCTCCTGTTGGCGGCGAGGATGACGCTTCAGAGATCCACCTCCGGGGTTCAAAGCCGAACTTCGACTTTGAACCACTGGATCATGTCGATCTTGCAGAGAAACTGGACCTGATCGACTTTGAAGCTGGTTCACGCGTTGCCGGGCATGGGTTCTATTATCTCAAGAATGATGCGGTCATGCTTGAGATGGCACTTGTTCAGTTTGCGTTAACAAAGCTCCGCAGTAAAGGTTTTACGCTCTATACGACGCCAGACCTTGCTCGGGACACAGTTCTGGAAGGGATTGGTTTCAATCCTCGCGGGGATGAGACTCAGATTTACAGTGTGGCAGAGACAGACCTGAGTCTGGTGGCGACCGCAGAGATTACACTTGGCGGTGCCTTGAAGGACCAGATTCTGGACCTGAAAGACCTGCCACTTAAGTTTGCCGGACTCTCTCATTGTTTTCGAACTGAAGCAGGTGCTCACGGCCGCGCGACTCGAGGTATTTATCGCGTTCATCAGTTCACCAAGGTTGAGATGTTCGCCTTTACGGCTCCCGATTCAGACGCCTCAAACGCCGTTCATCAGGAGATTGTGGATATTGAAGAGGAGATCTTTCAGGAACTCGGCATTCACTATCGCCTGATCGACACGGCAACCGGTGATCTGGGGGCCCCCGCTTATCGTAAGTTTGATCTCGAAGCGTGGATGCCTGGACGAGGAGACGGCGGTACGTATGGTGAGGTCACTTCTGCGTCAAACTGCACCGATTTCCAGGCGCGTCGCCTCGGGATTCGTTGCCGATCTGCGGAAAAGAAGGGCACCCAGTTTGTGCACACGCTGAATGGGACCGCAATCTCGTGTGCTCGCGCAATCATCGCAATTTTGGAAAACTACCAGCAGGCCGACGGCAGTGTGAAGGTTCCCGAAGTGCTGCAACGGTGGGTCGGACGCGACGTGATTTCGGCCGGTGCAATTTCCCCCGGCGGATAACGTGAAATAACCGGGTCTCTCATTCCACGGTAGGTGCTGATTCTTATGATCCAGAGAGATACGACAGCACCACTTGCCACCTCCCCTCGGATCATGGTGGTTGGTTCGATCAACATGGATCTGGTCGCCAGCGTCCGTCGGTTACCGGCCCGTGGTGAGACTGTGCAATCAACCGCTTTCAGACGGGTGCACGGAGGCAAGGGAGCCAATCAGGCGGTTGCTGCAGCGCGTGCCGGCGGGGATGTTTTGCTGCTCGGCCGAGTCGGGAGCGATGACTTCGGCGCCAGCCTTCGTAACGGTTTGGCCGAATCCGGGGTGGGTTGTGACCTCGTGTTTACTTCTGCCGACACGTCAAGCGGCACCGCCATTGTGCTGGTGGAAGAAACCGGCGAAAACTCCATCGTGGTTGTTCCCGGCGCCAACTCGTGCGTGTCACGGTCGGATGTCGAAGCCGCAGCCGAACAGATCACAGGTTCAGACGTCCTGCTGCTTCAGCTTGAGGTCCCTCTTGATGCCGTGAGCAGTGCTGCACATTTGGCTGCTGACGCCCGCAGGGCGGTCATTCTGGATCCGGCCCCGATTACCAGCGAAGTGGCGGGGAGCAGTGAGTTTGCTCAGCTTCTGCAGGCCGTAACAGTGATCTGCCCCAATGAAACCGAGGCCTCAGTGATCTCAGGGGTGCAGGTAAACGATCAGGACAGTGCCATCGCGGCCGCACGTCGCATTTCCGAATTGGGCCCGAAAGTTGTCATCGTGACCCGAGGGCAAGAAGGCTGTGTTCTGATTGACAACTCTGATCTGCATGTGTTGCCGTCTACTGTTGTGGAGGCGGTCGACAGTACGGCCGCTGGTGATGCCTTCGCAGGTGCGTTTTCCGTTCGTCTGTGTGAGTCTGGCAGTCACATGGCGGCAGCTC
>CAJWGB010000063.1 GCA_913031625.1 uncultured Planctomycetaceae bacterium | reverse complement strand
ATGTTGGGGCGTTCGGCATGCGCCAAACGACAGCACACCAGCAGGAGAAAGAGAAGTCGCAGTTTCACGGGAAGTCCTTCAGGAATCGGTCCGGGAGATCATGCCATGATTGTATCTGCTTCGGAGCTCGAAGCGAGCGACGGAAGATGAGACCGGCTCCCTGCCCGCTCCCTGTGGACGGGCAACAGATATTGGGGGAACGGGGCCGGTGTATGGCCATGATCAACGTTCGTGGAATCGCGCCGCAGATCAAATGCAGTCGTTTAACCACCAGAAGAAGGCGTCAGCGCTGTGCCACGACAGATCTGCAATCCGCGCCCGTGAGAACCTCCGCCGTCTGACGACGGCAGAGACGGCAGTTTCAGGCGAGCACTTCCTGAACGGGCTTCGAGCCAAAGTCCGCCAACGGGACAGGACGGCTGCCAATCATGTACTCGTGCTCGTGATCGATCCCGAGTGCCTGCAGGATCGTCGCGAACAAATCGCCCGCATTCACCTCACCCTCCACAACTGTACCACCTTCCGGTGCCGTCTTTCCGTACGCCACTCCCCCGCGAACTCCATGGCCACTCAGGCTGCAGCTCCACGCGCTGGCAAAGTGGTCACGGCCGAGGCTGGGGTTAATCGCCGGAGTGCGACCGAACTCCCCAAGCGTAATCACAAGTGTGTTTGCCAGCAGCCCTCTGTCCTCAAGATCATCCAGCAGGGCCGACATGCAGTGGTCGAGGTCAGCACACAGTTCCTGATGCGTTTCGAAGTTCTGGCCGTGGCTGTCCCACCATGCGCGTGCAACCTTCACAAACGGCACACCCGCTTCCACAAGGCGGCGTGCAACAAGACACTGTTCACCAAACTGAGTCGGACCATACTTAACACGAACCGCTTCAGGTTCGTTCTCAACGTTGAAGAGTTGTTCGCTGGCCATCAGACCACGAACTCGTTGATAGGCAGACATATGACTCTGCATTACAGAGTTATTGCGGTGCTTTGCAAAGCTGCCAGCAAACAGATCTCGTAGAGCGGCACGGTCCTTGTGATCCACATCGCTGAGTTTCTCAGAACGCATGAGGTTCGGTGGCACCATGCTGTCCGAAAGAAACATCGGAGCATACCGAGCCCCCAGAAATCCACTGGTTCCCTTGCGACGCCCTTCGGTCGCAGTATACAGAGACACGTAGTCGGGCACCCTGCTGTCGATTCGACCAAGTTCCCTCGCAACGACAGCACCAATATCCGGGTACTCAACCCCTGGATCTTTGCGGCGTCCTGTTTCCATCAACGCGGCACCGCCGCCATGATCAGCGACGCGCGTATTCAAGGATCGAATAATGGCGGTATGCTGCATACGCTGTGCAACAGACGGCAACAGCTCACTGATATGAACTCCTGTCGCGTTGGTCGGAATGGCCTGAAACGGCCCGCCGTTCTTTGTACCCGGTTTAGGATCCCAAGTCTCATACTGACTCGCCCCACCCGCGAGCCACAGCAGGATAACGCGCTTGTTCTTCTTCTTCAGTGTGTCCGTGAACGGAGCAGCCTGCAGGACGTTAATCTGCCCCATATTGGCCGCAAGAGTCGCAGCTCCAGCGGCAGTGGATGCAATCAGCCCTCGGCGCGAAAGTCGGCGAAACTGTTCTGAAATCTGGTCATCCATCAGGGATTAATCCTGCTAATGATTAAAACGGAATTCGGGTCCGGCCAGCATTGCCCATGTCAACTGCTGCAACACTTCGACTCGACCATTTTCCCGGGACAGCCATGACCGAAACACTTCCCGCTCCTGCTGAGTCGGTTCGCGGCAGAACACCACCTTTGTTAACGTCGTCGTGATCTGCTCAATGTCTTCAGTCTTTGTGAGGTGACCGATCAGCCGATCGTTGCCAGTGCGAAGAATATCATCTTCAACCCGGGAGCTGTTACTGAAGAACAAAGCCTCATCAACCGCGATCTGAAAGCTGTCACCGGGAACTTCAAATTCACGACTCCACCCTTCCGCGTTCTTCTCCAGCTGCTCCCTCTGTCTGGCCCACTCCTCGGGATCGCCCACAGCCACCCAGTAGTCCGGCGATCGGCCAGCCACCAACAGTGACGCGGCGAGCTGACGAGGCGACAGAGGCTGTATTCTGCCAAGCGCGAAAGCCTGCGCATGCGGTGCGTCTCCTTCCTGCGTCCAGGTACTCGAACGAAGGTACGCAGCACTCTGAACGATTCCATTGATCAGACGTTTCAGGTCGTAATTATTGGTTTTCAGATCACGAGCCAGCCACAGCAGGAGTTCCGGATGACTCGGAGGGTTCGCGCTGTGCATTTGATCCGGCGGGTCCACAATGCCTGTTCCGATCAGCCGGGCCCAGACGCGGTTAACAATATTGCGGGCGAAAAACAGTTGTTCCTCGTCTGTCAGAGCCGCCTCAACAAGTTCACGCCGGGGACTGAAATCCGGGACTGGTATTTCCGCTTTGTCATCTTTCTGAGCGTTGCGGATCTTTTCGTCAGCTGACTTACGTTCGTCTTCATTGAATTTCGGTGTCCGGTCTTCAAGAACACGCCCCGTAAGAAACATGAACGCGGCCGTCTTATCTTCACCCGCCGTCGTCTTGAATTTCACCTGATCGTAGAATTTCTCCGCCAGCGTGTTCTTCTTCGTCTTATAGGTGCGAGTAAAGAAGGACTGCATGCCGTAGTAATGGTCCTGCCTCCAGTCTTCCACCAGCGGGTGATCGTGGCACTTGGCGCAACTGATGTTCACGCCGAAGAACAACACGGCCGTATCGTTGGTCAGATCGTCGACCTGACCAATGCGTGTTTCAATAAATCGGATTGCCCCGCTCTGAGGGCCCTCCGACGGCTGAGGTAACAACATATCGCGGAACATTGTTTCCCACGACCGTTTTTCCTGAATGGCCCACAACAGGTACTCACGAAACTTACCGTCATTGGGCTGTCGTGGGAGCAGTAGCGTATCCATTTCGTTTCGCAGGTGCAGGCTGAACCCAGGCTGCTCCATCAATCGCTCGGCCAGTGCTGAGACTCGCGTTTCAGGATCGATTGTCTGCAACCACTGCTGCTCAGAAACGGTTGGAATTCGGCCAACAAGGTCCAGCGTCATACGACGATGAATCGTGGTATCTGCAGCGCGTTCCGCCGGAACAATTCCATCTCGAGAGTGTGTCTGCGAAATGTAACGATCGATCGCATCCGCAATGCTTAAGTCCGCTGGCAGCAACTCTGGAAGAGTCGCACTGTCATCAGCCAGTGCTATTGCACTGCACGCAATCAGAATGGCGGCGATACGCATCATGGAATGGGTTTGTGGTGGGAAGTGCGAAAAAGGAGTGAGTTGCAGGAACGCAGTGTTTTCGCAGTGTGAGCAGCCTCTAAAGTACCACGTGGCCAGCCAGTCATCAAGACCCGCGTGATGCTGCTGGCCGACGTGCAGTGCGATCGATATTCTGCGGCCCGTTGCTTCCAGTTCACCAAAACACGTCGGGACAGGGATTCCTTTCTATGCCTCAATCAGATGTTGCCATCGTTGGCGCGGGAATTGTGGGCCTGGCCCACGCATGGATGGCTGCCAGACGTGGAAAATCAGTCGTCGTATTCGAACGTGATCACGCAGCCATCAGTGCCTCAGTTCGAAACTTTGGCATGATCTGGCCGATTGGGCAGCCGGTGGGCGAGCGTGCAGAAACCGCGTTTCGATCACGGGACTTATGGCTGGAGCTGGGACAGAAAAAGGTGCTGGACGTTGAACAATGTGGTTCCATTCACCTCGCGCATCATGAGGATGAATTGGCGGTTCTCGAAGAGTTCTGCGGGCTCGCAGAATTCGACGTACGGATGGTCAAACCACAACAGGTCACACACCACCATCCGCTGGCAAATCCAGAAGGGCTTCAGGGAGGAATGGCAAGTGATGCCGAATTAAGGGTCAACCCGCGCGTTGCTTCTCAGCGTATTGCCGCATGGCTCGCTGAACAGCACGGCGTCGAATTTCAGTTTGAAACGCAGATCATTTCAGTTGCTGACCGCCGGCTGGAGTCCTCTGATGGCCGGACATGGACCGCAGGCAGAATTGTTATCTGCAGCGGAAGCGACCTGAAGACGCTGTTTCCAGATGTATTTGCAGAGTCAGGACTCCGGCCATGCCAGCTGCAGATGATGCGATCAACTGCGCGATCTGATATCCAGGCGGGTCTGCCACACCTCGCGAGCGGGCTGACGCTTAGGCACTACGAGTCTTTTCGCGTCTGCCCCACGTTGACTACGCTGAAGAAAAGAATTGCAGAGCAGACACCGGAACTTGACCAATACGGCATCCACGTCATGACATCATCGTTTCCGGACGGGCGGGTCATTCTTGGCGACTCACACGTCTACGGAGCAGACATCAGTCCCTTCAGCAGTGAAGTCATTGACGAAGTCATGTTACGGGAGCTGCAAAAGGTGTTTCGCTTACCTACGTGGGATCTGGAAGAGCGTTGGAGTGGCGTTTATGCAAAACACTCAGAGCTGCCGATCTTTCAACAGGAAGTGGAAGACGGAGTACATCTGTTTGCGGGTCCTGGCGGTGCCGGAATGACGATGTCGTTCGGTCTGGCGGAACGTGCATGGCAGCGCTGGGAGTGAAGTGCGAGAGTCTGGCTACTCCTCACCGGGTGACGCGTTTGTCCGTACGCGCGTCTGCGGGGCCGCCAGTTAAACGAGGACGCAGCGCAGGGGCCTCGCTTTGGCCTGCCACGAATTTTCTTCGGGCTGAAAAACGCTATGCAGCCCGCGATCGGCTTCGACGCCTGCCCCGCTTCTTCTTTTCAGGTGCCAGGCGGTACTCAATTGAGTTGCCTTGCTTGCCACACATTTCAATGTAACCAAACTCCCGGAAACAATAGGCGGCCTTTTGCGCCAGCCAGCGGGGCATCTTTCCGGCTTTCGCCAGATCAGCCGTGGTAAAGACCTCCGGAACTTCACCGGGAATCTGTTGCCACAGATCAGCGGGAGTCCTTAGAGAAATGGTTTCAACGACCTCAACTAACCGACGATCCTGAACGGAGTGCTTGCGCCGCCACGTCTTGCGTTTCGCAGGAACACGCACTTCTTCCTGTTCCGTGAGCAGGACATCAATCTGTAACCGCGGGTCAGGGAAGGCTTTCGTGAAGTGCACAAGTTCCTGAAAGATCCATGCGAACGTCTGCTTCGCCGGACTGTATCTCTGGCTGACAACCTTCCCGTTGCGTCGTTCTTTCTTAAGCAGTTTCTTGCGAGCGGCCAGCGGCTTCACCACGATGACATCATGCTTCCGGCAGAGTTTCCGGATCTTGTCACGAATGGCCAGCAGGGAAGCACACTGGATTTCAATTAGTCGCCCATCTTCGTCAATCGCATCAATTCGGTAACTGTCCAGATCAACTTCATGCTGCGACTCATCCTCCACGTAGAGAGACTTAAGCTGCTGGTGAATTGAGGTGGCCATGACTTCCTTTTCGCAGTTTGACGAGGACCCTGATAGATCCTGTTTCGTCAATTGAGCAGTTGCATGCTCAGGAGATTTGGAGGAACTTCCGCCATTGGAAGGTTAGCGGAATTCCGAGAAGCTCGACAATTGCGAAATGGAAAGCAGAGACGCCGGTGGGAGTCGAACCCACTTCATGCTGCTTTGCAGGCAGCCGCCTAACCGTCTGGCTCCAGCGCCTTGAGATTTTCCTGAGTGCCCCTGCCAGGAATTGAACCTGGTCTTCAACCTTCGCAGGGTTGCGTGCGAGTCCGGCACACCCCAGGGACATGTGTTGGCTGAAGAACAGGATGCGACAGGGTCCAATTGGTTCGCGCTTTCCAGCTTCTGCACCTCTCAGGGTTCACCGTTTACCGCCGTGCGGAAACGACGCCTGCTGGTATTTCTGAATACGATCGGCAAACCCTCTTTTAAGTGGGTGTTGGTGATCAGCTCGTTCTGCAGTTAGAATCGAAGTGATTGATTTGTCCAATCGGGCTCAACGGACACGCGCACATGACTGTGAAACTGAATTCTCTCGATCGTCGTCGATTTCTTCGTGGTACCGGCGTCGCGCTCGCACTGCCCTGCCTCACTTCACTGCAGGCAGACGAGAAGCCGCACCCCGTGTCCAGAAAGCGTTTGGCGTGTTTCTATCTGCCCGACGGCGTTCCAATGCCTCTGGCAAAAGACCCGGCACACAAAGACTGGGCATGGTTCCCGCACGGCAATGGCACGGACTTTACGTTCACCAAATGCCTCGATCCACTGGAACCGCTTCGGAGCGATGTCACAGTCCTGTCGGGATTTTCACACCCGGCGGTTCGCAGCATCCATGGACACTCTAACGCCGACCAGTTTCTGACCGCCGCCAACACAGGCGCACGCGGCGACTACCAGAATTCCATTTCGCTGGACCAGGTGTATGCAGCCCATGTCGGCGACCAGACGCGATTCTCATCGCTCGTCCTTTCCACTGACGGTGGAACCGGGACACCTCGAGGAGCTCACACGCTGTCGTTTGACCGCAGTGGCCGAGCCATCCCAGCCGAACATCGCCCCAAGCGCATCTTCGACATGCTGTTCGTCAAGAGCGACTCCAACGCGGAACGTCAACTGGCGATCAGCCAAAGTGCGCTTGATGACCTGCTTGAGGATGCTCGAGCACTGAAACGCCGCCTGTCCGGGCGTGACCAGAAGACTCTTGACGAGTATCTGCAATCAGTTCGAGACGCTGAGCAGCGCGTTGAAAAAGCGCGTCGCTGGATGAACATCCCACTGCCAACGGTCGATGTCGATCATCTCAATCTGGATATCACGCCCGAAGATCCGCGCACCTACCTGCAGACGATGTTTGAGCTGATCTATCTCGCATTTCGCACTGACTCGACTCGCGTCGCCACTTATCAGCTTGGACGCGAAAACGGCATCGGCATGAGCGACTACCTCGCACGAGCCGTTGGCTTCAAGCTCACCCATCAATTGTCGCACGACACCAAAGAGCCGGGAGGCTGGAAGAACTTCGGGACTTACTGTCGATTCATCAGCGAAGAACTCGGCCGATTTGCAGGTCGACTTCAGTCCACCGAAGAGCCGGGTGGCCACGGCAACATGCTGGATAACACAATTGTTCTGTTTGGCTCAGCCTCCAGTGCATTCCACCTGTCGCGAAACTACCCATTGATCCTTGCTGGTGGTAAGAACCTTGGCTTTAAGCACGGGCAGTATCTGAATTATGCAGGCAACAGCCCTCAGGGAGGCGCATGGGTCGGCGGCCGCGAGCCATGGCAGCGGGAAGTCTCGCATGAAGACGTACCGCTCTCGAACCTGTTCGTCACGATGCTGCAGCGACTGGGCGTTCAGACAGATCGGTTTGCTGACAGTACCGGAAAGCTGAAAGAAGTGTAAAACGCATTCTGTTGACGGATAGCCCCATCGCTTATTCAGCACGCGTAAACACTACAGCCATATCAAAATCGACCGAGTGAGCAGACACCTGGACGGATTCCATTTAGTCGCTCGGCAATACGTTTCGCTGCGTCACCGAAGAGCATGGGCGACGAATGGAGTTCGCGAGGACAACCACGGCATGGGAGACCCGGACCTGCGACGTCCGTCACCGGGCTGTGTGAGCGCGTGCCCTCGTCTCGTTCCGGGCAATCGCAGAAATCGCGATTCACCTGCAGCAGACCTACTTCCGCTTGTTCTTCTTCTTGCGTTCTTTCTCAGCCCTGGCAGCCTGCTTCTGTGCCTCTTCTGCCATTTCCGCCATGCGGGCAAAGAATCCTTTTTTCGGTGGTTCCCCATTGCCATCCTCTTTTGAAGACGAGGCACCACCGCCTGAGCCACCTTTCGCGGGAGCAACCGTGACTTCTTCAAGCTTGACGTCAGTCCCGGCAAGCAGTTTGCGTTCAGCGATCCCCCAGAGGCTGGAGCAGATGAAGTACACACAGAGTCCGGCGGGCTGATGCCAGAAGAGCGCACCAAACATGAGCGTCATCATGTTCATCATCTTCTGCGTCATCTCAGCCTGTTCATCTGCCGGAGGCGGCATGAACAGCTTTTGTTGTGTCAGGAAGAGCACGACAGTAACGAGAGGCAGGATGTTGACGTGAGGCCCAACAATCGCAGGCATCGGGATTGGAAAATCAAAAACGGCATCCGGTGCGGCCAGATTTTCAATCCACAGGAACTGAGCCAGACGAAGGTCCACGGCCGAGTTCAGACACTGGTACAGACCAATAAAAATCGGCATCTGAAGCAGCACCGGCAGGCAGCCGGCAAGCGGCTTGATGTCGTATTTTCTCCAGAGCTCAAATTGAGCCTGTGCCATCTTCTGCTTGTCATCCCCATACTTGGCTTTCAGATCATTCAGCTTCGGCTGCAGAGCCTTCATTTTGGCAGCACTGATGGCCTGTTTGCGAGAGATCGGCAGCAGACAGCTTCGTACGAGAACGGTCAGCATGATGATGCACAAACCGTACGGAATCCCCCAGCCATGAAACGTGCCCAGCAGGAAGTGCATTCCTCGAGCAATCAGGCCAGTCAGACCAAAGAAGCTGAAAAAGCCAGTCCCGATATCAAGCACCTGCTGCGCTTCCAGAGGTGGTGGGTCAAGGAGCGTGGCGTACTTCGGCCCGACAAACAGCTGCCATGTATGAGTTACACTGTCGTTCTTTTTCCCTTTGGCGCGTAGTTCGGCCTTCTGGGTGACCATGCGGACACTGACATCACTGAGTCGCACGTCGCTGTCGTTCTGCATGATCATCACGGGGTAAGCACGATCGACCCAGTCTTCTTCGCCTGCCGCTCTCACGGGAGAAACCAGAGCCGCAAAGAACTGGACGTCGATGCCGGCGTAACGAATGTCTTCCGTCCAGCCGTCCTTCTGGCGAACCAGATCAACCACCTGGCGTTCGGTGAGTTTCTGTCCGTTTTCCAGAGCGGCATCTCGGTGCTCATCCTGAAGATCTTCAAGGTCACCGGGGGTCAGTGTGATTCCGTCGCTGTCTGAATTGAACTCCAGCTTGATATCCCGGTACTTTCGAGTGTGCTCACGATTCTCGAGCAGGACGCCAACTGGCCCCTGAAGTTCATAGGACACCACCTGCGTGTCAGCTGACAGATTGCTGACCGTGAAATCCATTTCGATGACATAAGCAGACTGATCTGCACGAGTCGCTTCAGAGATTTCTCCGGTCTCGATGGGTTTCAGGCGATAAGTCTTTGTGAGTTTGAGCGACTTGTCCGGAGCAAGAATGGAAAACACAACCTCAGTCGGACTACTGGATTCAATCTTCCAGTTGATCGTTTCCAGGGAAAGATCTGCGTCTTTCAGCTGCTCATCAATTGCTTTAAATGCAGTCGTAAACGTCCGATCAGTCGTGACATTGTTCCCGAGGACTTTGACCTGTTGTTCCAGATCATTGAGTTCCTTAAATCGTGGATCAGCCAGATGCACGGCCGAAATTGAGGCCCCCTGTGTTGAGAGTTCGGCACTCAACAGGAATCCATCTTCGGGCTTCAATGACCCGAGTGTTGCTGTGAGTTCGTCATGACCAGGGATCACTGTCTCCGGTGGATTGTCCTTGCCATCATCCTGACCCTCAGCTTCACCACCCTGCCCAGCATCAGCATCGGCTTCACCTTCACCATCTGGATCTTCACCGTCTGTATCTTCATCTTCGTCGCCGTCATTTTCCGCCACCGGCTGTGGTGGAGGCATGAACTGCGGCATGATGAATTTTGTGTGGACGTACGTGAAGCCGATAAACAGCGTCAGGAACAGAAGAACTTTTCGTATTTCCATGGGAGCTCCTGGTGTTCGGCTTCCACCAGTTTGTTTGTTTCGATGTAAGAGAGTGACCAACTGTCAGTCACTCTTCTCCTGTTCGTGAGCGGACGTCCGGCATTGGCTCGAATGTGCGGACTTTGCAGACACTTCTTTTTTGCTGTACAGCGTCGGATGGCGTCAGCGACCTTCGCGGAGGCGATCGCCAAGAAAGTTGTCCAGATCCGGAATGTTGTAGATCTTGCCGGCAGTCTGATCGAAGTCATAGTCGACTCGATGAAACTGAACCTGATCGTCGTCAATCGTGACGTATGAGGAACGAGGGTCGTTGTTGCGTGGCTGACCGACAGATCCAACGTTAATCATTACCTTGGTGTCGTTCAGCTGATACTGATATCCAATATCCTGAGGATCAAGAAATTCCATTTGCTCGGTAAATACACCGGGAATATGTGTGTGTCCCTGAAAACAATACTGAGAAATGAGTGCGAAGATCTTTTCCATCTTCCCGAGATTGTGGATGTCATCCGGAAAGACATATTCATTCAGTGGATTACGAGCTGAGCCATGAACGTACATGGTTTTTTCGTCGGCGCTCAGATGACGCCGTGGGAGCTCTCCGAGGAATTCCCATCGCTTTTCGGCACCCGGCCCTTTGGCTTTCTCAAGCACAGAGCGCGTCCAGAAAATCGCTCGTTCTGCACCCGCGTTGAAGCCTTCCGGATCAAACAGAGCAGCCTGGTCGTGATTCCCCAGCAGACACATGTCCAGGTCCATCACAGCATCGATGCATTCACAGGGATTCGGCCCATACCCGACAATGTCACCGAGGCAATAGATTTCATTAATGCCTTTAGACTGAATGTCCTCCAGCACAGCAGTGAGGGCTTCGAAGTTTCCGTGAATGTCACTAATTAGAGCTCGCAACTCATGGTCCTTCTCAACGGACGTCTGTTTCGATCAGGTGATGGAGGTTCGCTTTTAAATCCAGTCCCCTGGCCATTGCAGCAGATTTGTTGGTGGGATCAGCCTCTTGCCACAAAATGGTGGCGATTTGAAATCCGCTCAGGGCCGTCAATCACACCTGGTTAATAGAATCACACTTTTCGTCCATCGGCCCCGGTTTTGCAGCCGTCGACTCAGAATCCGTGTCCGTCCCGGAATGTGCCGGAAACTCTTCCCGACCGGTCAGGACTGGATCATCCCCGATGATCCCATCTTAGCGTGCTGTACAGCATCGAGTATGACTGGCAGAATTCCCCGAACATGGAAAAACGCGGCATTTTATGGAACCCGAATACCCGGAACAACCCTTGCCCCCCAGTGTCTCACCTGCAAATATCCAAATCCCCGATGTCGGCTTGGGGGCAGCACGGAACATCGTTCACGTTGCGCTTAGACGTTTCAAAATATGGAACGTCAGATTGTGCTATGATAAACTGGAATATCCCAGACCTCTGTATTTCGACGCCTCAACTGAGTTTGTCCTATGACCCGGTTATTTCAGAAGTTGACAGTTCTGCTTAGCTGCCTCCTTCTCATTACTCTGCCAGGCTGCGGAAAGTCTGATCCAGCTCCGGCTGAGAGCAAACGAAACGCCCAACAGGCGTCTACGGACACCCCGGACAATACGGACGACGGTGACTCATCGCCACCTCAGAAAAGGGCAAGTGCTGATATCGGCAAGGGCAGACGTCAGAACGAAATCTGGACTGACAGTGACGGCCGCAAGTACATCGGACAGGTTCCGATGGACATCTATTACGATGATCCCAACGCGATCGCGTTGAATGCCACTCCAGTCAATGGGGGTGGTGTCACTCAGGTGGCGGACGCAGGGCAGGGAAACGGCATGTCATCCGGAAATCCTGGCGGAGGAATCGTCGAAGCCAACAACACGCAAACGGGTTCGGAGACTGGCTCTGACGCCGGATCAGAAACGACCGCCTCTGCAGGTGGCTGGGACACGATGTTGCCGGAGAAAGTTCTCACCGACGAGATTACAGAAGTCCGTAACTTCCTGAGCGCTACGGTTCAGTCTGTAGGTTCCTACAACTCATCTCTGGCGATGATTGAACCGAAAGTCGCGTCACTTGCAATCCTGTCCAACATCGCGCGCGAACACCCGGCAGAACTCACATGGAAGGAAGACGCAGCGTACATCCGTGAATTTGCGAAACAGATGATTGTTGAACCCCTCCAGCGTGGCAAGAAGGACCAGGCAAGACTGCAGGAATTGTTCGAAAACATGCAGGACACCTTCAACCGGTCCCGCCCTTCAGATATTGCAGACCCCCCGGATGATGGATTCCCGGACGTCGCCGCGATGTCGAGCGTCATGAAACGCATGCAGGATGCGCAGAATCGTCTCATGCAGGAGGCCGGCACAGAGTCAGCGTTCAAGTCCAAGAAGGATCTGGTTCAGCACGAAGCCGCAATCCTCCAGACGTTCACTCATGTCATATCGCTGGAAGAGTACGGCTACGACGATGAAGACTTCCAAGGATACGCGAAAGCCGTCGAGGAGGCTGCGAAGTCCATTCAGGCCGCCGCTGATGCCGATGATTTTGCGGCCTATGAACTCTCCCTCTCCAAGATCAGCACCAGTTGCCAGGCTTGTCACTCCGACTTCAAGAACTAGCTTGTTTATTCCAGATGAGGTCGTGAGCGAGGCGGAGTGGAAGTCGCCGGAGTTCCTGGGGCTTGTGGCGAAGCCCACTACCCCTTCCATTCGTGGACGTATTCGTCAAAGAGCCTCATCAGGGATTGAGTCACCGGTCCCGGGCGTCCTGCTCCTACTGGCTGCCGATCAATCTGCGACACTGGAACGATTCGTTTGCTCGTTGAAGTGATGAATGCTTCATCGACATCCGGAAGCTCTTCCCGATGAAGCATTCGTTCTTCCACTGGCATTGATCCAGTTGCAAGCTGCAGAACCACCGACCGGGTGATCCCGGGAAGCACATTCTCAGCGGGCGTAATCAACACGCCATCGCGCACAACAAAGAAGTTGTTTCTGGGGCACTCCGTCACACCGGCCGCCGAGAAATAAAGAACATCGAAGACGTTGTGCTCTCGTTTGAGTGGCTCCAGACGGACTGCATTCAAATAATTGATCGACTTCACCGCAGGAAGCTCTCGCTGAAACTCGTGCGTCAGCAGGGAGACGCCGGTCTCGTAGAGCACAGGATCAACCGCAGCCCGTTCCTCTCCAGTCACAATGATGTTTGAATTCTCAAATAACGCATCATTGCAGTCACCTCCCGTTACAAATATGCGGACCGCCGGACGCTCCATCGAACTCTCTTGAATCACCCGGCAGGCAATGCCTGTCAGTTCTGCGTCACTCACTGAGATCGGCAAATACAACGCATCCGCAGACTGACGCAGTCGGGCAAGGTGATCGCCAAAACGAAAGAGGTGTCCGTTGTAGGTTCGCGCGAAATCAAACACGGCATAACCGCGTTGCAGTGCAAAGTCGCTCACACCTATTGATGCATCTTCCAGTGGAACGAAGTCACCGTTGATCCAGCAAATCACTGACATAAAAGACTGATTCTCCAGCTCTCTGGCTCAATGGACGACGACATCGATCCAGCACAACGAGCAACCAGAGCGTCTTTTCCGTATGCGTGAATCTGATCTCGTTTTAGTTCGGCATGTTCTCCTGTGGTCGTCAGAACAATTGCCTTGCCGGCCGTGTGGACCTGTTTTGCAATCTCGTAGCCTTTCTCCGCAGCATGATGGAAGAGTGCCTTCATTATTGCGATGACGTACCAGAAGCTGTAGTCATCATCATTCCAGAGAATGACGTGGTATTTCGGCTGCCGACGAGGCTGGCTGGCCCGGTCCGCAGAGTTCCTGTTCTCAGCTGAACGTTCCTGAACGCTTGCAACTACGTTGTTTTCGCTGGTCACAATGACGCTCCACTTGAGACATCCCGACACCGGGCCCAAGCATAATTGAATGAATCAGATTTAGTAATCGCCGAAAGCCATACAGTCACAAGGCCGGCCATTCTGATGGTCACAACCGCAGGCAACGGCTAAGGTGAGTCAACCGGAATTCGTCGTCTTCCACTTACGTCGCGTCAGAAACCGGGACTCAGTTTCGTTTCAACGTCGGTTCTCCCGTAGATCAGCATCTCGCATGTTACGCCCCCAAACTGCACTCTGGCTCCTCCTGTTTCCTGCCGTGGCCTGTTCGACCGCAGAAGAGCCTCCCAATGTGGTCATCATCATGGCAGATGACATGGGATATTCGGACATCGGCTGCTTCGGCGGTGAGATTCAGACTCCCAACCTGAATCGCCTCGCAGAAGGAGGATTACGATTCACCAGTTTCTACAGCGAGAACATGTGCTGGGTCTCTCGAGCGTCACTGCTCACTGGTGTGTACCACAAGACTTCTCTGGTCGATGGAGCAATTCACAGGCGCTGCCAGACACTCCCCGAAGCGCTCCGGAAAAACGGATACCAGACTCGCATGTCTGGCAAGTGGCATCTGGCAGGCAGAAAAAATCAGGTGTTTCCGGTCGATCGCGGCTTTGATGAGTACTATGGAATCATGGGAGGAGCAGCAAGTTTTTACGCCCCGTCGCACCTCACTCGGAACCGTACGAACATCGAGCAGGAAGCCGTGAGCGATCCCGACTACTACATCACGGATGCCATCAGCTCTGAAGCTGTCCGGATGATTGAACAGTCGGACGGCAGCCGGCCTCTCTTTCTTTCCGTTGCATTTACGGCCGCACACTGGCCCCTGCATGCTCGCGAACGGGATATTGCAAATTACAGAGGCAGGTATTCAATGGGATGGGACCAGCTGCGTGTTCAACGGCTGGCCCGCATGAAGGAACTCGGGATTGTGGACCCGGAGATCGAACTCTCTCCACGGCATGAAAAGGTACCCTCGTGGAAGTCAGCAGCACATAAGGAATGGCAGCAACGCCGTATGGAAGTCTATGCCGCTCAGGTCACTGTGATGGATGAGGGGATCGGCAGAATCATTGATGCTCTCAGGAGATCCGGTCGTTTTGAGAACACGCTCATCTTTTTCACGATCGATAACGGAGGCTGCCACGTGGAATACACTCCCAATCGAAAGGGAGACTATCTCCCGAACAACACGCGTGACGGCCGACAGATGCGACCTGGCAATCTGCCGGACATCATGCCTGGCCCCGAAGACACGTATCAAAGTTACGGGTACGGATGGGCCAACGCGTCCAATACGCCGTACAGATACTTCAAGCAATTTGACCACGAAGGCGGCATCCGCACATCGATGATTGCTCACTGGCCAAAGGGAATCAGTCGCAGTGGCAGTCTTGTCCGTAGTGTTTCACACCTCGTAGACATCATGCCGACCGTTCTCGAAGTGACCCACACAACTCCAGCGGAACAGAAAATCCCTGCGGACGGCCAGTCCTTTGCCGCTGAGTTTAAGGGTAACGAATACGCAGGACGTCAGACTGTTTTCTTTGATCATTCCCGGGGCCGCGCATTCCGTAAGGGAGACTGGAAAATCGTGGCCACAAAAAACGGCAAACACGGATTTGTCTGGGAACTGTACAACCTTGCCGAAGATCCGCTGGAGTTAAATGATCTGGCCGAAAAGCGACCGAACGTTCTCCGGACTCTTGCGTCTCTGTGGAACTCAGAGTCAAAACGGCATGCTGCACAGGCAAAGCTGAAATAGGGTTCGAGAGGACGCAGATGGCAGACTGAATCGCACTCATCACGTGAGCCAGTCGAGGTATCGACGATGCACTTGTCGGGTCCGTGTACGCATGCCAAATTCTTAATCTTGCGTCTTATCACTTCAGTACAGCATCCACTGTCGACATTCATCCGGATTACCAGCGTCAGGGAATTGCAAAGCGTCTCGTGCACCACGGCCCGATCTGACCGAGATCGCGTCAGGGTTTCGCGGAAAGCCATTTGTCCCCCGAGCAGACCTTTCCTCGAGCAACAGAGATTCACCGAAATAGAAGAAAACTGCTTCGACAGGTTCTGTCGGCATACAGTTGAGAGGCCGTCCTGTTGCCGATGTGGCGGCCAGTCCTCAACGACTGCCTTGCGACGAGGCATCGGTCACGTAGGATGTACTACTAAACTTTGAACTACCTGATTCAGCAGCCCCATACAGGACCATTTCATGACCGCTCGTCGACTCTTCATCGCCTCCGCGGCGACCCTCCTGATCTTTTCACAGTCACATGCTGCGGATCGAGTTGTTTACGAAGGAGATTCCGGTCCTGGCAAGGGAAAGCACATTCTGTTTATTGCGTCGGACCATGAGTACCGGGGCGAAGAGACCTGTCCAGCAATCGCCCGAATCATGGCCAAACGCTACGGGTTCAAATGCACAGTCCTGTTCGGTCAGACTGATGAAGGACTGATTAAGCAGGGCTCGAGCCTCATTCCGGGAATTGAAGAGATTGAAAACGCAGACATGCTGTTTCTCTTCCTGAGGTTTGTCCATCCGGAAGATCCGTGGATGGAGAAGTTTGAAGCCTACCTCAAACAGGGAGGCCCGGTCCTTGGGCTGCGAACGACAACGCACGCGTTTAACGGACTCAAGGGACAGTATTCCTACCACAACTACAATCACAGCGGAGAAGACTTCGTCGGTGGATTCGGACGGCAGGTATTGGGAGAGACCTGGAACCCCTCGCTGGGTGCCGGTCATTACGGCAGAAACCACAAGTTCGCAACGGCCATGCACACAGTTCCCGAGCAGAAAACACACCCCGTCATGCGAGGCGTGAAAGAGATGCACGCTATGGCAGGAGCATACTCGGCACGCCCCATGCCTGACTCAACCATCCTGGCAACGAACCGAGTCCTCGAATCGATGGAGGTCGGGGCCAAACCACTCGAAGACAAAGCCCCTCAGCCAGCAGCGTGGGTTCGCAACTACAGCTTCAAAGGTGGCAAAAAAGGCCGGGCATTCTGCTCCACTCAGGGCGCCTCGGAAGACATTCTCAGCGAAGGTGTTCGGCGCATGATCGTAAATGCAACGTTATGGTGCATGGACATGGAAGCCCACATTAAGGCAGACGCTGACGTGTCATTTGTCGGGCCATACAACCCGTCAACATTCAGTTTCAAGCCTTCAGTCACCGACGCACAACCAGGCGATATCAAAGGATTCGACACCCCCATCCTAAAGCCCAAAAAGTAAGCAGCCGCGATCTCGTTGCAATGCCCGTCACTCTTTACCCTCCCGCGGGCAGGGCGAACCAGTGACGAGGAACACCAGGACGCCAACAAAAAAAGCCGTGGCCTGATGGCCACGGCTTTTCTGTTTCCTGCCAACCGCCTTTAGAAGGTCAGGATCGCATCGATTCCGAATGTGGTTTCAGATCCGTTTGGACCAGCCAGCTGCCAGTCATGTCGAATCTCCGGTCGGAGGACAATGTTGTCAGTTGGCTTAATGTTGACACCAAAGGTGGCCGCCCACTGAGATTCACCTTCATCCTTCCACCATTCAATCCGTGTACCAGCAGCTAACTGATCATTGATGGTGTAAAGCAGATACTGATTGACGCCAACATCATCGTCTTTTCCGGGAGTGTGCCGATTATTGTCGTGATTGTTGGTTCGGGTGAGATCGCTCTGAACAACGTAATTCAGCCGGTCAGTCACAGCAATGTCAAACACGAAGCTATGGGCGTACCCGTTTCCACGCCATCCAAATTCTCCCCACGTAAGAACATATGTCATTGAAATGCTGTCATTAAGTTCCGTGCTGACACCACCAATGAAGTTGCTTCCGTCATGGCGAGAGTCGAATCCTGTGTCCCACCCCAGGGTCCAGCCGGCATAATATGTGAGGTCGTCACTTGCTGAATAGGTGGCCAGAGCACCGGTGTGGGTGAAGGGCTCGCTGTTAAACATCGTCAGTGCGTGAGAATAGAAGAAGTTGTCCGGGGCGGTAACAACTTCATAGCCAGCGATGGTATAGAAATGACCGACCCGGAGATTCCAGTCACCAGAGGCGAAATCAACATAAGCCTGCGGAATTGCAAACGCATAGTCTCCGTGTGTCCAGCGCGCTTGAAAGTCCCACACGCCGCCATCATTACCGAAGGCCTGAGTCTGGCGTCCGTCAACCCCGTAGACACCGTCAACCCGGAAACCCCAGTCAGGGCCACAGCTGCCGTCAGCAATCTTTTCGACATACAACCAACCCTGATGCAGATTGAGTTTGTGTGGATGGTCGTTGAACGAGAATCCCTGGTTCACACCAGTTGACAGTGGGGTCACATTGTTGTGGTAACCAAGCTGAACCCATCCCCCAACGGCAATTTCGCCGCCTCGGCCGAATGAGCTGAAGAGATTGGCTCCGCAGTAGTCCGGACAGCACACATCACCGCATGTCCCTTCACCGCAGGTTCCGTCACCACATCCCGGCTTACAGCCGTCCGCACATCCAGTCGTGCATCCTTCGCCGTCGCAACAGGAGTCTTCAACGCAGCTCATTGACGCCAGTTGAAGCGTCAACTGGTTACCGGACTGTGAGAAAATCTGTTGAGTTCTCTGGTCCGTCGCACCTGCATTATAGACATCTCCGGCATTCACCACTGTCATCACGCCGCTCAGAATAACAACGCCGGCAAGGAAACTTCTCCATGATCGTCTGATCATCTTTTCCTCTTTCTTGCATGAAGTCAGGGTGCTGCCATCGAGACCACAACCACAGCACATTGCTGTATGCCTGGCCCGGTCGGGTCCGCAGACGGGGCGAGAAATGGCAACACGGAACCGGATCCTTCCGAATTCCTTTGAGACCTGAGATCGTCCACACGTGTGTCAATCGGTAAGGGTGTCATGACCAGTCCAGGCAACATTACTAAGATTTATTCTGATGAGTGCCACGAACGTGACAACCGGTCGACTCGTGTCTATTTTTCCTTAATCGCCATACCGGAATAACCGGTTTGCTCTGTCTCCCTCCTTTTCTGCTTATTTGCGAAAACGAAGGGTCTTCCTCTATGCTGCCGATCACCGGATGGCAGAATCTGCCGAGCCACCGTGCCATGACTGACAGCCGTACAGTAAGACAGTTTCTGCAGCTGCTCCGCTCCGCCGGAGTCAGTCACCTTCCGTCGGTCAGTATTCCAAAGCCGAAACCCCCGCGGAAGATGACTCGGGCCAGGTCCGCCGCCCCCAATCCAGCCCCGACTGCACCGAAACCTCCCGTCCGGTCACGACAGCCATCTGAGGTCACTCAGCCGGAGCGTTTCCCGGAAACGACCGCTCTTCTGGCCACTGAACTCAGTTCAGCAGACCAAAAGCACGATGCCCTCTGCAAGCTGGCATCTGTCGTCTCCGCCTGTAAGCGATGCACTGAACTGGCGGACACGCGACGACAAACGGTCTTTGGTGTCGGTAACGCAGACGCAGAAATCATGTTCGTGGGAGAAGCTCCCGGCGCAGATGAGGATCGGCAGGGGGAACCGTTCGTCGGGGCCGCGGGACAGCTGCTGAACAAGATCATTCAGGCATGTGGTCTGACACGAGAAGACATCTACATCTGCAACATCCTTCGCTGTCGGCCCCCGGGTAATCGCAACCCCGCTCCACAGGAAGCCACAAACTGTCGCGAATTCCTCGACGCACAGATCAGCATCGTGCAGCCAAAGTGGATTGTCTGCTGGGGGAGCGTGGCCGCTCAGAACCTTCTGGATGAGAAACGGTCTGTCGGCCGCTTAAGGGGACAGGTGTTCCAGCACGGTGATGCTCAGGTCATGTGCACCTACCACCCATCCTACCTGCTTCGAAATGCAGACGCCAAAAAGCTCGTCTGGGAAGACATGAAGCTGTTTATGAAACATCGCGGCGTTGAACTTTGAGTGGCCGGTTCGGGGTCTGGATGCATGTTTCCACATGCCTGGCAGGCTGGGCCGTTGGGTGTCCCGAATAACCCCTGTTCCCGGTGTCACTCGGGCCACCACTCATCCAGCCAGCGGGCCTGTTTTTCCGTAGGCCGCTCTGTGAACTCTGTGGTCGATCCGCGGTGAGTTCACCACAGAGTTGACAGAGAATCACAGAGCGGTTCGTTCGGACATCAGGTGATTCCTCGCAGGATGGCTGCGTAGTGATCAAGCGGCGGCGTCCTCAGATTCGGAATCTTTGCCTCGTCGTCCCAGCGTCGTAAACGGAGCGCGTCGTCCAGAAATGGATTCTCTTGAAATGCAGCAATCTCTTCCGCAGACATTGGCCCGCCCTGCAGTTTCAGGCTGAGCACAGACGGAGGACTCAGTTGCGTCAAATAGGACTCACTTTTTCCACACAGGTAGCGTTTGGCCGGAACATGCAGACGAACAGGCTCGGTGACGGCATCGGGAAAAATCTGAGTGAGATACCGATAACCTAGTTCTTCATGCACATCGTCGATTCCGTCATCTGGTGCGTCATCCGGGAGTGCATGCAGCAGGTGCCCGATGTCGTGCAGCAGGGCGGCAGCAATCAGTTCGGCGGACGCAGACTCCTGCTCGGCACAAAACGCGGACTGCAATGCATGCTCCAGCTGAGTTACCGGCTCGCCACCGTATTCTGAGTGGCCTCGTTCACGTAGCAACTCGACACATTGTTCCACAGTTGGCATTTCAGATTCCCTCGGGCCTGATTCCAATTCGAACTGCAGAAGACTGCTCAGCGTACAACATCGCTTCCTCAGCGTCGTTCAGTGAAAACCAACGCTCAACCACGTCGGCAAACGGAAAGTTCCGATGGCTGGCAGCCAGAAACTCTATGGCCTTAATAAGGTCCTGCGGTTGGTAATTGTGCACGCCACGGATGGTCAACAGTCGGCGGACAATCTGCTCAGGCGAAAAGCTCACATCTCTCGAAGGTGTGACCGAACCAACAAGGACAATCGTTCCGCCTGTGGCCCCCTGTCTGACAACCTGTTCGACAACTCCGGCATTCCCGGTCATCTCAAGGATGACATCGAACTGCTGCTCCGGGATCTTCTCCACAATACTGGTGGCGCCCATCGTGGTAGCCAGCTTAAGTCTCGCGGGGTCGATATCGCAAACCGTAATTTCACGAGCATCCGACATGGCCAGCATCGCTGTCGCTGTAAGTCCCAGCATCCCTGCCCCCGTCACCAGCACATGTCGATCTGTCAATGTGCCCGCACTGCGAATTGCAGCGGCCACTGTTGCGGTCGCACAGCTGGCGGGACAGGCGACTGCGTCAGGGAGTTCATTGGGAACCTTAACAATGGTCGTCCCGCGACGCAGGATACAGTATTCGCTGAGACCACCACTGAGCGGGTCTGTACCACTCTCTGCATGACCATACTTGAACAGCGTCTCACACTTCTGCGGCATCTGATTCGTACACGGACGACATTGATGACAGGAGGCTGCCACGCTCCATGTGACTCGATCACCAATTGCCGGCAACTCAACCTGCGTCTCTCCCGAGCAGGTGGCTTCCACGACACCGATGATTTCATGCCCCAGAATGGAAGGAGCGGGTGAGGGACGGCGCCCGTAGCGAGAGTGCAGATCACTTCCGCAAAGCGTGCATGCGGTAATTCGAACGAGGCACTCTCCAGACTGCAGTTCGGGAATCGCGACCGTAGTCAACTCGAGAGGCTGATCTGCAGCATGGAATACCGCCGTACGTGAAAACTCGGCTGCCATATCAGGCGGACCCCGTTTGGTCTGCAGCGAATCGCCGCTGGAAATAGATGAGAGCTGCCAGCAGAGCCGTAATGCTGATCAGGGATCCCCAGAGCATTGAGTGCTGAAAGAAGAGCAGCACATTGACCTGATCTGCCTGATCGCGTGACAACGTGTCCGCGAAAATGATTCCGGCATAGCAGAGGTATCCGATCGAGTCAGCAAGATACATCAGAAACCCGAGATTCCCAGGCCGGTCTGACTCCGCGACAATACGTTCGAAGATCGTTGTGTGAAACGCGACATAGGGCAGATACAGCCCGATTCCGCAGAGCACCATGAACCAGAATGCACTGAGTTCGCCCTGCCACTGGATCAGTGTCGCTCCAATCGCAATTCCAAACCCGACCACCATCAGCCCTGTCGCAGCTCGCAGTGCAGCGATGTTACGAACAAAGACAATCGCAAAAGCATTCAAGGCTGTCACAACAAGTCCGACGATTGTCTCGGATGTGCCAAAGACCTCCGGCTTTTCCTTTACGCCGAGCCCCTGCCAGATCTCAACACCAAAATCATCACGCAAAGTGCGAGTCACCGTCAGAATGCTGTAGACGAACAGCAGCAGAATCAGCCCGGAGGAGTATGTCCGGAAGAACGTCCGTCGTTCGGCACCAGTCATCGCCCTGCGTTCGGAACGAATCAGGCGATCCTGCTCACCAGGTTCAGGAGTCCGTTGCAGCAGCCAGACGAACAGAAACAGGGGTGGAAGAAACAGTGCACCCGTCACGCATGGCATCATGAATTCACTGACTCCATGAGTCAGCATCAGCCATTGCCCAACCGATTTCACAACTCCCGATGAGATAATGAAACTGGCACACAGCCCCGCCGCCAGCGCCTCTGTCTGCCGTCGCCCTTCGAGGTACGACAGAACGAGCCCAAACACCATTCCCAGAGGCAGGCCGTTCAGGAACAGCATGACAACCTTCAGAGGCACAGGCAGAAACGCAAATCCAACCAGAGCCAACTCGGCTGTCCCAATTAGAAGCAGGATTGCGATTGCTCGACGTGCTCGCGGCAACTCCGAGACCACTTTGACGCCAATGAACTTTGAAACCAGATATCCTGTGATCTGAGACAGGACAAGGACTGACTTCAGCGGCAGACTGCTCAGTGTCTGATTGTCGTATGTCGCCGCGGCAAACGGTTTCCGAAACGCGTACATGCAGAAGTACACCGCAAAGGCTGATCCTGCTGCAAGAAACCAGGTTGCCGGAGTGTTTCCACGATCAGAATCCGAAGCTGACGGTGGTTCGTATGGAGTACTCATTCAGAAGCACTCCAATTCGCTGGAGGATCCGGTTGCTGCCAAACACTCATGCCGCCATCAACGAGGAGCATCTGACCGTGAACATGCTCTGCAGCGTCACTCAACAGGTACACGGTGGTTCCTCTGACAACGTCAGGTCCGGGGACTTTTCCATTGGGAGTATGCAGTTCCATCCAGGAACGTGCGGCGCTGTCGTCCAGCGCAGGTGCTGTCAGCGGCGTTACAAACAGTCCCGGTGCGACACCATTGACCCGGATGTTGAGCGGCGCTAATGAGACTGCGAGTGACCTCACCATGGCATCAATCGCCCCTTTGGATGTGTCGTAAGCCACATGAGTTGGCTCGGCGAGTCGACCGTTGATACTTCCCGTCAGGATGATTCGGCCCGCAGTCCCTGCCGCCTCCCATGCTCGAGCGAATGCCTGCACAATGACAAACTGTGCTGCCACGTTGAGATTCATTGTTCGTTGAAAAACGTCGAACTCCATCTCAAGGAATGGTTGATCAATGTAAGTTCCGGCATTGCAGACCAGCAGATCCGTGCTCGGTTGAGCTTCCAGCACGGCAGCAACAAGGCGCGTGGCAGAATCGGGCAACCCAACGGAAAGATCTGCCGTGATCAGCGGGGCGTCACTGCAGGATGCCGCCGCCTCCCGAGCACTCTCGTTGTCGACATGGCCATGCAGAACAACGGAGGCTCCAGCCTCACTAACAGCCCCGGCCATCTCCAGCCCGATTCCCTGTGTGCTGCCGGTAATAAACGCAGCATGTCCATCCAGCGAAAACATCGACTAGTTTCCTTCTGCGTTCCCGACCTTCGTCCACTCATCATACCACTGCCTGACCTTTTGAGGATCACCGTATGCCGGATGAAGCACGACTCGATACCGAAGACGTGTCACATCAAGAGGCACAGCTGTCCGTCCCGGCCAGACAGGGTTCTGCATACTTCGACTGGCTCGCAGGATCCATGGCTGAGGATAGCCTGCTGAATCCGGATGAGTCATTACAGTAACAGAGCTCGGCTGAGTACTTGTAAAGAAGCCAGTCATCGTCATCCATGGCGCCGCCCCAACGGCGGTGGTCATTGGGATGACAGGCCCCGTTTCGTTTGTGAATGCAATGTCCTTTGGGAGCTTCAGGCGTAGAGAGAATCCGCCGTAACCTTTCACGTTGTCAGACCCACCGATACGGACCTCGTGGTTTGACCGCAGCCGAATGTCAAAATCGATTTCCCGGCGCCCGTCCCGAAGTGGATAGATGGTGATCTGGCTCTGTTCTCTCATGACCGACTTCTCCCCGTCATGAAAACCAGCGGACTTCCATTGCACCACCATTTTCAGCGTGATTGACCCATTCTTCAGCTTACGAGGTGTCACACTGTCAACCTGCCATTCGAAGTTCTTAACCACCCAACTGTCACCTGCGACGATTCCGTCGGCAATCAGTTGGTGCCATGCCCAAAAGATTCCACGATGATGAGGGTGGTCCTTCGGGCAGTCCTCAGTCAGCTCTTCTCCATCGAGTCCGTAAAGCGGGTGAACATAGTGAGCTCGAGCAGGAGCTCCTTCGTGCTTTTGGGGAGCCTGCTGGTAGAAAAGGACCTTCGTCCCGTTGTCCGTCACAAGGACACCGTCGTCTGATACTTTGAATTGCAGGCCATCTTCCTTAGCCTCGTCGGCAATCGCATTCGGCTGACAGCAAAGCCCGAACCCCAGGATGAGAAACTGGATAACAACCAGCCCCTCAATCCGATTTCTGAGCGTCCGTTTGAATCGTCTGTAGTTTTTAATGGGCAAGTTTCCCTGCATGATCAGAACCTGAAAAATGAATCGAACCCCATCATCGTAACGGTGGAAGCAGTATTCCCGAAGTGATCGCCGTCCGAGTGCAGAGAGGAAATTTCACTCCCGGATTGCTAGGATCTGCGTCCGTTCATTTCACATGAAGGTGTTAAGACCATGCGAACAATTGTCGTCGCAATCGTCCTGACTGGACTGTTGCACTCCACCGTGGCCGATGAAGCTGACACGATCTGGGTCAGGAAGATGATTCAGCTAAACGGTACCAAGGCCTCTACGAAACTGGAACTTTCCGCGTCAGGCTCTGTGGCCGTCTACTTCAATGGTCAGCGTTTAGCCCGTGGCCTGACGCCCGGCGACAGGCAGGTCCGCTGGGACGTCAGCAGCCTGACACGAAACGGACGCAACTGTGTCGCTGTGTCCCTGAATTCTCCTGCGGAAAAGCGAGCCATTCAGGCAGCACTCGTCAGCGGCGAAAGAAAAACGGCCATCAACGGCTGGAAAGTTGCCCCGTCCCCCCCTCCGGTCGGATGGCAAACCACCGACTTCAACGATCGGGACTGGAAGCCCGGCAATGTGCAGGGAATTCCCGATGCAGACCAGCGAGAAGTTTCCGACCGGAACTGGTCCGCCGACAATCCTCGTGATCGCAGCAAAGGCGGCAAAGTCACTCTAAAGGACGGTGATCATGTCGTGCTGCTGGGCGGAACCTTCATTGAACGCGCTCAACAGTTTGGCCACCTCGAGGCGGCACTGAATGCCGACCCAGGCAGGAATATCACCTTCCGAAATCTTGGCTGGAGCGGCGACACCGTCTACGCAGAAAGTCGCGGAATCTTTGACACACCAGAACGCGGTTACGAACGGATGATCGAACACGTTCGCGCGGAGGAGCCGTCTGTCATCGTGGTGTCATACGGTCAGAATGAATCCATGGTCGCGGCTGGCACGGGGGCGGACCGATTTAAGGCGGGCCTTACGAAGCTTGCCAAAGACCTCGCAACAACGGGAGCGGAACTCGTTTTCCTCACTCCACACCCATTCGTGAAGTTGAGTTCACCACTTCCGGATGCCACTCGCTGGAACAAACAGCTCCGCGACAGCGCCACCATTATTCGGGACGTCGCCGCATTGCATCAGGCAGCCGTGATTGACCTCAACACCAGGTTTACGAGTCTGATGGCCAATCACGCCGTGTTCGGCCGACACGTACGGCAGCCAATCGACGAAGATGGCAACTCAGTTCTCACTCCGGAAGTGGCTGCACTCTGGACCAGTAATGGAATGCACTGGAACGACGACGGCTATCGGGCGGCCGGGCAGGCGGTCGCAGAACGCTTTGCGGGCGAGCCATCACCAAAGCCAGTCATCAGGCTGGATCCAAAGGCGAAAAAGATCACCGCCACCGGATGCGAAACCCGCAACCCAAAATGGGCGGATGATGGTGAGCAGATGCTGACAGTTGAATACCGAACTTCATCTGTGTCCCCCCACCTGATTGCCGTTCGAATGCCTGACAATCACCCCCTTGTCGGAGTAGAAGTTGTCACTCATCATGCAGAAGGCGTGCTGGCCGTCGCGGACACCGCGATGGAGCGCGCCCTGCGTGTGATCTCCGTCGAGCGTGGGTACGACCCGGTGGACTTCGCGGTGGTCGCATTCGGAGGGGCTGGTGCTCTGCATTTCGCGGAACTCACC
>CAJWGB010000062.1 GCA_913031625.1 uncultured Planctomycetaceae bacterium | reverse complement strand
ATCCGCTTCCGTTAACAGGGCTGAGATTCGTTCCGTCAGGTCTGCCTTCCGCATAATGGGCGTCAGGCTCACAAGCGGCAGACTTGCGTTCGGCACTGGTGGAACAATTCCTCGAATCCGTGAAGCATGCTCAGCCACACGATTGCCTGGCTCCGGCTGCCGAATCGTAAACCGCCGCGCGACCTGCTCGCGAGCAAGCTCCAGAGTCTGCCCTCCCATCAGAACACACTGCAGGCTGGCAAGGTGATCCCGCGTCGATCCAACACGAAATGCATGAGAGCCCGCGGCATCAACTCCAATCATTCCTCCGATGGTCGTCGTTTGAGCGTTGGATGGATCGGGAGGAAAGTAACGTCCCGTCGGTCTCAGCCGGCGATTCAACTCGGCCAGCGTAATCCCAGGCTGCACCCGAACTGTCTCGTCACCAATACTGATGACCTCATTCATGTATCGGGAGAAATCGACCACGATTCCGTTCCCGAGGCAGCCTCCTGCAATGCCGGTCCCGGAGCCTCGAGGGATCACAGGAATTGCGTTGCGGGAAGCGAACGCAGCCAGCGTGGAAACGTCCGCCGTATCTGCAGGAAAAGCGACAGCCGCCGGTTTGATTTCGTAGAGGCTTCCGTCCGTGGCATAGAGCGCAGTCGTAACGTCGTCCAAACGCACTTCGCCGCTCAGCGAGTCCGTAAGCTCCTCGGTAATCTGTCGACGAATCTCATCCAAATGTCGACTCCGAACTCAAGCGGAAAACCAAACGCTGCTTATGACATGGTCTCGTTCGGTGGCGACTCAACTCCTGTCCGAGCCGCTTGCTGTCGTTCCGCCTCCTCCTGACGTTTTCGAGTTTGCACATACCGCTCGTTTACTTCCAGGTTAAATCCTGCATGCTGTTGGTCCAGTGGCGTCTGCCGATGCCGTGACGCACAGCGATAACAAACGAGCCGGTCCTTCATGAAAATGTAAAGAACCATGTCCACGAAGCCAAACGCCAGCAGAATTCCCAGCGCCCATTCTTTTTCGTACTGATACCATGCAATTGTGCTGAGCAACGCCCCCATTGCCACCATTGCCAGTCCCAGCCCCGGCGGAAAGTCCTTTTGACGCCACAGATCCTCGCAGCCGCAAACCCGACAGCGGCGCAGATACTCGTCCTGATAGTCCGTCTGGCCCTCATCACGGGACCAGTCACACGAAGAGCACTTCACCGCAGCCTGAGGATTCTCCGGTTCGCACAGCACGCGGGATTCGCAGACCGGGCACTGAAAAATGATATGCATGATGTCATGCCTCAGAAAGGAATCATCGTATCACGTTCGAGAAGCGACGCAGTCATTTCACCCATGAAGACCAGAATGAGACCCGCAAAGAGCACGCCGGTTGCGGACTGAGTATTTCGGTGCTTCAAAATCCTCCAGACCAGAAGGCAACTGAAGGCAGGTGCCAACACACCTCCCAGCCAACGCAGGCTCAACCAGATCTGCTCGGTCGTGGACTCCACCAACCCTGATCCGGCCAACGCCCAGCAACTCGCACCGAGACGCAGTCCAGCGGCGATGAGAATCGTGCGATTGAACCACCACAGAGGATCGATGCTCATCGTTGGCGTCGTCAGATACCAGTGCCCAAGCAGCATTCCGGTCAGAACGCCTCCCAGCACCGCGGCTGACGAGAAGTCCGACAGCAGCTGCTGAATGGTTCCTGCAGAATTGGGAACGTTGACGGAATGCAGAATGAGCAACGAGCAACACATCAGATTCAGAAGGTGAATACAGATATTTCCCGGGGTACGACGCCCCAGAGCCCAGAACACGGACCCCAGATAACTGATGACAGCCGCTGCGATGCAGAGTCCACGCGTGATGGTCACAAGCCGATCAACCAGAGTCGCCTGTTCCGCTGACACCTCCACCGGCTGCGGCCACGTGCCATCCTCCGTGATAGAGAGTGGAATGAGAACAAGCAGCCCCAGCAGCAACCGCATCTGAATCCTGAAGAAGCCGTCCGTGACTTGGCGGCGCGGCATCAGCCACCACATCAGTGTGACTCCGGTGGCCAGTTTCAGGATAAAGAGTGCCATCATGGGACCGGATGTCCGATTGGCCGAAGACAGGTTGACGTTACTTCTTGTTGATGAGCGCCATTGCTTCTGCGCGGCTGGATGGATCCTTCTTCAGCAATCCTCGAACGGCGCTGGTGATCGTCAGGGCACCTGGTTTACGCACGCCTCGAATCGTCATGCAGGTGTGCTCGGCTTCCAGAACAACGATCACCCCTTTGGCCTCGAGTTCCGATTCAATCAGGTCGGCGACCGTATGAGTCATCCGTTCCTGAACCTGAGGTCGTCGAGACACTTCATCGACTACCCGAGCCAGCTTGCTGAGGCCGGTGACCCGTCCCCGCGGGATGTACCCGACATGGGCTTTCCCGATAAACGGCAGCAGGTGATGCTCACACATACTGTGGAAGGTGATATCACGAACAAGCACCATTTCGTCGTACTGTTCTTCAAACACCTTGTGCAGATGACGACCAGGCTCAACGTGCAGCCCGCCAAACATCTCCGCGTACATACGGGCAACGCGTGAGGGTGTTTCCAGCAACCCATCGCGGTCCGGGTTTTCGCCGACTGCAGAGAGGATCTCACGGACAGCCCGCTCAATGCGTTCCTTGTCAACTGCGCGAGGAACACCGGATGAATCGTTTGAGGTCATTTCGGTCATTGGTCTGAATTCTGGATTCGCTTGCGAAGTCCGTATTGTGGCATTCGGAAATGCGTCTCGAAGTGGATTCGTTCGAATTCAGACCATTTCCCCGGGATCGGAGCAGAATTCCGAGAACCGACTACCAACGCCCGGCATTTCAACCTTCACACAACATCTGCAGCCCGCAGAAATCGGTTCAATACGTTCAATGTGATCCTGGCAACATGTTCGTCCACAAGAATGCAGGCGGGCCACGTGATTGAGCCGACAGAAAATACGGCCGCACCATTTCCCGGGTGATGAATCACCATCTCTGCTCCGCCGTTGTCCGGATTCTGACCTCGAGCGAGCAAATGCGTATTCTGTGGAGATTGAGCTGTCCGCTTGTCCGTCTCATGGCCGGATGCACCTCCCGGAATCCGCTGGTGCAGACTGCGATGCCCGAATGTGTCTCCATTCTTCAACCCAGTCCCCTCAAAGCACCAGTGCGAAGCATCTTTCACCTCGTACGGAGCCCCCGTCATGATGCCGTCATTTGTGAATGCAACTCCCAGCAGATTCGCTTCAGATTCAACCGTCTTATCAAAGCGACTCTCGTACTGCGTTCCGTCCTCGGCATACTGAGGCTCCGAATGACTCCAGCATGTGTTGCGGTAGACGATCCGATGATCGTCCAGGAACTCCACTTCGCAATTGAGTCCATTGCCTCCCAGATACAACAGACGCCCACCACGTTCAAAGACCCATGCCTTGAGAGTCGAATACATGTGTGCCGACCAGTACTCCGGATGAGTGCTGATGATCAGCACGCGGTATTGATCGAGATCGAGCTCCCCGCCATGGAACTGGGTTTCGCCGTAAAGGTCATAGTCGAATCCGTTCTGTTCCAGCCAGCCAAGCAGCCTCCACTCCGCAGCCGCCATGTGACAACCCTGCCGGCCTGCAATGGGATCCAGCAGACCTTCATCAGGTTCAATGTGGTTGTAAGGGTCCGGCCGCTGAAGCGACAACGGAAGATAGTCATTCGTGTCGTAGGTCCGGTGCTCGAGTTCGGTGTATCGTTTCAACTGCAGCCGAGAGTTCACAATCGGTGTGTCGGGAAGGCAGTCTGCGTTGATGTAATTACTGCGGCCTCCAAAACTGTTATAGGCATTCCAGTTGATGTCGCTGGCGAGCACAGCGAGTTGAGCCGTCGGCGTCTCAGGTGCGACCACCCACGGAAAACTGAAGAACTCCCCCGACTTGCTGTGGGCATGCAGGAAATACAGGCCGGACTCGCTCGGTGCCTCCAGCAGCTGTCGGAACGCCTTGTGGTGATAACCGTTTCGATTCCAGTCAACGCCCGACTGAGAGTAGTCGCCATCAGGCGTAACCTGCATGACGGCGCGTGGAGCGTGTTCATCGAACGTACCAACACGACGAACAAGTCGCTTTTCAGCCCCATACCGCCACAACTCAAGGCCGTACTCCTCGACAGAGTGCACCATAAACTCGGATGACTCTCCCCCTTTGACACACCGAGGACTCATGAACCCGAGCAGACGATCCGAAAGGAGGCGAAACTGCCATGGACGTTCGAGACTGATCTCCGCCGTGACGATCTTGGAACCGAATCCGTCACGCCCCAGTGCAACTTCCCACGTGCCTGGCGAGATGTCAGCGTAGACTGCTCCGGTGACCCCTGAGCGTGCTGTGTGAACTTCGTCACCCCGACGGAATTCAAACAGGACTCCGATGAGCGCCGAATATCGTTCGTCGCTGACGTACCCGGCAAGCATTACTCCACCACCGGATCCAGCTGCACGGGATCAGTCTTTTCCCACTTGGCAGTCTTCTCTTTGTCGGACGGCACTTTGAGTGGCCTGACAATTCGGAAACCAACTCCCTGTGCATCCGTGTGGTACCAAATGCTCTGAGGAATCTGGGGATCCTGCTGCTTCCAGTCTTCATTGGAAGACACGCGACCCGCACTCCGCAGTTTGTCGGGCGTATCCTCCCAGCTACCGCCACGAACCACGCGCGGATACAGCTTCGTCGGAATCAGCAGAGGATTGCTCACGCCATCCTTCAGTCCCTTGTACGCTTTCGGGTCGTACTGATCGAGGACCCATTCCGCGACGTTTCCATGGATGTCGTGGAGCCCCCAGGGATTCGGCTTCTTCTGCCCAACCTTGTGATATGCCATCTTGCTGTTGCCGGCATGCCAGGCATACTCGTCCAGTTGAGCCGGATCATCTCCAAATGAATAACGTGTGGATGTGCCGGCGCGGCAGGCGTATTCCCACTCTGCCTCAGTAGGCAGTCTGTAATATCGCCCGGTCTTGGCGGACAGCCATTTGCAATACGTTCGGGCCGCATGCTGAGTCATGCTGATCGCTGGATGAGTTCGTTTACCCATTCCGAAACTCATGTCTGTATACGGAGGTGTCGGGCGCGTGACGACATCGGCAACTTTGTCCAGATCGGATGCCGGTGTTCCAAAGATCTTCCGGCGTTGAATGTCGATGTTCTCACCCCAGATCTCGTACTGGTTCCAGGTGATCTCAAACTTCCCGATCCAGAATGGTTCGACAGTCACCTTTCGCTGCGGACCTTCATCCGGATTCCTGCCCGCCTCCCCTGCAGGACTCCCCATGAGGAAGGTTCCCCCCTGAATTGGCACCATCTCGATCTTTGCGTCAGTCTGCTCAATCTGCTGAGCATACGCCTGCATCCCCGCGGCAGTCTCGGCGTCACCGCTGTCGGCAGCAGGACAAGGTGCGAATCCAGCGATTGGAAGTAAGCAAATCAGGGATCTCAGTCTCATCACTCTATCCAGTAATCGGGCCAGTGCAGGGCCCAAATATACACCTGATGTCATGCCATGTCACTCGCGGAGCGGGCATACAATCGTTGCAGTCGGTACGGACTCAGCAAACCCTGCCCAAAAACATACGTCTGGACGATCGTGGTCAAGAACCATGACCCCCTTCCCGAACTCGACAATGCGGGACCCCACCGGCAAATCCTGCCGCAAGTCATTCAGGCGTAGCTGATGCACCCAGACAGGAAAATCGGAATCGCAATGGGCATCCTCCTTGTGGGAGTGGTGGGTGCGCTCTTCTTCCGCAATGAGTCTGTTGACCCTGCGTACGCAATGGATGCCGAACGGGAAGCAAGACTGGACGAGCAGCTGCGGGATCGTGATGTCAATCTATACTCTGAAGACGCTGAATCCGAGGACGAACAGCTGAGTGCTCAGGACCAGCTCGACGCAATCATGCGGCGTCACTCCGGCGGCGACGGGCACGTGCCCGTACCCGTGCAACACCCGGATCAGCGTCGCGTAGAGCCCGCTGACCGTGTGATTGAGGAACCTCCGCGGTTTGCTCCTCCCGAGCCTGAGCAGGAAGAGGTCACGCAGGACATTCCGGAACCCACCAACCGGGAAGAAGTCACCGGCCGAATTGAGGCGCCGCCGGCAAATCAGAACAACGGCAGTTTCACCGAATACGTCGTTCAGCCGGGAGACACACTTTCAGAAATCGCCCAGCAGCAACTCGGATCGCAGGCGCGCTACAAAGAAATCTTTGAAGCGAATCGAGACACCATGGCCAGCCCGGATCAGCTCCGGGTCGGTAAGGCCATCAGAATCCCGCGGCTGTAGAGATCCCTTCCGGCTACTCTGAGGCGCAGTCGCCTCGTTGGCACGAAAGGAATTGCCGGTTACCAACCCAAATCGGGAGCGGCAACCTCTGCCCTGCGAGAGGTTCCTTCGCACATACTTCGGGCTTCCATTCGATCAATCGCCCGACTTGATTCAGATCCCCGGAAGTCAGCGTGCCACCTTCAACAGGCGATCGACATCGTCCACCTCAAGGTCGGTCGTTTCACCATCCGGCCATGTCACGCTCGCAGACTTAATACTGTCTGCCGCACCGAGTCCAAAGGTCAGCACAAACTCACGCTGTGATTGATAACTGCAGGTCGGAGCAACAGCGCGAGTCAGCACTGTGTCGTCGGGGAGTGTGAGCCGCACGACAGCACCAATGGCGTCTCGATTGCCTTTTGAATCCTCCAGGTGCAGTCGCAACCAGTGATGCCCGATCTGCTGATCGTTTCTCAGAAGATGCGGCCGTCCTCCGGACGCAAACAGAAGCAGATCAAGATCCCCATCACCGTCCATGTCGGCGATCGACGCCCCTCGACCGACCATTCGCCGGGCAAAGTCTGCCCCGGTCTTCTCAGCCGGAGCGACCGTAAACTCGTTGTCATACTCCATGCCGCAGTTCCACAGGAGCTGTGCCGGCTGCTCATACTGCTGACTCTCCTGTACGACAGAAATGTCTTCTTCAAGGTGTCCGTTGCAGCCAACAATGTCGAGTCGACCGTCGTTGTCCATGTCTGCGAAGAGAACCCCAAAGGTCAGCTGCACGCGAGTCACCGGTCCAACACCGTTGCTGACGGCTTCGTCACGAAACAGAGGAGTGTCCGAACCTGGAGTCTGGCACACATAGAGCGCCGTCATTTCATTCGCAAAGTTGCCAATTGTGATTCCGATCGCGTCTGAGTTCCGGAAGTAAGCCGCATCAATGCCCATCGCCCCTCGGGCTTTGCCCTTGTTGTTAAATGCCACTCCGCACGCAACTCCCATTTCCATGAAGGTGCCGTCCTTCTGATTGATCAGCATCAGGTTCTGCACGGTGTCGTTTGCGATCACCACGTCGAGCCAGCCGTCACCATTAATGTCCGGAAAGATCACTCCCAGCGACTTACTCAATGGCTCGGCGGTATCTCTGTTCAGAATCCGAACCCCTGCGTCAGCAGAGACATCAGTGAACTTCCCTGCGCCGTCGTTGCGATAGAGCCGGGGGGAGGCACCACGGAAGTCTGTCGGCCGACCATAGGCACGCAGAGTTCCATCCAGCGTGAACTCCATGGACAGGTCCTTCTCAGGCGTCCATTCGATATAGTTGCAGACAAACAGGTCGAGATCACCATCTCGATCAAAATCGAACCATCCGCAACTTGTACCCCATTCCTGTTCTTCACCAGCAACTCCGGCCTGCTCCGTGACATCCGCAAACTTCCCGCCGCCCTGATTCCGGAACAAGCGGTTCTCACCGACCGCCGTGAAATACAGGTCAATCAAGCCATCATTATCGAAGTCACCGCAGGCAATCCCCGCACCATAAAACGTAACATCAAGGCCGGAACCTGCCGTAACATTCGTGAAGTTCCCGTTTCCGTCGTTCTCATAGAGTGCTGACACAGGGGCTGCACCGTCTGCCTTTCCATCCGGCCACGCACAGGAATTCACACAGACGATGTCCGGATCCCCATCATTGTCGAAGTCAACAAAAGCACCGCCCCCGCCCATTGTTTCCGGGAGCAGTTTCAGCCCGGCTGCTCCATTCTGATGGACGAAATCCACGCCCGCTGACTCAGTCACGTCAGTAAACGGCATCTCCGGGATCTCCAGATCTGCAACCTCCCGAACGTCAGGCAGCTCCGTTTCCACATCATTGTTGACCTGCTGTTCCTCCTCCTTCGGGCGAAAGATCAACCACCCACCAATGATCAGAGCAACCACAACAAACAGTGCGATTGATCCTTTCACGGCCACGCCGACGATGTCATCGTTATCCGGAACTTCCGGTTCAAAATCTTCACTCATATCACTCTCCCCGGATCAGTTGTCCGTGATTGATTGAGGTTCGAAAACGTGCAGAAAACAGGCAGTTATTCCGGATCGGGATCGTCACGGTTCAGCTTGTAGATCGCGACTTTCTCCATCGCCTCATTGGCAGCCGGGTATTTCGCCCGAGCGGCCCCAAACGCCTGCCCCCTGGCCGTATCGTCGGGCTTGTACTTCCCATGCAGCTCACGGTGCTTCTGCGCAAGATCGTCCCTGTCGAGCATCTGGTACAGCTGAGCGAGATTGCTGTGAGCGTCAACGTTCTCTGAATCAAGCTCGAGCGTCCGTTGAAACACGCCCACCGCTTCCTGAAGCCTGCTCAGTCGGCGTGGGTCTTTCGGGTTACGAATTCTGGTTGCAAGGTCAAAGACCGTCTGTCCGAGCAGGTTATTCACCACGTAATCGCGACTGAAATCAAACTTCCTGCGACGTGTCTCAGAAGTATCCCAGGTCAGGACCTGGCGGAAGTTTTCCTCCGCTTCCGTCAGGCGACCCTGCTGGCGATTCAGCACACCACTAATCCATGCCATCGTCCATGGAGGCGCCGGCGGATCTGTATGTTTCGCGGCACGTGCAACGGCGTCGACCGCTTCGTCCAGCTGCCCCTCTCCCGCTTCCTCGATCAGTGCGCGAGCAAGATTGAGCGGCCCATCGTAGCGCCCCAGTTCTTCAACCTTTCGAAACGCTTCCATGGTTGGTTTCAGCTCTGCCTTCCCTTTGAGAAGCATCCCGATTCCGTAGTCGTTCCAGCGCTGCCATTCGGGGATCTCTCGTTCCGGATTCGTCACGTCGTGGTTCATCCCGGCCAGCGGAAATGTGACTTCATCCTCGGCCAGCACAGTGATCGGAAGCTTGTTTTCCCAGACCTTCCCGTCACGATGCCCCCGAATCTTCTGACCCATCGCTGCCAGCTTCTCATCAACGTACTTCATATAGGTCGAATCGAATTTTCGATAGAGGAGCCTGACTTTCACATTGACAGGGGCATCAAGATATTCCGGCAACAGCATCCGGTAGTGAACCGTCTGCCCTGCCCCCGGAGGAATCTGATGAGAATACAGCGGGACAAAGATGTCCTGCGCGTTTCGTCGATCGATCCGGTTACCGAAACGATCGATCATGAAGTTGTTCACAAAGTGCGAGTATGGATCTACGTGCCGATCCTCTCCCTGAATGCTGCCACTGACACCGATCGTCCGATCCCCGGAAGTCGCACTGACCTCCAGCCAGATCTCATTGGAGTCCGTTGTCCCCTGTGTGAAGTGGTGTCCCATCTTCACTGTTCGAATAACCGTCTCCAGAAGATAGAACTGGCCCGGAGTCAGTTCCGGCACAGACGGACGCAGCGGTGCGGTGAGCTCATCATCCAGACGACCTCCCTCTCGTACGCCGAACAGGTCAACACGCATCACGCCGTCCAGATAGTCCTGGTGCGCCTTGATGACTTCATCCTGGTCCCTCAACCACGCAATACCTGTGTTTGCCGACGGGAACATGTGGTTGTGCGTTTTCAGCTCACCACTGTCGTCAAAGATCCGGGCACCAAAATCCGACGATGCGTGCGTTGGCATATGGCATTCGTTGCAGTTTGTCTGCGCTTTCGGCGGGTAGTAGAAACTCCGCGCGCCATGGCCCGACACGCCGCTTAAGAGCCAGCTGTCATAGTGGTTCTGTCCCCGCAGCCACTCTCGATAGTGATTTAGTTCGAACGGCAGGTTAACTTTGTGACACGTTGAACAGAACTCAGAGGTCTTATGCAGGGGCTTCAGGAATGTCTTCTTGTGAAAGGACGGCTTCGCTTTCACCAGCTGATTATTAACCCATTGCAGAAGCGCATGATCACTGTGAGCAAAAGGATAGTGCTGGGGTTCCTCAATCGTGAAGTCAGAGTTTCCGATGTTGCTGTTCACATGCGTAATTGCATGGCAGACCGTGCATGTGATTCCTGACTTTGCAGTTGGGTGGTCCAGCATGTCGAATTCCGGATCATCAAAGGCTCCGCTGAAGAACGGCACAGGATCATGGCAACCGGCACAGAAACGCGAACCCTTCACGTTGCCGTCGCGCTTCATCCCGACATCTCGTGTCTCGGCGACACTGGCCAGATACGTTTCATTGTTGAATGAACTAAACCGGTGAACACTGTTAGCCCACTCTTTGTGCGAGTCCTGATGACACTTCAGGCAATACTCATTCATGTCGAGTGTTTTGGCGGGAATGAAGTTTCCACTGCCCGTGCGAGCCATCGACGGTTCGAAATACTTCGTTCCTTCTTTCGGGCCTACCGCATTCCAGTTTCGGGGGTCCTGCGACTGCAGAAAGATCAACACCAGCGCGGTGACACCAGCCAGGCCCCCGAAGACCATACCCTGCTTAATCTTCATCCTGGGGCCAACGAGGCGATGCAGCCAATACAGCCAGAGGCCAAGGACCGGACAGGCGACGTGGGCCCAATACACGGCGGCTCGCGCCGTGGGGTGTTTCAGGTCAAGGACACCCTCGATCCGCACCAAAGCCAGCCCGGTCAGCAGGATGACAATACAAACGGCGAACAATGCGTACCCAATTCTGACCGTGCGGCGGACCTTGCGATCTTTGGTGTTCCGCATATGAATGATGCCAAACACCAGAAACGGACCGACGATCAGCAGTCCCACAATGATGTGCATCAGGAACATGCAGATATAGAAGTAGTCCTGATACGTCTGACCGGAAGACCACTCCAGAACTTTCACACCGATCAAGTAGGCGCTGTTCGCTGCAATCAATGACAGCAACACCAGCATCACAAAGAACACGATTCTCAGGCGTGGCCCAATTGCCTTGCGGACTGTTTTCTTATTGGGGGTAGCAGAATTATCGCCACCTGGTGTCACAGCAGCAGAATTGCTGTCGCCGCCACCGGACTGGTTGGCGTCCATGGATTCTCTTTCAACAGAAGGCAAACATGCGCACAGGTGAAAACCTGCGCACGTCGAGTCAGTCAGACAGGGTTTGCTTCTGTGAATTGCGGCGGACGATCAACGCCGGATGGATACCCACGCCGCGAACGACCAATCACGTCATCAGAGAATCCAGTCGCCGAATCGGCACCGCGACTCGGTGCGGGCGACGTAACCGCCTTTTCGGGCGTGGGCGAAACGGGAGTCACTGGCACGGGGACTGGTGCGACCGGCAGCTTCTGTTCCTGGCAGTTTTCACCATGACACGGTTGCTGCTGCACGGGTGAGTCTGCTTCGGATTCTTCGACACTCTGTTTGGCAGGCTGAGAATGTTTTGTGTGTAAATAGTCACCACAAGAAGCATCGACGCGAGTCCCATAGCCAAGCCCCATCACCATCGCGACGGCGAACAGCATCCTGCACAAAGACAGAGTCGGATTGGAGAGATTATGGGACATTTAATGAGCCAACTACCTCTTGGCGCACGGAAAACCTCAGCGATCTGTCCAAATTTACGCTCACGGAGGTCCGGTCGCGGGACCTTTTTCGAAATATCTCACCGCGGATCAGTCAACTCAGCCAACAGGAGCCAGAATCACCGTAGTACACAGTGTAGTACGTCACCCGGAGCCTGACAGATGGCCGCAGAACCCAAACCAGATGCCGACATTCGCCGACGATGGCGGTATCTGATGATCGGAGTTCTTGCTGCTGCCCTGACTGGCAGAGTTGTCGCCGCCTTCGCCGTCCAGAAACACGTTGAGAATTCCGGCAGGCAATTTCTCGTTGAGGGGGATGCAAACGGCTACTGGGAGCTCGGCGAAAAAGTCGCGAAAGGACAACCGTACCAGATCCACGTTCCTCCGCGCAAAGTTCTGCGGACACCTGGTTTTCCGATTTTCCTCGCTGCCTGCATGCACATGGCCGGAACAGACGTCATTCATGCGCGGCTATGTCTCGCTGTGGTGGGAACTGCATGCTGCCTGCTGGTCTGGGTGCTTGGGGCTCAGCTATCCATGCAGCGAGTAGGATTCTGGGCCGCCGTAATCGTGGCATTCAATCCGCTCCAGATAGGCAGCAGTGTTCTGATTCTCTCTGAAACCCTGTTTACTTTTCTGATGCTGGCAACTCTGGTCTGCCAATTTAGTCTGGTGCAGGAATTCAATCGCTCAACAGGAAAGACCGAAACTCAGACTCGGCTCAATCTGCTGCTGCCGGCAGGTTGTCTGGGATTTCTGCTCGCAGCGACGACATTGGTCCGCCCCGGGTTTCTCCTTTGGGTGCCCGTGTGCTGTGGGACACTTGTGTGGCTCTCCAGTCGCAGCAGGCCAGGCGGCTCCGACGAAACCGCGATCGATATTCTCCGCGGGCGCCGCATAGTGGCCCTCTGCACCACGTTGCTCGCTTTTTTTGTGACCATGCTCCCGTGGGTCTGGCGAAATGCAGAAGTCACAGGACACGTGGTCTTCACCAGTCTGTGGTCAGGCCCAAGCATGTATGACGGCTTAAGCGAGGAAGCCGATGGCACCAGCAACATGCAGTTTTTTGACCGAGAGCAGGTCATGTCTCGTCAGAAAATGACTGAGTACGAGATGAATGAGCACTACAAGCAGCGTGCAATTGAGTTTGCCGTTGAGAATCCTGGCAGGGCCATTGAGCTCGCCTTCCTCAAGGCAGCCCGCTATCTGGCCCCCGCCCCATCGATGCTCGAAGGAATGCACGGCGGAATTCGAGCCGGTTGCACTGCATTTTACATGGTTTTCGCCGGGCTTGTGGTGATTGGGTTCGCCAGAGGCGACGGTAATCAGAAGCTGAACCTGCTTGAGCTAACAGTCTCGCTGGGACCGTTCCTGTTGTTTCTACTGGTTCATCTGGTCTTTGTTGGCTCAGTCAGATATCGTTTACCAGTCGAATTTCCATTGGCCGTTCTGGCTGGTGCCGGCGTTCGGCAACTTCTCACACGAAACCAATCACCACCCGACATGGCAGCAACGGAATAGACTGCAGCCTGGTTGACGCATCAACAAGCAGGGACGCTTTGACGTGTTTTCGCTGTTAGGCAGCCGAACTCGCGCCACGCCGGACAACGATCCTCCGCGTGACGAAAATACAAACGTATCCCCGCGCGCGGTTTTCAGGTGGTTTGCCGGACTGATTCTCGTACTCGCGGCCGCCGGATCTGTTGCCGGCGTTTACCTCTATGCTCAAAAGGACTCACTGCTTCACGGAGAGTTACTTCGGCAGTTTCACGAACGAGCTCCCGGCCTCAAGCTCAGAATCGGCGACACTGAAATCCGCCATGCGGGAGAGGTGATCCTTAAGGATGTCGAACTCCAGGACCGAGCCTCTCGAGATACAATCCTGTTTGCTCGGGAGGTCCGCGTTACCCTGGACACGACGTCTCTTCAAAATGGACGACCTCCTCAGGTTGACGCCATTCGCGTTGATCGCGCTGCCGTTCTTGTCACACGCTTTGAAGACGGATCCTGGAACTGGCAGAAATACGAGGTCACCCCGCCTGAATCTGATGAATCCCCCGTACTGCCGGAGATCAGCATCGATGATCTGACAGTGCGGCTGAACCTCGTTCATGGAGGCGGTATTCCGCCCGCTCAGCTTGATCTTCATGACTGTCGTTTCCAGGCCGTTCCTGCATCAGCAACTTCGTACGACTTTGACGGAGCAGTGGAACTGCCCGGCGCTGGCCCCCTGCAGTTGTCCGGCTTTTGTAACCTCAAAACCCTGGACTGGTCACTGGGAGGTCATCTCAGAAATGTGCAGGCAGACCAGCGTTTGATGAACCTTGCCCGTGCAACGACGCCTGACATCGACGGTCATTTGAGTCAACTGGACTCCGCAATCGAAAGAGCAGTTCCTGTCCGAACCGCATTGGGACCAACTCGGAACGGCGGAGTGGCTCTGCAGCTGGGAAATAACACGCAGGTTGCCCCGCGATTCCTTGGTCGACTCGATGTTGATTTCCAGCTGACTCATGCGCCCGGCGAATCAGTGCCAGCGTTCAAACTGCTTGTCAACGTGAAAGAAGGGCGTCTGTCTTCGCCCGCAATTCCAATCACCCTGACCGATGTTGAGGCCCGTTTTTTTCGGGACAACACCAGTACAGTCTTTGAATTAGAAAACGCCACTGGCGATGGCGGAGTGTCAGTCAGCGGCGGCCTCCATATGCAGTCCGGCGACGACTCTGAACCTGGCAGTGCATGGTTTGACGTGCAGAAGTTTCCAATCAACCACCGCCTGAAGCCGCTGCTCCCGGCGCGAACTCTGCGACTATTCGATGCGTTCAAACCAGACGGCGTGGTTTCGGCATCCGGAAAGTTTATCCAGACCCGTAACGGCTGGCGGCCGATTGACGTCCGCGCCGACGTGCACGAAAGCTCCATCGAATTCCATCGATTCCGCTACCCCACAACAATTACCGGCGGCACGATCATCCAGCGAGACTACCAGCTTCATGTCGGCAGACAGGGCGAACCATCCTCCACGATGGACGATGTCGTATTTGACGTTTCTGTCCAGGGTAAACTGGCAGACCGTCCGTTCACCGCCGCCGGCTGGTGGAAGAATCCCGGGCCGGCAACCGAGTCCCGATTCGACATGCATGTCAGTCAACTCCCTCTCGATGGCCGATTCAGAAATGCGCTCGGTGAAAAAGAACAACGCACCCTGTCACAGCTGAATCTCAACGGATTGGCGGATGCTGCGTTCGTCTTTTATCGCCCACCCGGTCTTGATCAGAAGACGCAGACATTCATGGATGCGACGGTATCCGCCGGCAGCCTCAGATTTGAGAAGTTTCCATACGATATTACAGACCTGACAGGACGAGTCATCTTCAACAGTGCCACAAAGCACTGGCGATTCATCAACCTCGACGGAAAACACGGGAACGCACAGATCAAAGGCAACGGCGACTTTCAGGGGAGTCCGCTGCCCGGTGTGCTCACACTAAGGATCGAGGCGAAAGCCGCTGAATTGTCAGCCGACCTGTACAACGCCTTACCTCAGAATCAACGGAGCCTGTGGGACCTTATTCGCCCAAGAGGTTTCTGTGATCTGACGGCCGACATTCACTGGACAACGCAACCAGGACAGAGCCCTGTCATTGCCTTTCCGGAATCGAATCCAGTCCGGATCTATGACACCAGGATCGCACCGCAACCGTTCCCCTATGATATGCACATTCAGGAAGCCGTCCTGAGCTTTGATCCCAATGATGCTCGAGCCGCTGGCGCACAGCATTGTGAGATTCACTCGTTCCGAGCCACCCACGGCACCGGAACAATCCGAGCGACCGGCTGGGCCGAAGCCAAGCCACACGGGGAGTGGCAACTTCACTTCAATGATCTGTCAGCAGCGAATCTGGTTCCGGATGACAACCTCCGAGCCGCACTCCCCAAATCATGGAGAGAGACACTTGGGCGGCTGCACGAAGTGGGCAGACTCTCGGTGATCGACTCAGAGATGGACTTCCGTGGAAGCCTGGATGGTAAGCTCAACACCACTGCCGGCTGGAAAATGAATGTCGGGTTCGACGATTGTACGCTCAATGCCGGTCTCGACGTTGAACATGTTTTTGGGACAGTTTCCGCTCGCGGAGCATGGGACGGCTACCGTCTCCAAAATACCGGAGAGATTCACATCGAATCCGCTGAAGTGCTCGAAATGCCGTTCTCTCAGATCCGCGGACCATATTCACTCACGGAGCAGGAACTGGTTCTCGGGTCGCGACGGATCTTTGAACCGGGAACCGACATTACGACTGTTGGCGCAGAGGGCAGAGTCCGGGCTCAGGCATACGGTGGTGAGTTGCTGTTTGACTCACACGTAGACCTGCGAGAAGGCGGACGATATCAATTCTTCGCGGAAGTCGCCGACGCTCGGCTGGAGTCGTATGCAGCGCTCCACATTCCGGACCAGCAAAACCTTAAGGGAGTCATCACTGCATGGCTCTCACTTTCCGGTCAGGGAGACGACGCAGGCGGACTGTCAGGCCGCGGCCAGTTAAGAATCAGCCCTGCAGCACTCTATGAAATCCCGGTTGTGGTCAAGCTGCTGGGGTCGCTCAGTCAGCTCAACCTCAACGTCCAAGACCGTACCGCATTCAACTATGCAATTCTGAATTTCAAGGTGGCTGACGAGGCATTTCAGTTCGACACGATTGACCTTGTCGGTCAGTCAATCAGCTTTCGCGGCCGCGGAACAACCGGATTCAACGGAGCAGTTCGTCTCGACTTCTACAGCCGCCCGGCTCGTTCCCGCACATCCGCTCTCCCTTTTATCAGTGGCCTGTTTACCAACTGGGCGAAGGTTGAGGTGACCGGGACAACCGAAAATCCGCAGACGAAAGTCAGTGCCACCGGAAGAATCGACGAAGGCCTGAGCCAGTTCCTCAACTCGTTTACTCCGAATCCAACGGCTCCAATTCCGGGTCTGAGTATTCCTCGATTCTTCTCGCCGGTGCTGAACGCACCGCCACCTCGCCCCGCCGGGATCTAGATCTCCGAACCGTCGCCGAACTCTGCGAGCCCGGAGCGTGAAGCGGCAATAACAGGACACTCAACACACCGCTCAACTTGCGGGGCAGCGCGGGATGACCACAGAGTTTCACAGCGGACAGAAATCGGAGCTGTATGAAATCGTGGGCTGAACTGGAGTCCGCGCACAGGCTCTCTGGTCCTGTCAGTCGCCGGCCAGGCAGGCGAGAACCGTGTCCGAGTCAATTCCGCCAATCGTCTCCACATGCCCGATTCGGTCCGGAAGAACAAACTTCAGATCCCCGGCGACTGTCTTCTTGTCGAGCAGCATGCAGTTGAGAATCGCGTCGTGCTGATCATGCATCGCCGAAGGAACTTCGACCGGCAGTCCGACTGCCGTCAGCAGTTTTGCCTGACGCTCGGTGTCACTGCTGTTGATCCGTCCGAGACGTGCTGCGAGGCGACTGCCGCAGATCATACCGATAGAGACCGCTTCACCATGCAGCAGTTGCCCATAGCCTGACAGGGCTTCGAAAGCGTGGGCATATGTGTGTCCGTAGTTCAGCACAGCACGCAGTCCTTTGGTTTCGTATTCGTCTTCCCTGACAACCCATGCCTTAAGCTCGCAGCTGCGTGCAACCACATGCCGCATGACGTCAGGATCGCGTCTGTTCAGGCCGTCGATGTTCTGTTCGAGCCAGTCGAAGAACTCGACGTCGAGGATGACCCCATACTTAATGACTTCTGCCAGGCCAGCGCGATATTCCCGTTCGGGAAGTGTTTCCATGGTCGCGGTGTCGATGAGTACGCCTGCAGGCTGATGAAAGGCTCCGATCAGGTTCTTGCCTTTGGGATGATTCACACCGGTCTTACCGCCGACGGAGCTGTCGACCATAGCCAGCAGCGTTGTCGGCGCCTGAATGAATCGAAGACCTCGCGCATACGTTGCTGCGACAAAGCCGGCAAGGTCACCGACGACTCCTCCGCCAACTGCCATGACGATGGTTTTGCGGTCCGCTCGAAAGTCGACCAGCTGATCGTAGAGGTCCGATGCCTCCTGAAGCGACTTGGCTCCCTCCCCGGCATTGACGGCGATGACGCGTGTTTCAGCACCGACCGCATCCAGCGACTGTTTGGCGGCTGTCGCATGAGGCTGCATGACATTCGTGTCGGTGATGATCAGACACTTGAGCGGCTGTTCGTCTGCGAGTTGCAGCCATGACCTCGTCAGGCTGCCGATCGTGCCCAGATGCCCATGTCCGATGGAAATGTCATAGCTGCGGGACGCCAGGTCGACTTGAACAGTCTGTTCAGGAGAACTCATCAGGGCGGGGACTCTGTAAACGCGACAAAAAGGATGGATGATCGTTGAGATCAGGAATCCGGTGGGCCAGAATTTGGCTCTCTGATCCCCGGGCGTTCGCAGTGCGGCCGCCACTCCTCTGGATTTAAATCGATCAATGCTGGCAAAGCGTATCATCCCCTGCCTGGACGTTCACGCAGGGCGCGTCGTGAAGGGCGTGAATTTCGTTAATCTCCAGGACGCTGGAGACCCGGTTGAGATTGCTCAGAAGTACGAGCAACAGGGCGCCGATGAACTGGTATTCCTGGACATCACCGCCAGCCACGAAGAGCGTGACATCATCCTGGATGTCGTTTCGCGAACGTCCGAAGTAGTGTTTATGCCTCTGACGGTAGGCGGCGGAATCAGAACGGTGGACGACATCCGTCGTCTGCTGAATGCCGGGTGCGACAAGGTGTCGATCAACTCAGCGGCTGTGAAGACACCGGAGTTCGTCAGCGAGGCTGCCCTGAAATTCGGCAGTCAGTGCATCGTGGTGAATATTGATCCCAAACGAGTCCAGAAGGACGGGAAGGAATTCTGGGACGTCCATATCAATGGCGGTCGGCTTCCAACCGGGCTTGAGGCCGTGAAATGGGCCAAACACGTAGAAGAACTCGGGGCCGGAGAGATTGTGCTGACGTGCATGGATGCGGACGGGACGAAAGACGGATACGATCTGGAGATTACTCGAGCCGTTGCCGATGCTGTTTCCATCCCCGTCGTTGCCAGTGGAGGAGCCGGCTCACCCGAACACCTCTATGATGCCGTCACCGAAGGAGCGGCCAGTGCTGCTCTGGCGGCCAGCATTTTTCACTACGGCGAATACACGATCGAAGAAACCAAACGCTACATGGCTGACCGCGGAGTTCCGGTTCGGCTGTAGTGGACAACAACTCAACCTCCTTCCGCGGGCTGCGGATTCTGATACTGGACGATTGATATGGTACAGGCACACGAATGGACAGAGTCGGTTTTCGATCCTCGGAAAGATATCGAGATCAACAAGATCTTCCGGCTGGCCGTGCAAAAGAACTGTTCGGACATCCATCTGCAGGCAGATCGTCCGCCGATCTTTCGAATTCGCGGTACGCTCGTCCCTTTGGACATGCCCGCCCTCAGCGAGTCCGCATTGATCAAACTCTGTTTCCCCATGATGGACCAGCGTAACCTGGACATCTTTCATCGGGATGGCGGGGCGGACTTTTCAAAGGTCGTGGAACTGGAAGGCGATCCATGGCGATTTCGTGTCAACCTGCTCACGCAGCTGGGTAAGGTCGGCATGGTGGCTCGAAAGATTGAACGGTTCATCCCACCCTTCGAAAAGCTCTATCTGCCACCAGTGATGGAAGACCTCTGTAAGTACGACCAGGGAATGGTGCTGCTGGCGGGCGTGACGGGTTCCGGAAAAAGTACGACGATCGCGTCGATGCTCGACTGGATCAACCACAACATGAACAAGCACATTCTGACGATCGAAGACCCGATCGAGTTTGTGTACACCTCGGACCAGTGCCTGATCAACCAGCGAGAGATTGGTCAGGACGTAATTGACTTCCACGTCGCGATGAAACATGCGGTTCGTGAAGACCCGGACATTATGCTCGTGGGAGAAATGCGTGACCGCGAAACTTTCGAAACGGCCATTCACGCTGCGGAAACCGGTCACCTCGTCTTTGGAACGATCCACGCCTCGAGTGCTCCCGGTACGATCCCGCGTATTATTGACCTGTTCCCCGCCGACATGCATGCTGCGATACGCGCTGCGATCGGAATGAGCATGAAGGCCATCGTTGGTCAAAAACTGCTGAAAACGATTGTCGATGAGCCCGGACGAGTGCCCATCGTGGAAATCATGACCTTCAATCCCACGGTCAGAAAACTGGTCGCAGAGAACGAGGACGAAAAGCTTCACGGAGCCATTCGTATTGGACGCGATGAAGGAATGCAGCTGTTTAATGACAGTCTTTATGACTTTGTAGATCGCGAGTACATCAGTCGAGAAGCGGCCTTCGAAATCTCGCCCAATATCGAAGAGCTGAAGATGCGTCTGAAAGGGATCGAGGTCAAAGGGCCTTCAATCCTTTAGGCAAACGTCCGACATTCAGCCCAGTTACACGGTCCTGTCATGCGCCCTCAATTATGTTCGTTTGAGAGTCGTCGTGCGTCAGAGATGCAGGCGCTTATCGAACGACATGGCGCAGATGCGTTTGTCGCACCTTCCATGCAGGAGGTGCCGATAGCTGAAAACCCGGAGGCTTTGGCCGCAATTCAACAGATCATTGACGGTCACGTCAGCAGCATGATTCTGTTGACCGGCGTCGGCACCGAAGCAATGCTCAACGTCGCTGATTCAGCAGGACTGCGCCAGCAGTTACGGAATGCAATGAAGCAGATGTCGTTGCTGGTTCGAGGTCCCAAGCCTGGCGCTGCCCTGAAGCGAATGGACCTGAACCCGACCGTCAAGGCCCCCGAACCGAACACATGGCGGGAGTTGGTGGCTGCTATTGACTCCGCAGGAATCAAGCTGGATGGTCAGGCGGTAGCCGTTCAGGAGTACGGTATTACAAACCCAGAGCTCAACGAAGCTCTGCGCCAGCGTGGAGCAAGCCCTTTAAGTGTCCCTGTTTACCGCTGGGCCATGCCCGATGATGTGAAGCCTCTGCAGCAGGCGGTTCGCCGAACGATCAGCCGCGATTTCGACGCGTTGCTCTTCACCAGTGCTCAACAGGTGCGGCACCTGCTGGAGATGGCCGCACGAGATGGGATCCGTGACGAGTTTCTTAACGCAACAGAGCAGACCTGTGTGGCATCCATCGGCCCAACATGTTCCGCCGCATTGAACGACGCAGGACTCAATGTCACGACTGAGGCCAGTCCGCCAAAGATGGGACCACTTGTACGAGCAACAGTCGAGCACCTGAAGCAGGAGTCAGGAAGTCATGAGCATTGAGATTCGAATCGCGAACAAAGGCGATGCGGAAGTGTTGACCGAGTTCAACTGTCGTCTGGCACGAGAGACTGAATCAATCGAGCTGAATCGTGCCACGGTCCTGTCGGGCGTACAACGAGGACTAGCTGTGACGGGCGAGGTAATCTACTTCGTGGCCGAAGATGAATCGGACGTTGTCGGACAGTTGATGCTGACGAGGGAGTGGAGCGACTGGCGTGACGGCTGGCTGGCATGGCTGCAGAGCGTTTATGTTCGCAGCGATTATCGACAGCAGGGAGTCTTTCGGTGTCTGCTGGACGCCGCTCGTGAACATCTTCGAGGTCAGCCTGATGTCGTCGGACTGCGGTTGTATGTCGAAGATGAGAACACGTCTGCAATGTCTACCTACACGAGACTGGGTTTCAAAGATGCTGGCTATCGCGTGATGGAACATCTTTTCGACGTTTGATGGAAAGCATGGCTTCCGTGTCGATTGACCGGTCGCCCCTCATTTAATCGACAGCCGAAAGGGCACGCTGCGTCGGTCGAAGACATTGAAAATCAATCTGAGGCATTGAGAGATTCGCTTTCGAATCGGTTCATTGCAGAGTGGTCACGTGTTACGCTGCCGCTCTGCAACAAGACTCCACGTTCTTACTAACGCCATACAGAACCGATCATCGCCACCATGCAGGATCGACTCTGGACTGATTCTGAAAACCGGGTTTGACAATGCGAACGACGCTTCTCTTCCTGTTCACGCTTCTCGTGAGTACGCCGCTTCAGGCAGCTGACCGGCCGAATGTGATCTTCATTCTGGCGGACGACCTGGGATACCGTGAACTCGGCAGCTTTGGCCAGAAGCTGATTCGCACACCTCATCTCGACAAGCTGGCCGCTCAGGGGATGAAGCTGACCCAGCACTATTGCGGTAACGCTGTGTGTGCTCCGTCTCGCTGCGTGCTGATGACTGGCAAGCACCCGGGGCATGCGTGGATTCGCAGCAACAAGGCAGATCCTCCGGAAGGGCAGGAGCCCATTCTTTCCGAGGAAGTGACGCTGGGCGAACTCATGCAGCAGGAAGGTTACGTGACAGGCGCGTTCGGCAAGTGGGGACTGGGGGGCCCGGACACGACAGGTCAGCCACTTGATCAGGGGTTCCATCGATTCTTTGGATACCTGTGCCAGTCTCATGCTCACAGCTACTACCCGTCTTTTCTGCGCAGCGATCGAGGTACGGTCGAACTGAACAACAATCCGGCAGTGTTCGGTCACGCCAACTTCAAAAAGGGAGACGACAAAACAGACCCTAAGAGCTACGAACAGTTCAAAGGAACAGACTATGCTCCGGATCGTATTAATGAGCAGGTACTCAGCTTCATTCGAAAGAACAAAGACAAGCCGTTCTTCTGCTATTACCCGACTGTTATTCCTCACGTAGCACTCCACGTACCGGATGAAGATCTTAAACCCTATCTGGATCTGGGCTGGAAAGACCCTCCGTTTACCAAACAGAAGGGCTATGGATACACGCCGCACTTCACGCCGCGCGCGGCATACGCTGCGATGATTACTCGCATGGATCAGTACATTGGGAATGTCATGACCCTGCTGGACGAGCTGGGATTGGCTGAGAACACGCTGGTCGTGTTCAGTTCGGACAATGGCACCACTCACCTGGATCTGGAAGTCGATTTCGATTTCTTCGAAAGTGTCGGTGAGCTGCAAGGACTGAAAGGGTCGCTTTATGAAGGCGGAGTTCGGGTGCCCACACTGGTTCGATGGCCCGGACGAGTCGCAGCCGGTTCCTCACACGGCAGAATCAGTGGGTTTGAGGACTGGATGCCAACCATCCTCGAAGCGGTCAAAGCAAAGACTTCGCCTCCCGCAGACATCGACGGGATTAGTCTCCTGCCGACTCTGCTCGGGAACCAGCAACACGAACGCCCGTTTCTGTATCGTGAATTCACGGGTTACGGTGGACAGCAGACCGTTCGTGTTGGGGACTGGAAAGCAGTACGGCAGAAACTGGGACGAGGCCAGTTGAAGACGGAACTGTACAACATCGCGAAGGATATCGGCGAGTCAAAGGATGTTGCGACAGATCACCCGGACATCGTTCGCAAGCTGGAGCAATTGATGGCGGAGCAGCACGTGCCATCAAAGCTGTTTCCGCTCAAGGTTATCGACCAGCCCGAGTGACATCCACACCATCGTATAACCAGAGGCCCTCAGGGCCCCGCGTCTCGGATGTCAGCGTTCGGAGCGATGCGTGCGCCGCGATTGCCGGTGAAACGAATGCAACGAGGGCACAGTCCAGTTAACTTAAGTTGAATGGCGTTTTTGGAGCAGTTGCCGAGCGCGACTGATCATGGGACCGATCGAGTTAACCGGGACATTCAACAGGCGAGAGATTTCCCGGTAGGAACGCCCTTCCATGTAGAATGCTTTCATGACCCGCTGCAACGAGGCTGGCAGTCGTGTCATGAGCGAATCAACTTCGTCGCGTGCGTCCACATCCGCGGCTGCCTCTTTGACACTGGCCTGGTGCACTTCGACGTGGCCAAAGGCCTGTCGGAAACGTCTCTGAGTCAGTTTGCGAAGCACGACCCGTCGGACGACCACGGTGAGGTACGTGGCGAAGGAACTGCGACCCCGAAAGCTTCGGATCGCGCCCATATTTCGGTCCAGCATGGCAGCAAACACGTCCGCAGTCAGGTCATCGATGTCATCGTCATTCAGCCGAAGGCTGTGCGCATTTGCAGTGTGACGAATGACCTGCACGATCAGGTTTCCATAGCGATCAATGAATGTTGTCCACGCGCCGGGAGTACCAGTCAGCAGATCATTCACCAGCTTTCTGTCTTTTTCGGTCAGCGGCATGGTCAATTTCCTGGGCGACTGGAAGTGAGAATCCAGATGTGCATACGCGGCCAATGGCTGTTTCTGAGCATCTGCAGTACCGGCAAAGCAATTTTGGGAGGAGAATCGTTCTGGAAAAGCGGAGAATCGGGCGTGGGAAGCCGATTCCGTCCAGATGCGGAAATCAGCCCACTCTATTGTGCACGGTGAATCACCCGGGTTACAGGCGGATTTCCCCGCTCCATTCGCTTCGATCTGGTAAACCGAATTGAGGAAAAAAGTTGACGTGGGAATCATTCAGGTTTAGCAGATTTCCTCGAATTGTGACGATGACAGCGGATTCTGCAGAAGATGGCGGCTTCTCAGCTCCCAGACAGTGTGTCGGCGTCGAGACTCTGTCTCAATTTGCGGCAGGCTGTTTTGTTGTGCGAGAAGGCATGGAAATTGTCGACACATATGACGTAAAACCCCAAAGCTGCAGCAATTTGCGGCGGAAACATTCGAAGTAATGGCCCAGATTTAGCTAACGTTGACGGAAATCTGAAAGGTATAGAAATGACTCACGTAGTCGCCGAACCCTGCTTTAACTGCAAGTACACCGACTGTGTGGTTGTGTGTCCGGTTGAGTGCTTTTACGAAGGCGAAGCAATCCTCGTGATCCACCCGGATGAGTGCATTGACTGTGAAGCCTGTGTGCCGGAGTGTCCGGTTGAGGCGATCTTCCACGAGGATAATGTGCCCGAACAATGGACAGACTACACTGCTCTGAATGCTGAAATGGCAACTCAGTGGCCAGGAATCACCGAGCAGAAGACATCGATGGCGGAAACGCACGGCCAGTGCCCGTCAGCCAGCTAATTGTCAGCCGAAATTCGAAGGCGGTCCGTTGCATTGCTCGGCCGCCTTTTTTTATTGTCCGACGCAGAGTTGTCTGAGTTTCAGGTCAGACGAACGATTCAGTTGAATGGCGGGTGAGCCTGTTGGTACTCTGCCTCCCGAACCCGCGCGGCATCGATGGTGTCCGCTCGACATTCGCTCTGGTGGTGGAATTGGTAGACACGCATGCTTGAGGGGCATGTGGGCGTATAGCCCGTGAAGGTTCGAGTCCTTTCCAGAGCATCCGACGCCATTCTCGTTGTCTGACGGGAATGGCGTTTTTCGTCGATCATTTACTCTCATCGATTTGGCGTGATGGGATAAGAGTAAACCTATACCTGAAATCACAACTGCTGCCTGCCAGGCCCAGCGGTCCGGTCAATCTTCAAATGGACTGCTGAGTTGCAGGCCACTGTTGTGCCGGCTGAAAATCCGAGAGTTTGGCGGATCCTTCCTTCATAGCAGCGAGGTGACTCTGTGCCAATTGGACATCGATGACCGTCAGCTTCACCGTATTCGCGGCGTTGGCTGACGTGAAGTTCATGGCCACCACTCTGTGGCGTGCATGACTCCTGGTGAGAACCGGCTGCTAACAGCAGTGGATTCAACAGAAGATCGGCCCCTGATGGGCCTTGCTGTCTTCCGGTTCGGACAGGTCACGCGAACCGCTGACTGCGGGTACTCGCTGGTGTAAAAACCGAGCTTTGCAGCTTACGGTTGTCGAGTAGGATTAGCATCACGACGATAGGCGGCTGAAGTCAATCGACGTCCAAATTCATTGTCGAGGCGAACGGAGGGCACGTTGTAGTCCAGAATGAGCAGATCTCTGTCCCGCCTCGTTCCGCGGACGAAGTGCACTTCCGCAACGTTCAGAGATTTGGTGACATCGCCAAACCAGAGATAAGTCGTGCCATTTTTCTGTGTGACGACAAACAGGGATTCATGTCCAGAGGTCTTCTCTTTCCACCCTCCGGCTGCGACAACCTTCTGTTTCACCCGCTTCGCGAGATACTGCTCCTGTGATCGGAGATATTCCTCACCCATAGCCTGTGCGGCAACATCGCGAGATGGATAGAACCCGAAGTGGAGTTTTTCTGGTGGCTGATCGTCGTCTTCTCCCAACGAGAAACCGAGCAGGAATGTGGCTTTAGGATCAATCTTCCATCTATCAAGCCAGTGGGGGGTCTCACTCCAGTTGTCAGCCTCGCGTTCGGCAGGGGAGCGACTGGTTGAAGGTTCGTCACCTGCCAAGTGGCAGGTGAGCAGCAGAACTATGGTTGTAATCAGGTAGGCACGCATTGCAATTCCCCGTCGATGCTCAGCAATCAACCCGGATGTTAATGAAATTCCGTTCGGCAACGAAAGACTCGTGCATCTGATTTTGGAGCAGCGTCACAAGGAGCAGAAGATCAAGGTCACGAGTGCCACCTCCCGTCTTATCGAGTTCTTCGATTC
>CAJWGB010000061.1 GCA_913031625.1 uncultured Planctomycetaceae bacterium | reverse complement strand
GGCGGACGGGACAGCCGGTGACGGCGCTGCCAAATGGGATCAACGTTGTCGTCTTCTTCGCATTCTCGCAGCTCAAGGAACGCGTCGAGGCCGGCGAGGGAGAGCCGCTTGCCCTGACCGTCTGGCGTCAAGGCGAAACGCTCGACATGACCCTTGCGCCCCGCCGCGTGGACGAGCCCCAGGCCGATGGCGGGTTTCAGACCAACTGGCGCATCGGCATCGTGGGCGGCATGGCGTTCGAACCCGCAACCATGGCGCCGGGCTTTGGCGAGGCGCTGTGGGGCGGTGTGATCGGCACCTGGGACATTATGAAAGGTTCGGTGTCCGGGCTGTGGCACATGATCACCGGCGCGATTTCCAGCTGCAACATGTCCGGGCCCATCGGGATTGCAGAAGTGTCGGGACAGATGGCCAGCCAGGGCGCGATGAATTTTGTCTATTTCATCGGCGTGCTTTCGGCGGCTGTGGGTTTGCTCAACCTGTTCCCCATCCCCGTGCTGGATGGCGGGCACCTCGTTTTCTATGCGTATGAGGCCGTTACAGGAAAACCGCCCAGCGACAAGGTTCTGCGCGTGCTGATGACGATGGGGCTGGTTGTGATCCTGTCGCTCATGGCCTTTGCGCTGACAAACGACATCTTCTGTCCATAACCCGTGACGGCAGGTTGATGCCGCGCTGCCAAATTCGTGCCACAATCAATTGTTAATTTCTGTTCTGAACGCAGAATACGCGAGGAACGGACATGCAAACGATCCAGACAGGTGCACGGGGGCTCGGGCTCTTGGTCAAGCTGAATTGGGACCGCATCCTTTTCGTCGGGACCATCTATATCTGCCTCGTTTTCGCGACCTACCTCTACAGTTTGTGATCCCCCATAGGACCGACTTTCAAGCGCGCGCCCGATGCGGCGCGCGTTTGGCGTTTTGACAAGGGGCTTTATTGCCAGTAGTCAGGATGCATCTGAAGGTCTGTCTGGGGGAACCGATGATCGCCGCTTTTTCTGCGCTGGGCCGAGGCCCGGTTACGACAACCGCCAGACTGCGCCGGGCAGGCGCGTTCATTTTCCTTGTTATTGCAATGGCTTTCGCCGCGTTGCCCGATCAGGCCGAGGCGCAGACCTACCGCTTCAGCAACGTGAGAATCGAAGGCAACCAGCGGATCGAACCCGCGACGATCCTGTCCTATGCGGGAATCGCCCGTGGACAAACGGTGTCGGCAGGGCAGTTGAACGACGCCTATCAGAACATTCTTGGCTCGGGCCTGTTCGAAACGGTCGAGCTGGAACCGCGCGGCAACACGCTGTTCATCCGCGTCACCGAATTCCCGACGATCAACCGCATTTCGTTTGAAGGCAACCGCCGGCTGGATGACGAGGTACTGGAAACCGTTGTCGAATCCCGCTCGCGCCGTGTGTTCAGCGCGGCCGTTGCGGAACGCGATGCCACCCGCATCGCCGAAGCCTACAACACCGCCGGCCGCCTGGCCGCCCGCGTGACCCCGCGCATCATCCGCCGCAGCGACAACCGCGTCGATCTCGTGTTCGAGATCTTTGAGGGCGACCTTGTCGAGATCGAGCGCATCGGCTTTGTCGGCAACCAGGTCTATTCCGACCGCCGTCTGCGCCGTGTTCTGGAAACCAAGCAGGCGGGACTGCTACGCGCCTTCATCCGCCGCGACACCTTCGTCGAGGACCGGATCGAGTTCGACAAGCAGGTTCTGCGCGATTTCTACAACTCGCGCGGTTACGTGGATTTCCGCGTGACCGGCGTCAATGCCGAGCTTGCGCGCGAGCGTGACGCCTATTTCATCACCTTCACGGTGCAGGAAGGCCAGCAGTTCCGCTTTGGTGAGATCACCACGACGACCGAGCTGCCCGATGTGGATGCCGACGAATTCCAGGATGCGCTGCGCGTGCGTCCGGGGGTCATCTATTCGCCGACCATCGTGGAAAACTCGATCGCCCGGCTGGAACGGCTGGCGATCCAGAAGGGGCTGAACTTCATCCGCGTCGAGCCGCGCATCACCCGCAACGACCGCGACCTGACGCTGGATGAGGTTCTGCGAATCGCGCTGCAGAATTCAGATGTTCTCCGAGAGCTTGGCGGGACAATTCTCAGCAACCCGGATTCCGTCCATTCGAGATTCACGCGAGCACTGGCGGGAACAGATCCACGATACAGTCCCGAAGCCGCTCTGGCTGCATTTGACGCCCAGTTTCGCACGTCTGCCTATTTCAGCAATAATGACCAACTGTATAACAACCCCTTCTTTGCGGGCGGTACCAACGCCTTCAAACAGGACCTGCATGAGTACACGGTTGAACTCTCAAAAATGACGGCGACCGGTTCACAGATGGCATTGCGGTCGTATTCACTTCACAACTCCAATAACGCTCCAGGCAATATCTTCAGAAGTGCGTGGGATACTTATCTCGAGGGCGAGATACGAAAACCGCTCCTGCAGGGAGGCGGCCTTCAGTTCAATCAGATCGCCGGCCCGGGAAGTTCTCCCGGAGTTTATAACGGAGTCCAACTTGCCAAAGTCAGTTCTGACATGGATCAGACAGACTTTGAACTCGCAGTGCGTGACTACGTGAACAACGTCGCTAATGCGTATTGGGATCTATACTTTGCTTATCGTGATCTCGATGCCCGGTCCAAGGCAATGAAGCGAGCGCTGGAAGCATGGAATCGGATCAAGGCACGAAGTGAGAGTGATCTTGAATCCGGAGCCGCAGAGGCACTGGCACGAGAACAGTATTATCGGTTCAAGTCGGAAGTCGATGAGGCTGTCACCGGCCGGATTACTCAGGGAACACGAACCCGGGGGGGTAGTACGGGCGGCACACTGGAAGGCACAGGAGGCGTTCAAACGACAGAACGCAGGCTCCGACTGCTGATGGGACTGCCAATCACTGACGGGGAACTCATTCGACCATCCGGCGACCCGACGGAAGCGGACGTCGTATTTGACTGGGACCTCATTCAGACCGACGCACTCAGCAATCGACCGGAACTGCGACGCCAGCAGATGTCTGTCAGGCGAAGAGAACTTGAGCTGATCGCCGCAAAGAACTTTCTCAATCCACGTCTGGATGCAGTGGGGCGCTACCGTTTCCGCGGATTCGGGGACGACCTTATCCGCACGAACAACGGAGCCAGTGTTCCCGCGTCTGCCTTCCGCAATCTAATGGGGGGTGATCAGCAGGAGTGGTTTGTTGGGTTCGAATACGAAGTGCCTATCGGATACAGGCAGGCTCACCTTGCTGTCAGCAACGCCGAGATGCATCTGTCACGTGAACGCATCATTCATCGCGAACAGCAAAGAAACGTCGTTCACGATCTGACGAATGCCGTTTCAGATGCTGCCAGAGCATTCGAAGCGTGCCAGAACAGCATGAACCGGTATCTCGCAGCAAGCGAACTTCTGAAGGCATACGAAGTTCAGGATGAACAGGATATTGACATAGACGTCGACCATCTGCTGGATGCTCAGCGACGAGTGGCTGAATCGGAGATTCGTTATTACCGAGCTCGAACAGAGTACGCGATATCCCTCAAGAACGTGCATCTCGAGAAAGGATCGCTGCTGGCATACCACGATCTCCATATCTTTAATCACCAGACGAACGTAAGACCGCGGATCGAAACCGAGCAACTCGCCGAAGAGGACGAAGATACCTTATCGACTGACATAACACCTGTCCCGGCTGATCCGGAACTCGCAGGAGCACACCAGCCTGCTGCGGAAGTGTTTTCGGAAGAGGCGGGAGGAATCGCATCCGATGCCATCCTGGAAGCGATTGATCTGGACGTTGAGGAAGTAATTGCTGCTGGTGCCGCCACTCAGACTGACGAAGCTGCAGCCGTTTCGACTTCCAAAGCGTCAGACGATGAAGCGACTGTCGAGCAGGTGGAACTTGACTGGGCTGCTAATCCCGTCGCATCGCCCACAACTACAGATTCGTCAGCGATTGACGAACCGCCCGGTGGAGAACACGTCGATCCGAACTGGGGTATCACAGAAGAGCCCGCAGCGACAAAGGCGGCAACTGCTAACGTGCCTGAAAGCGGAGCGATCGAGTTTGTCGACCTCGAATTCGACTCGCCCGCTGCTGCAGCGAATGTCGAAGCCCTGACGCTGCCAGCGGATAACGGTCGAACCACCCCGAAACCGCAGTCTTCCTCTCGCGGCAATAAACCGACACTGGACGGACCGCGCGGAAGACGGCATGTTCGCAGCGGGGCAGCAATCGTGCCTGTCAGCGGCGCTGCAGACAGGCTGTCGGCCACCGCGAAAGTACGGGGTAATATCCCTGAGACTGGTGAAACGGCAACCGCGGCAAAGCCGAAAGCCGGTCAACGAAAAACGAGAAACCGACTGCTGCAGATGATTCATCGCACTGGCGGCATCTGATCGACATCGCAGTAGATTGCGAGCCTCAGGATCCAAGCAGATAGGATCGCAGCTGCATCATCACCTGGACGCAGCGGAGCTCGAACGTAGGCGCGTCCGGGACTTTTCCAATTGGCACCATAGCCACTGTCACCTTTCGGCGAATTCTGGCTTTTTCAGCTTCTCCTCGACTCTCACGGGTCGTTTCAAAGCGAATGTCCATTTCGACAGCCTGACGCTCGGGATTTTTGCCCCAGCGACGCGTAAATCCGAGGCTGCCCAGTCGAACCTTCAGGTGTCCGTGTTCCTGATGGATGACTTTAATGTCGTCGACGGCGGAGATGAATGCGTTCAGCTTCATGGCTGTCAGTTCAAGCGAGGTGGACATCTCGATGTCCTGCGAGAACAGAAGAACTCCGTTCACATCCGTCACTCGAGATTGTGACTCTTCTGCCTGTGGTTCGAGTTCTGCCTCGTCGTCTTTGTCCTGATCTTCCCAACAGGTTCTGTTCCGTCCGGTTTCCTTAGCTCGATACAGGCATGCGTCCGCTCGTTCAAGCAGCGTCTGAACCGTATCGCCGAGATGGGCAGTGGCAACGCCAAACGAGGATGTCACAGTCAGCCCGCTGACACCTCCGACAGAGCTACTGGAAATAGCATCACGCAGTCGCTCGGCGCGTCGCACGGCCGCTTCGAGATCCGCGTCCGGACACAGGACTACGAATTCTTCACCGCCGTAGCGAGCAATTATTTCGCCCGAGTATGTCTCGTGCTGTAGCAGTCGTGTAAGGTCCACAAGAACCTGGTCACCAGCCTTGTGTCCGTAGTTGTCATTGATACGCTTGAACTTGTCCACATCCAAAAAGATTGCACTGAGTCCTCGTGCTCCCTCATGGTTGTGGTAGTCGTCCAGCAGATGCCTTAGCTGAGTTTCAAGCTGTCCACGATTCGCAACACCCGTCAGCGCGTCACGAGTAGCCGCGAGTTTGAGTTCCACGTATTCGCGGCTTTGCCGGAGGACACCCCCCTTGGAACGGAAGAGCTGAACAACACCCTTCACTTTGTGGCCGTTACCCTTGATGGGCAGCGTGTAGACGTCGACGCTCGTCTGACGATTTCCGTCGACCTGGCACACTCGGCTCGCAAAGACCGCTCGACCGTTTCTCAAGACCTGCGGAACAATTTCTTCTTCCGGATCCAGATCGGCTCGTGCAGTCTGAGTAATTGGAGCCAACGACACATCTGTCTGCTGCCAGCTTCGTCCAATCGTCTGATCCAGCTGAAGCGGCGAAAGCTCTTCCATCCCATCGGACCACACACAGTAATTCAGATTGTGGTCAACGATGAAGAAGCCGTCGTAGAGTGAGTGAAACTCGTAAAGAACATTCAGGATCTGTGTCAGAACCACGACCTCATTACGCTCATCCGGCGTCATTGGTGTCTGAGTCGCAGCGTTAGGCTCTCCAAACGCATCTGCCAGAGCAAACAGCTGATCACCCTCTGATTCGTACCAGCGATTAAGCGTGCGAATGACATTGCCGTCGTAACGGCTCCCCGACTGCTCATTGAGAATCTTGAGCACTTCGGCATGAGTCATCCCGCGGCGGTACGACTTGGGAGAACTGAGTGAATCATAGGCGTCTGCCACCGCCAGAATCCTTGGGCCCAGCGGCAGGTTGTGCGAAACACCCGCCCCTTTCGCTTCAACACCGGCGCCGTCAAAGTTCCTGTGCAGCATCGACAGAATGCGGATCAGTCCAACATCGACGTGGACTGCCTGCATCAGAGTTGTCGCGGCATGGTGGTAAAGACTGACGAAGTCGTATTCTTCGCTGCTGAGCTTTCCGGGCTTTCTGAGAATGCTGTCCGGAACTCCGATCTTGCCTAGATCGTGCAGCAGGGCGGCCAGTTCCAGCTCTGCTCGCAGAGCGTCTTCCCACCCGAGAAGAGTTGAAACCCCGCGTGAAATAAGCCCGATTCGCTGACCATGCTTAATGATCCCCGGGTCGCGGATCTTCATGTTCCGCAGCAGCATCGCACAAATCCCACGCGGAACCAGAATTCTGGCGGGCGATGCATTCAGTTCCCTGCGACCAAGCTCAGACAGATCCAGAAGACGACTCAACACTGCACACGTATCTGTGGGCACAGCGGGCGTCATTCGGCAATAAACCGATGATTCGTGATTGGTGAGGGTTTCTGACACGGTGAGTCGTCGGGCAAAGACAGTCTCAAAGGAGCTTCAAGAGGGAGGTTGCAATTTGGCATCCTATGACGTAACTCTAGGTCAGGCTCTCTGACCAAGGTATTATTCTGTCAGCTATTTCTCTAAATGTCCCGTTGTCACATCCCGCATCACCCATACACCCGGTCGCGGCCGCACTCATCTTTTGAGGAAAACGGCCCAATACAAGGGTGAAACATCGGACTGGCAATCCACGAGTTCAACAGTCACTTCATACCAAACAGCAGCCAGAGAATCGCCGCGGCGTAAACTCCGGCAGCAATATCATCCACCATGATCCCCACGCCACCCTCAATGCGATCGCAATTTCTTACGGGAGGCGGCTTCCAGATATCAAACACCCGAAACAAGAGAAATCCGGCCCCAAGCACCGCCCACATCATCTCACCATCCAGCGGGACAAACGCATAGACCAGCGGGAAGGCTGCCATTTCATCCCAAACGACACTGCCCGGGTCTTTCTTCCCCAACAGCACCGCGGCTCGATCACAAAGCGGTATTCCAATAACAAACATGGCCACCATCACGAGTAGCCGCATCCACCACGTTGTGTCAGTGGCGCCCAGTGCCCAGCCGATTGGCAGTCCCCAGAGGCTGCCCCATGTACCCGGAGCAAACGGAATGCGTCCCAGACCAAATCCCTCCGCCGTCAGCAGCACGAACCGGTCAACTGGTGAACGCGGGGCCGGGGCAGTGTGTTCCTGATTCACGACAGACCTCAACTACTTCGATTTCCGGGGACGAGGAAGCTTGAGTGTCGGTATGAATCCTGCGTCGCCTTCGACGCCCGGCCGTGGAACGAGTGTTCGTGCGTTCTCTGCTACACCAACCGGACGAGAGTTTGCAGCGATGTCGGCGCGGAAGTCGTCCAGCATCCCGTTCAGCCGCTTTACCACTTTCGGATTGCTGCCTGCGATGTTGTTTGATTCAGCCAGATCTGTGCGCAGGTTGTACAGCTCGCCCGTCACAAACAGCTTCCAGTCGCCCGAACGAACTGCTCGCAGTTTTCCACCCTGCTGGTAGAAGTAGCGATCATGAGGCGTCTTCGCTGTGTCGCCGTCATGGCCCAGCAGAATGCCGGAGATGTCTTTGCCGTCGATCACTCTGTCCAGCGGGACCCTGCCACCGCAAAGTCGGGCAAAGGTTGGCAGCAAATCAATCGTTGCGGATAGTCCGTCCGACTCTGTCCCGGCCGGAACAGTGCCGGGCCACCAGACCAGCGTCGGCTCACGATGACCTCCTTCGTAGCCAGAGCCTTTCCGTCCCCGAAGAGGGCCAGCTGACAGGCCACCTGCGGGACCATTGTCTGAAGTGAAAATCACCAGCGTTTTCCTGCTGAGCCCTTCACTGCGAAGAACCTCAAGGATCTGCCCAGTACTCCAGTCAACTTCTTCGACCTGAGCTTCTTCGACAGTTTCAGAATTCTTAAGGAACGACTCGGTTGCCTTTCGCGGAGCGTGCACAAATGCATGCGGCAGATACACGAAGAACGGATCTTCCCTGTGCTTACGAATGAACTGAACGGCTTCCTCGGTGAACCTGCGACACAGCAGAGCCTGCTCATCCATGTCTCTTACGATGTCCACGACTTCTGTATTCCGCAAGATGGGAAGGTCGGGAAACTGCCAGCGTTTCAGCCCGGGCCACATGTCGTTGGAGTACGGGATTCCGTAGTAGTAGTCAAAGCCCTGTTCGGTTGGCAGGAACTGAGGCTGATCACCGAGATGCCATTTCCCGAAACATCCGGTTGCATACCCAGCTTCCTTCAGGACTTCTGCGATCGTGATTTCGTCTGGATTCAGCCCGTGATGATCGCCCGGGAACAGCACAATGTGATCCGTACCCTTTTGAAGCCCGACTCGCTGGGGATAGCACCCTGTCATCAATGCCGCCCGGGAGGGAGTGCAGACAGGTGAAGCCACATAGAAGGACGTAAGGCGGCGTCCCTCGCGCGCCATGCGGTCGAGACTGGGAGTGCTGTTCTGTTTCGAGCCGAAAGGACCAATGTCACCGTAACCCATGTCGTCGATAAAAATGACAACAATATTGGGTCGCTCGGGAACTGAACCCGTCACCACGCCCGCGGACAGGCAGAGCAGCAAGGCAGCAATTCGTAGGCAATTGGCAGGCAAGCCGATTCTCCGATCGCGCAGTTCGTGGGATACGTGGCCCTGGTAATCTCGGATGATTAACGGAGTTCATTCACAGCCTATTGTGGCTTGCCGTTAAAACCCGAACCCACGGGTCCGATTAACACATATAGAATCTGGCGTTGCTCCTGCAGAGGCGAGCACAAACAACAACACACAACTCAGCAGGAGATCCGCCCTCCCGGATTCAGGCCAGAAGAGTCTACTCTTTGAAGTCTGTATCCGCCGTCTTCAGGTCGATATCTTTAATCCACGTGTTTCGATACCGAACATCGTGACCTTCGCACTGAAGCTTCAATCCCTGTGGCGTATCTGTGATTCCAAACCCACGGTCGTTGCCTCCGTCAACTCCAGACGCCGGCCCGCCCCAGACCTTATTGATCTGAACGTTCTCGTGCACTTTTTTACCGTTGAAATACATGGAGACACGCGCCTTCTCGACCAGCTTTCCATCCTTAAAGCGGGCGGCCCGAAAATTGATGTCGTAAGCGTTCCACTTGCCGGTCCCGTTGTACGCATGATAAGGCGACTCAGTTTCGTTGATGACGGCACCCATGCCATGCTTGGTCCTGTCGCCATCCAGAACCTGAATCTCATAACGATTCTGCAGATAGACGCCGCTGTTGCCGCCCTTTTTAACAACAAGAAATTCGATGTGGAGACGAAAATCGCGGTACGCCTTTTTCGTGACAATATCGGCGGTGCCATACTTGCCACCGGCAGCAACCGGGTCATCCGTCATGACGACCGTGCCATTGTCGACAGGGTCGTCCACAACCTTCCACTTGATTGGCAGAGACGAAGAAAACCGCGGACCTTTCCAATAGGTCCACTTGCTGTCCAGCATCTCTCGAGACCCGTCGATAATGACTTCCGCTCCCTTGATGGGCTTCGCCCCCACACCAACATCAGCATGGACATGCTGGCTGAGAACGACAACGAGCGATGACAGAACAAGAACTCTGAACTTCATGAATAGACTCTCTGAATTCACAGCGGAAGGGTGAAACGATAACGGCAGCAGGAACAATGTTTGTTCTGCACGTCACCGCATCGGAGAGAATGATGGAAATCCTGCGTGTTCACAAGTCAGCTGATACGAATTGCTCCCTGATCCTTACTCAGCTTCTCCCATGTGTGGCTTGAAAGATGTGAGAGCTGAAATCAGAAAGAGTCGCATCAGTGGCTCCCGGCTGAACAGGCGGATTCTGACCTCACCGTACCGCTCATCTATCGACTGGAAAAGTGCTCGTTTGAGACGCAGAGTGAGTTGCGGTAGAACGACAACACTGATGTCGTCCACACGCCCGCCAGCAGGAATACTCAATGAACGTCCGCCTTTTTCGAACTCTTCCTCTCCTGATTTTGCCCATCTGTGCAGCACAGAATACGACCAACTTCCCTCATATTGGTCACGTCGATCGGTTCGACGCCGGGCTGGACCAACTCATTCCCAGAGCCGCTGTGATTGAAGTGGTCTGTGGTGGCTTCGAGTGGGCTGAGGGCCCCGTCTGGGTACCGCAGAAAGGCAATCGATTTGGGGGCTTCGTTCTGTTCTCTGATATCCCTCACAATGCCGTCATCAAATGGCAGGAGGGCGAGGGTTCTGCGGTCTATCTGAAACCGGCCGGGTATACGGGGGTTGCAGACTACGGCCGCGAACCTGGGAGTAATGGACTTGCCCTTGATGATCAGGGACGACTCATCTCGTGCGAACATGGCGACCGCCGCATTTCAATGCTCACGAAGGGCGGTGGCAAAGTGACACTGGCAGACCGCTGGAATGGCAAACGCTTCAACAGCCCCAATGATCTTGCCATTCGCAACAACGGAGACATCTTTTTCACCGACCCCATCTACGGGCTGCCTCAGCGAGAAAATGATCCAATGAGGGAGATCGACTTTTGTGGTGTCTATCGACTGCAGTCAGATGGGACCGTGACGCTGCAGTGCAGGGAGATTTCTCGTCCGAATGGAATTGGCTTCTCACCGGACCACAAGACGCTTTACGTTGCAAACAGTGATGGACGGGATCCTGTGTGGCGTGCTTTCCCCGTGAAGGATGATGGCAGTCTGGGAGATCCTCGTCCATTCTTTGACAGTTCCAAAGAGGAACGCATTGGTCGCGGCGGAGGCGATGGTCTCAAGGTTGATCAGCACGGCAATGTGTTCGCGACGGGACCGGGGGGCGTTCTGGTTATTTCTCCGGCCGGCAAGCTGCTTGGACGAATCGCCACGGGAGAACGAATTGCCAATGTTGGCTGGGGCAATGACGGCAGTACGCTCTATCTGACCTCGGACATGTATCTCTGCAGGATCAGGACCACGACAAAAGGAGCCGGCTGGAAGTAGCAGGTCCCCGGCAATCTGCTCATCGTCAGTTCGTAGCTGAAGTCGTGATACTTCAGACGATTCGCGGGGACATCCTGAAGTCTCACGACTTTACAGCAAATTGCATCCGTCGACATAAGTCATTGGGCAGCCAGGCATATTGTTAGCCGAGACGCGTGAGCGGCCGGGTGAAACGCACCGTCTGGCCGCTCGTTGACACCCGAGGCCTCACGGCCTTCGGCTCACATGTAATTCATGCAGGAAAGCCAATTCTGGCAGCGAGTTTAACCGATGGCTGCAATTTCCTGTTCAGCTGCAGGGAAACTGCGTACGTCTGCGGCGGACGGTCAAACGAAGGGCTACTTCGCCCTGGCAGCTTTCAGCACAGGGGCGGCAGCCTTGTTCCAGATTTTGTAGCCCTTGAGATTCATATGCAGGCCGTCCTTGAGGAACAGGTCTGCCTTTGGTTTACCGTCTTCTCCAATCATCGGCGTCCACACGTCGATGAAACTCAGCAGTTCGTCCCTTTCGCAGTCTGCCTTAATCAGGTTGTTCGCCTTCTGCATTTCGCCGGCCAGTTTCCAGCGAGACAGGCTTGGTTTGATTGCAATGAACCCCAGCCGAGTCTTCTTCCCGAACGCCTTCTTCATGAGCCCGACGAACTTGCGAAAGTCGGCATGTACCACTTCGGCCGACTTCCCTTTGGCCACGTCATTATCCCCGGCATAAAACAAAATGACGGGTGGCGCAACTGGTTTGACTGCTCGGTCAAAATAGTAAATCGAGTCACTGATCATCGACCCGCCAAATCCGTGATTCACATAATTCCTGTCAGGGAATGAGTCCTGGAGTTTCCACATACGAATGCTGGAACTGCCGATGAAGAGAACGGAACCGGGTTTGGTCGAACCGTCTTTGATTTTCTGTTCGAATGCGGCGATCGACTTTTCCCAACGTTCCGGTCCCGACTGAGCAACAACGGGAGCGATCAGGCACAATGCAGCGAGGCAAAAACTCTTCATGTTACTTTCCTGACAGATTTGGAGTGCTCGACAATTGTAGCGTGGAAGAGAACGCCCGCCCAATACAATGCTCGCCGCATTACCCTCTCTGGAGCACACGTCATGGATCATGCCCTCTTTCGATCACTGGATCACCTGGCAATCGTTGTAGAAGACACAGAAACCGCACTCAAAGTCTGGCGCGACCGAGTCGGGCTGGAAGTACTGTTTTCTGAGTGCGTGAACAACGACACCATCCGGCTGACTCACCTGGATCTCGGAAACACGCATCTCCAGTTGGTGGAACCTCTCGTCGAAGATCATCCTTTGCAGGACTGGCTCCGCAAGAACGGTTCCGGCCTGCATCACTTCTGTCTGGCCGTGCACGATGTTGGCAATGCGTTTGAGCAGCTTCCGGAATCCGGACTGCCTGTGGCAGCAGCCATGCACCAGGGGACAAAGGGCAAGCGTGCACTCTTTTTGAATCCAGACGGAACGGACGGCGTGCCTGTCGAGGTGACCGGACCATGAAACAGCTCGACTCTCTTAGAGCGCGTGTAAGATATCTGTAGCGTCTAAGAGTGGGGCAACAACTTGACAGACTGGTAGCCCGAATCGTCACAGGAAATAGTACCCGTTGACATAAGTTGTTTGGCAGCCTTGTTTATTGTGAGCCGAGACGCGTGAGCGACCGGGCGAAACGCACCGTCCGGCCGCTCGTTGGCACCCGAAGCCTTACGGCCTTCGGCTCACATGTACTGCATGCACCAAGGCTAATTGTGGCCACAAGTTACAACGACGAATGCAATTTTCTGGTCAGCGAGAGAGAACGCTGTGTTTTCAAACAGATCACTCGCTGAGGCTCCGGGGTTCCATTCGAGAAGACGCCAAACTTAATTCAAATGCGCTCTCGCCCTGGCCGTGCAATGCTCGATTGCACGGCACAGACTCTGGAACATCACTCACACAATCACAAAGGACGGCTCACTGGTTCTACCGCACCTTCAAACTCGCGAGACCAGCGATCGCCAGCAGAGCGGCCACGATCCAGAAACGAATGACAATGCGAGTCTCCGGATCTCCGCGAAACACAAAGTGATTGTGCAGCGGGCTGCATCGGAAAATTCGCGTGCCCTTCCAGCGGTACCAGCTGACCTGCAACAAAACGCTCGCGGTCTCTGTGACAAACACTCCTCCGATCAGGATCAACAGGATCTCCTGGCGAATCACTACGGCACACAAACCAATCAACGCCCCGGCAGGCAGAGCCCCGGCATCACCCATGAAGACCTGTGCCGGATGCGCGTTGAACCACAGGAACCCGAGCATTGCGCCCACCAGTCCTCCCAGAATGACAGCCAGTTCGCCGGAACCACTCAGATACGGAATGCTGAGATAGTCGGCGAGAACTCGATGCCCTGACAGATAACAGAGGGCTACAAACGCAGCTCCACACGAAACAGTGCATCCGGCAGCAAGGCCATCAAGACCGTCCGTCAGATTGACTGAATTACATGTCGCGACGATTACGACGACCGCCAACGGAATCACCAGCCAGCCCAGGGTCAGTGTCCCGCCTCCCACCGGCCAGAACAGAACCTGGCTCACCTCAGGATCCGGCTCCAGAAAATACAGCAGAACACCGGCAGTCGACGCCAGCAGACACTGCACCAGCATCTTTTGCCTCGCCGTAATTCCGTTGCGATCTGTGCGTTGTTTGACCCAGTCATCCCATGCACCGAGCAGTGTAAAACTGATGATGACTCCCATTGCGATCAGTACACGAGGACTCGTGAGATCCGCAAACAGAAGTGTCGAGATCAGCACGGCGGACATGATGAACACTCCTCCCATCGTCGGAGTGTCCTGCTTATCGGCATGCAGGCGGTTGAGTGTCTCGGAGGCGCTCGCAATTCGCTCTCGAAACCGCTTCTTCAGCCATCGGATCACGAACGGCCCAAGGACGACTGCAGCGAGGAACGCCAACAGGCTGGCCGCAGCAATCCGAGCAGTCAGGTAAACAACGGAGTCGCCAGTCGTGGTCGCCGTCACGCTGTCAGAAATTCCCTGAAAGCGTTTTATCAGCCAGAGTATCATGAAGTGCTGCAGATCATCCGTGTCAAATCAGGCTTTGTTTCCTGTATACAGCACGTCCATCACGGTTCCCTTATTGAGTGGAACCGGTCGTCCCTGACGATCCTGAATCATCGAATGGGGATCGATGCCCAGAGACTGATAGACAGTGGCACCGATGTCATTCGGGTGGAACGGAGTTGTAATCGGATGGCCACCCTTCGTGTCGGTGGCCCCAATGATCTGCCCGCCCTGTACACCGCCACCCGCGAAGACAGCCGTGTAGCCATGTGCCCAGTGATGACGACCGGGAACCTTCTGTCCGGCCAGCGGAGAAATGCTGGGCGTCCTGCCAAACTCACCCACACAGATGATCAAAGTCTGATCCAGCAGACCGCGGTCGTCGAGGTCATCGATAAGGGCACTCACGCCCTGATCAGTCGGAGGGAGCAACTGAGTTCGACAGCGAGGAAAATGATCAACGTGTGAGTCCCATGACTGGACGATCCCCATGTTGCACTGAATAAAGGGAATCTCTGCCTCGACCAGTCGACGAGCGAGCAGTAACGTTTGCCCCTTGGAGTTTCTCCCGTATCGCTCTCGTGTCTCGGGAGTCTCCTGATCCAGTTCGAAGGCTTTGGTCAGCCGTCCGGCCGACAACATGGAATAGGCGGCGTTTTGATAGTCGTTCAACTGCTGCACCGAGCCTGCGGATTCGATTTTGCGACGCTGCTCAGTGACTCGATTGAGAAGTTCCCATCTTCCTTTCAGACGACCGGCACTCACTCCATCAATCAGGCTGAGGTCATTCACTTTAAACTTGTCGCTGTTGGGGTCCCCCTTCACCTGAAACGGGTCAAACTTCGGACCAAGGAATCCGGCATGCTGAGCCGGCCAGACGAGAGAGCCCTCGATCAGTGGGTTCGGAATCGTGACCTGACTCGGGAGGCCTCCGGGAGACGGCCGGAAATACTCAATCGCGCCTCCGTAGCATGGCCAGTCCACTCGGTTGAGCGACTTGTCCTGGTTTGAGTCTCCGCGAAAGATCTGCTCATAACCGGACAGAATGTTGTGCGTTCCGGAGAGGTGACGGTTGTCGCCATGAGCCATCGATCGAACGACGGCCAGCTTGTCCGCGCGCGCCGCCATGCCCGTCATCAGCTCGCCGAAGTAAAGACCATTAGTCTTCGTTGCAATTGGGGAGAACTCCCCTTTTGTTTCCGCCGAATCGGGTTTCGGGTCAAACATATCAATGTGGCTGCCGCCGCCGGTCAGAAAGACCAGCACAACCGACTTCACTCGAGGAGTCGGACCGGTGGCACCGGCCTGTGCCCGCATCGCCATCAATCCGGACAGGCCTACACCCAGAAACGATGAGGCTCCAATCTGCAGCAGTTCTCGACGATGAAATGACATAGCAGGTCCCGAGATTCGTTTACTGACCGGAAACGTGCCCCCAGTGTATACACAATCGGCACTTTTCGGCAGTCTTTCCACGCATCTGTGTCATGACTCGGGAATTCTGCATTGAGACGGTTCTGCCGAGTCCGCTGCATGAGCCGCTGACTCGCTTGTCCGGCGAGCCCGATCCGGAATAATCTGTGCGCTCTGCCAGTCTTTGCCAAGACGAATTATGAAACATCCCCGTACGAAACCATCTCTTCTGTTTCGCCTGATCGTTCCGGCGACGTTCGTGTTCATCCTGACGGTGCTGTCGCTGGTTGCTTCAATCTTCAGCGACCCGGAATCGCCTCAGGCAGCGTGGATGGACAAAAATGCAGACGCACTTCTGCTGTGGGAACTGGTCGTCGTGATGGTTCTTGCCATTCTGGCAATGGCAATCGACCGCATACGAACACTCAAGGGGCTCGACGAAGAACGACTGCCACAGGCTCCGGAGTCTCAGCCGCCCACTGGTAACACGGCAGCTACGGACACCTCGCCCCCCAATCTACGGATGACTCGAAATGACGGCCGCAGTCCGCAAACAGATTGACAGACTCCGCGAAGAACTGGAACGACACAACCGTCTCTATTACGTCGAGGCGACTCCTGAGATTCCAGACCGCGACTACGACCGGAAGATGGCAGAGCTGCAGCAGCTGGAGGCTGACCACCCGGAGTACGACTCTCCCAGCAGCCCCAGTCACAAAGTCGGTGGCGAACCGATCGAAGGATTCGAGCAGTTTGAACACCGAGTGCCAATGCTCTCGATCGACAACGCGTTTGAAGAACAGGAGCTCATTGACTGGGACGCCGGCCTGCGAAAGTCGTTTGACCGTGAATCACTTGAATACAGCATCGAATACAAAATCGACGGTGTTGCGCTCGCCCTGATCTACGAAAACGGGGAACTCGTTCGCGGCATGACGCGTGGCAACGGGGCCGTCGGTGATGACATCACGTCCAACGCCCGAATCGTCGGCGGAGTTCCACTGCGGCTCGACACAAAACAACCACCAGCATCTCTCGAGGTTCGTGGAGAAGTCATCATTTTGAATGAGGACTTTGCTGCGTTTCAGGCAGCTCAGGTCGAAGCCGGCGAAGATCCATTCAAGAACCCTCGCAATGCAGCAGCCGGAGCACTCAAACTCCTGGACCCGAAAGAATCCCGCAAACGATGCCTACGATTTCTTGCGCATGGAGTGGGCTATACCGAAGGCATTGCATGGACCAATTATCTTGATTTCCTCAAGTCAATTCGTGACATGGGACTGCCCATCACCCCCAACGTCGGTAAGGCGAAAGGCTTTGAAAAACTGATGCAGGTCGTCGCCGACATGATGGAAGGAGTGGCAGCACTTCCGTTCGAAGTCGACGGAATCGTGATCAAGCTGAACAACATTGCTGATCGTGATGAACTGGGCACAACGTCCAAAAGTCCCCGCTGGGTGCGTGCCTACAAATGGGAACGCTATGAAGCCGAAACCAGAGTAAGCGACATCTCAATTCAGGTCGGCAAGACGGGCACACTCACGCCGGTTGCCGAACTGGAGCCAGTTGAAATCGATGGAACGACAGTCTCTCGCGCAAGCCTGCACAATCGCGATGAACTCGAACGTCTTGGTGTGAAGATTGGAGACACCGTTCTTGTCGAGAAAGCGGGAAAGATCATTCCGCATGTCCTGCGCGTCAATGAGGCAGAACGAACAGGCAAAGAACAGGAGTTTGAATTTCCATCCAGTTGTCCGGAGTGTGACAGTGAAGTTCAGCAGGACGACGGAGGCGTTTACATTCGCTGCCCGAATCCGGCATGCCCGGCACAGCTGAGGGAGTCACTCATTTTCTTCGCATCGCGCCCGGCCATGGATATCGACGGACTGGGTGAGAAGCTCGTTGGGCAGCTGCTCGACGCGGAGCTCATCGACGGCATCCCATCCCTCTATCGCCTCAGCGAACGGCGATCGGACCTTGAAGGTCTGGAGCGAATGGGACAAAAGTCGATCGACAGGCTGCTGGCCGGAATCGAGACATCCAAAGAACAACCGTTGTGGCGACTCTTGACGGGCCTCAACATTCGACACGTTGGTCAGAGCAATGCTCAGCTGCTTGAGTCTGCATTCGGGACCTGCGATGAACTGGGCGTGCAGACAGAGGAGTCGCTTGGCGCGATCGATGAAATCGGTCCCGTGATTGCGGCGTCCGTGCATCAGTTCTTCGCGAGTGATTACGGTTCTCAGGTTGTGAGTGAACTCAAAGAGCTGGGCCTCAACATGGGCAGGGCCATTGAGCGATCGGCTGAAGGAACGGCTGGTGGTGAGGGAGCAGCATTCGATGGCAAGACAGTTGTCGTGACGGGCACGCTGGCTCAAATGAGTCGCGAGGAGGCCAAGCAGCTGATTCGTGATCACGGAGGCAAAGCGGCCGGCAGCGTGTCCAAAAAAACGGACTATCTGGTGGCAGGAGAAAAGGCAGGCAGCAAGCTGACCAAGGCAGAAGACCTGGGTGTCCCGGTCCTGACTGAGGACGAATTTCTTGCGATGATCGGCTGATCCCCTGATTTGAGCAGGCCTCCAGCACAACTAAGCCGCACAACCGGAAATAAATGCAGTCGTTTGTTTCGTCGACCCCCGGTCCGGATCAGACACTCTTTTTGACACGCCTGGTCCGTCGCGTACAATGATGTATTCCTTTCTGCCTGAGTCAGGCAACCCGCTTTCGCGGACTTTTGCGAGCTGATCAGCCCGTAAGCAACTGCCGGTGACACACCGCGGTGCCCTCTCATGACACATCATTCCAGCGCCGAACTTGAGCCGACTCCTCCGCTCGCTGGAGAAGTCCCGCTGTCGGACCGTCCGTTGATGGCGGACGACCAGAATACCGTTGTGTCCGGCGGAAACGAAACAGGTGTGGAAAGTGAGTCTGAAGTCCCGCTGTCAGCAACCGCGGAAGAGATTCGTGACCGGTTGTTTGCACCTCCTGACAGCGAACAGAACCCTGAGATGGGTCTCAGGATCGCCCACTTTGAAGTGGCCGAACGAATCGGGTCCGGTGGGATGGGAGCCGTATTTCGAGCGATGGACCTGGAGCTCCATCGTGACGTCGCTCTTAAGGTAATGCACCCCAGTATTGCGGCAGACCCATCGCTGGTCGCGCGGTTTCGAAATGAGGCCCGCGCCTGTGCTCAGCTGAATCACGACAACCTCGCCCGCGTCTTCTTCACAGGTGAACAGGACGGTGTGCACTTCATTGCATACGAGTTCGCTGACGGCCAGACAATTAAGGAACTGATTGTTCAGCACGGCCGATTGAATCCATCAGAGACGGTGAACTACGCGATCCAGGCGACACTCGCACTTTCGCACGTCGATGCTGCCGGCATCGTGCACCGCGACATCAAACCATCAAACATTATCCTGACCAGTAAAGGGCGGGTGAAAGTCGTCGACCTTGGACTGGCTCGACGCGACATCGAAGATTCCATTGGTGACATCACAGTTGCGGGCACCACTCTGGGAACTTTTGACTACATGTCTCCCGAGCAGGCGCGAGACCCGCGGGCGACAGATATCCGGAGTGACATTTACTCACTCGGCTGCACGGTCTATCACATGCTGACGGGCCAGCCTCCATACCCTGACGGAAACGCATTCCAAAAGGTACTGGACCATCAGGGCAAAGAACCGCCCGATCCTCGCACCTATTCAGCAGATGTTCCGGCGGAACTGGCTGTCGCCGTTCAAAAGATGATGAATACGAATCCTGAGCGTCGATATCAGGATCCGGGACAGCTGCTGGCGGATCTCATGATGGTCGCCGGAAGGCTGGGCCTGAAGAGCGTTCCCGCGGAAGGATTAATCTGGCGGCGAATGCCGGTCAGACGTGTGCGGGAACTTTCAGGAGCCGTGTTCCTGACCGGAGCTGTTCTGGCGCTCTGTATCACGGCGCTCCTCATGCAGTTTGGGCCTGCCAATTCGCAGAAGAGCGTCGAGGAAGTGAAACAGATTCTGGCGCAGATGCAGCCGGAAACGGAAGACCGTGTCGTCACTCAGACCGACGGGCAGAAAACCAATGAAAGTGAACAAACCGGGGCAACTGATTCCGGAGACACAACGAATACGGTCACGAATGACAGCCCCTTTCTGATCATTCGTCCCGATCGCACAACGAAACAATACGATTCGCTTTCCGGAGCTTTGGGAGAAGCCAAGCACGGTGACGAAATTGTTCTCGACTTTGACGGCACCCTTGAGAGGCCACCGTCCTTACCAACCCGTCCGGATCATCGGCGAGTCAGCGACATCACGTTGCGGGCTGCCGACGGAAGACATCCCGTCATTGAATTTGGAGGAGATTCTGCAGACGACCAGGATGCTCAGATGTTTTACCTGAGCAACCGGCAGCGACTCACAGCAATCGGGATCGAGTTTCGTTGTCAGGTGCCGCAAAACGTGGAAGACGTTTTCGTGCTGTTTCAGTCAATGGGCGCGAATCAGATCCACCTTGAGAATTGCTGTATCCACATCGCCAATCCGGCAAGACGTGATGCCGCGATTGTTCGAATCTCCGACGCAGTTGCTGCGACCGAAACTGGCGCCGAAACTTCCATCATTCTCGAGAACTCGTTTGTTCGAGGAGTGACGGACCTGCTACTGGTGGATGGACAGCCACGGGGAACAGTCTCTGTGAGACAGTCTGCCTTCGCCCTCGACGGGAGCATGGTCCACAACTCCGGCACGGACAGACTGGCGGGAGACATCGTCGGACTTCGTGGCAGTCTGGTGGTTCACATGGAACACGTCAGCGGCCTGCTGACGCAACCGTTTCTTGTGATGCGTGATGCGGATGGACAGACTCCTGGCGACCTGGCTCGGGATCTGCCCGACATTCGGTTTGAAACCCAGTCGTGTGTCTTCAGCTCAGTAATTTCAGGCGGCGTCTTTATCTCGTCACTCGGCAGCATGTACGTCGACGATTTCCCCGCCGTCTTCGTGTGGAGCGGACACCATAACCTCTATCACCGGATCGACACATTCTGGGATCAGGCTACCGCCAACCCGCTCAGCTTTGCGGACTGGGTAGCCAACTGGACCGGAAGCGAAGACGGTGCGGAAGAGGATGCTGCTGTTCTCGATGAGTCACTCTGGAATGACACTGTCGACAGCCGTGCGGAATTGCTCGCCCTTGGATCCAGCGCATTTGAACCGGATCGGTCCCGATTCTTTGGAGACGGGGCAGATCTTTCACTTGACGGCCGATCCATTCCCGGTGCGGACCCACTTAAGCTGCCTGGTTTTTTCAAAGCGGAACCGGACACTCCTGAACCGGGCCCCGAAGTTTCACCGGATGAAACGGTGCCGGAATAGCGCAGACTCCGCAGGCCAGGTCGCTCAGCGACAGGCCCTGTCAGTACGACAGTTCACAGAATCCGTCACGGCCAGGAAAAACCCACATTCCATGGCAGAATATGGGGATCTGCTGTGTCCCCGCCCCTCGACCGCTAGAATGCTGCCGACGAGTTTCGTCTGCTGGGAAATCTGCTGCCTGCTGGGCTGACTTGGCAACCACACCAGGTCTGGGTGGCTCTGTGCGTGTCTGATCATCGGGAACCATCCTGGGAAGCCCATCATGCGTTCAACTTTCGCTCCCACATTCGCCGCGATTCTGCTGTGCGGATTCATCGCGTCCTGTACTACTGCTCAGGACGAAAAAACAAAGCCTGATGACGAACCGAAGCAGGTTCATGCAGGCGGCGGTGTCCACCCAAAAGGTAAGCCAAACCGTCTGGCAAAGGAGTCCAGTCCCTATCTGCTCCTGCACGCTCACAATCCGGTGGACTGGTATCCATGGGGTCCGGAAGCCTTCGACAAGGCAAAGAAAGAGAACAAGATCATCTTTCTGTCGGTTGGCTACAGCAGCTGTTACTGGTGCCACGTGATGGAACGAGAGGTGTTTTCAAATCCACAGATCGCAAAGTTCATGAACGAAAACTTCGTGAATATCAAAGTGGATCGTGAAGAACGGCCTGACATCGACGACATCTACATGACCGGGCTCCGAGTCTACAACCAACTGGCCGGGTCGAATCGCGGTGGCGGCTGGCCGCTGTCAATGTTTCTGACTCCGGACGGAAACCCAATTGCAGGAGCCACCTATCTGCCACCGGAAGACTCACCTGAACGAGGCCCGTCGTTCCCGACCGTTGCAAATAAGGTGCTGTCATTCTGGAAGAACGAACGTGAGGGGATCTCACAGCTGGCACAACAGATCGCGGCCGCTGTTCAGCGAGCCACACGCCCCGGCATAGAACTGAACCCGGTGGAGCTCAATGCTAAACTGCTGACAGGTGCCATCGAAGCCGTAAAGGAACGATACGATTCGACGTGGGGAGGAGTTGACTTCAATCCGAACCAGCCGGCAAGCCCACGGTTTCCGAATGTTCCGCGACTTCAAATGACCCTCGACGTTTATGAGTCCACCGGGGATGAAGCACTACTAAAAATTGTGACTCATTCGCTGCAGCGTATGGCACACGGAGGGATTCGAGATCACCTTGGCGGCGGATTTCACCGCTACAGCACCGATCGACGCTGGCACGTGCCGCACTTCGAAAAGATGCTCTACGACCAGGCCATGCTGCTGAGTATCTACAGCCGGGCGGCAGCATTGAAAGATAACGCTGAGTTTCGAGAAGTCGCCGCGGAGGTAGCACAGTTCATTACCAATGAGATGACCACCAAAGAGGGGGCTTTCTGTTCCGCACTGGACGCCGAAACCAATGCCATCGAAGGTGAGTATTACGTCTGGTCACAGGCAGAAGTCGAAAAGGTCCTGGGCGACGAATCTGACCTGTTTGCTGAAGCGTATGGCTTGAATGCGGACAATCCATTCGAGCATGGCTACGTACTGCATCTGCCCAAACCACTGGCGGAGGTGGCAAAGGCCAATGAGCTTTCGGCTGAAGAATGCAACAGTCGCCTGCACAAAGCGCGTACCGCACTGCTCAAAGCCCGATCCGAACGTGAGCGGCCATTGCTGGACGACAAAGTATTGACGTCATGGAATGCACTGATGATTCGGTCACTCGCCGAAAGCGGACGCCTGCTCGAACGACCGCAGGACATTGCCGCTGCGTCAAAGGCAGCGGAGTTCCTGCTGACTGAGCTGACCAACGAAAAAGGAGAACTGCTCAGAACCTGGCGCAATGGAGAAGCAAAGTACCAGGCCTACCTGGAAGATTATGCGTTCCTGGTCGCTGCCCTGCTCGAGCTTCATAAAGCAAATGGCGAGCAGCGTTGGCTGGATGAGGCAGCGAAACTGGCCAGTCTCCAGAACAAACTCTTTTATGATGAGGCACTTCAGGCGTTCTACTACACCGCCAGCAATCACGAAAAACTGATTGCTCGCACGAGCAACGCCTACGACTCAGTCTTCCCATCGGCCAACAGTGTGTCCGTTCGCAATCTGCTCACACTCAGTCGACTGCTGAAAAAGAAAGACCTGCAGCAGACTGCTCACAAGACTCTATCCCGATTCGCATCAACACTCAGAGATGCGCCGGCTGGATGTGCAGGACTGGCCCGCGCACTGCACATGTGGCTGGATCTGGACAAAGCGGAAGACGGAAAAACGGGACTGGTATCCCCCGCAAGACACTGGATTCTGACAGGACTCTCTGACGACAGGCCCGCTGCGGTGCAGCAGATTTCATTTCGCCCGGTGATACCCACTCAACAGTCACCGCTCGCGCAAAACAACAAAGTCAAGCCTGTGAAGGTCAAGGTGTACCCGCTCTACAACAAACTTCCCAAAGGAGGCCGCTGCCCGGTCGCGATCGAACTCTCGATCAGCCGGGGCTGGCACATCAACGCCAACCCCGCCAACCCCGACTTTCTCGTTCCCACAAAAGTGGAACTCAAGACGAAGCAAAAGGTGAAACTGAAGGCGTTGAAGTATCCCAAACACCACGAACTCAAAGTGGACGGCTTCGACAAGCCGTACCATGTTTACGATGGCAAAGTGATGATTTATGGGATCCTGGAAATCGGCACAGCTCAGACAGCCGACGTCAGCGAGCTGGAGTTTCATGTCAATTTTCAGGGCTGTAACTCACAGGAATGCCTGCCTCCAGACAAAGTCATCATGCGGGGCAAACTCCAGTTTGCGGCCCAGGGCACACCTCTGAAAAAGGTCAACGCGACTCATTTTCCGAAGCCCCAAAAGGACGAGGCAAAAGAGCGACCTGAGAAACGCGACGAATAACCAAACAACACTTTTTTTGCTGAAAGGTCGGCGAGGCTCATGTCATTTCACTCTGCTGCCGGCCCGCGTTCTGCCACGGGCCGAGATTCTGTTATCGTGGTGGCATCGTGAATCAGCTGCATGAAGAACATCCGGACCCAGCTCAGCTGGCTGCCTTTCTCGAAGGAGTTCTCACGGAAGAAGAGCGCAGCAGTGTCGAGTCCCACGTAGAGCATTGTCAGGTATGCTGCGATGTAATGGCGGCCGTTCCCATGGACGGACTGGCAGCGCAGATTCGAGACATCGGAGACGAAGTCGACACGAATGCAGAAGCATGGTCCGTCGTGACGGAGCCTGGCTTCGACAAAGCAGTCGCACAGGGCCCTCAACTGCCCGACGCACTTCAGGGCCATAATCGCTATCGAATTCTTGAACCACTTGGCAAAGGGGGCATGGGGGTTGTCTTCAAGGCACAGCACCGAGTCATGGATCGGATTGTTGCACTGAAGGTGATCGACAGCTCACTCATCGACAATCCCAGAATGGTCGAACGATTTCGTAACGAGGTTAAGGCAGCCGCGCTGCTGACTCACCCGAATATTGTTCGTGCATACGACGCTGAGCAGGCAGGAAACCTTCACTTCCTGGTGATGGAATATGTGGACGGAATCAGCCTGTCTGAACTGGTCCGCCGCAAAGGCCCGCTCCCTGTGGATCAGGCGCTGGGAGTGATCCGCAAAGTCGCCCATGGTCTTCATCATGCATTCCAGCAGGGTATGGTGCACCGGGACATTAAACCGGGCAACATCATGGTGACCCGCACAGGCAAGGTCCGCATTCTGGACTTCGGACTGGCCCGCCTCGCACGCGAGCGTCAACAGATTACGGACTCGTCTGTCGACCTCGTGCCACCAGATGCGCCGGGCGACGCCTTGACTCTGGCCGGCTCGATTCTCGGCACACCTGACTACATCGCTCCTGAACAGGTTCAGGATTCCCGATCTGCGGACACACGTGCAGACATCTATAGTCTCGGATGCACCGCATGGTTCCTGCTCACAGGTCAGCCCCCGTATCCGACGGGAACAGCAATTCAGAAACTCACCGCGCATCGAGAACAGACGCCGGAGCCGCTGACGAATCTTCGTGCTGAACTCGACGAACCGGTGGTTCAGCTGATCAGCCGAATGATGGAACGTAATCCTGAGGATCGGTTTCAGCGGCCCAAACAGGTGGCACTGGCGATCGAGGCATTGACGCCTGGGATGCGCAACCGAAAACTGCCGTCCACAACTGGCATCGGTGCGCCGGATTCCGCCGAGGCGACTCTCCCACAGACTCAGGCAAAGTTAGCCGCGGGCGAACCCTCCGCACAAGTTTCATCGCGCAGTCACAAACGCGTCGCAGCCGTCGCCGTACTCGCGGTCGTCATGCTGTTTGGCGCATTCGCGGTGCATTTCAATCGGCCGGAAGACAGTAATGAAGGCTCAGGTTTTCAGGCCCCGCCGCCTCCCGTGATGGCAGAAGACGAAGACGAATGGCAGGAACTCGTATGGCTCGCTGCACCGGAAGACGCGGTTGCTGGCAACAGGCAAAGGCTGGTCGAAGGGCTGCGGGTCAGCGAAACACCGAGTGCTCGCATTCCCCTGCCGTATGATTTTCCACCGGAATACGATTTCCGAGTGCAGTTTACACGCAACACGGGTGAACACTCCATCGCTGTCATCTTTGTTGCCGGCGGCAAGCAGGCCGCGTTTGATATCGATGCATGGGGAGAGCACCTGGTCGGTATCCAGCGGATTGGCGAAGACGATCTGAAAACGCTGCCGAACCCCGGCAACTTCACAATCTCAAACGGCCAGAAGTATACGGCAGAAGTCCGAGTCCGAGCAGACAAAGTGGAAGCCCTGATCGATGGTAAACTCATCTGCACCTACACGGGGGATGGCTCGGATCTCAACATGATTCGCGAGTGGGTGCTGCCTGATCACCCCGATTCCCTTGCAGTCGGAGCCTACGCCTCGGATACAACGTTTCACCAGATTCGTATCCGTCGAGTCAGTGAAGGATCTGGTAACTAAGGCTGGGCCCGAGGTTCTCGGGATCTGATGCACCAGCCCACTGCGCGAGCAAGTGGCTGCCAGCCTGTGTCACGACTTACACCTGGTGCCACGCAACATGGATCGTTTGAAAACCGGACGCGTGTCCGAGGGGCAACGTTGCGTTTGCGAGCAGGTTCGTCGATCACCCGTCGGGATTCCATTCAAGTGCAGACCAAACGTAAATCGATGGGTTCTAATCACCGTGCAGAATTGCGAGCGCTTCGTCGTCTGACTCCGCAATCGGACAGGCAGCATCGATCCCGGCAATTTTCAGTGCCTTCGCCACTTCCGGCTGCGGATTCAACAGCACCATTTTGCTGCCATTGCGGCTAAGTGCCTGAGCACATGTCACCAACATCCCCATCCCGATGGATGCAATAAAGGTCATCTCGCTGAGATCAACAATG
>CAJWGB010000060.1 GCA_913031625.1 uncultured Planctomycetaceae bacterium | reverse complement strand
ATTCATGTCGACGGGTTCATTTACGGGTTTAGTGGGCGCCACGAAAACGAAGGTGAGTTGCGGTGTATCCGGCTGAAAGACGGCGAAGTCGTCTGGAAGACCACCGGGTTTGACGGCAATTTGAGCGACCTTGCTCGCGATCGTGAAACCGGACAGATCATCGAGAAGGCAACCGGCGAAGTTGTGCCATTCCCATTTTACGGCCGTGGGTCACTGACTCGTGTTGGGGACCGGTTTATCGCGCTGGGTGAACGAGGCACATTGGCCGTTGTCCACGTGACCCCCAAAGAATTCAAAGAAGACCACCGGGCCTCATGGCCAGAGATTCACTACCCGGCATGGGCCGCTCCTGTGTTGTCTCGCAACAAACTGTACCTGAGGAGTGAAGACTGGCTGGTCTGCCTTGACCTTCGCGACCCGGCAAAGGCGCCCTGAAAAAACACCTGTTGAAATCTACGCATACTGACCAAACTGGAAATAACTGGAGCGAGTCACTCATGAAACTCGGAATAATCAGAACCTTCGCATTGCTTGCCATCGCTGGAATGGCGTGCACGTCATCAGCTGATGAGTGGGAGTCACTCTTTGATGGCAGGACGTTGAATGGCTGGGACGGCGATCCTCAGCACTGGTCCGTCGAAGACGGCGCGATCACTGGCAAAACGAGCGATGACAAAAAGCTTAAGGCCAACAGCTTCATTACGTGGCAGGGGGGGCACCTCGACAACTTCGAACTGGAGCTGGAGTACAAGATCGTTAATGGCAACTCCGGGATTCAGTATCGCAGTTTCAAGCTGAATCGTCCGTATGGAATCGGTGGGTATCAGGCAGACTTCGAGGCTGGCAACCGCTACTCGGGAATCCTGTACGGCGAGGCATTCCGAGGCATCCTTGCCGATCGTGGTCAGAAGACAGAGTTGAAGAATACGGATGGAAAGTTCAGCGTTGCTGTGGCCGGCAGTGTTGGTGACAGCGACGAGATCCAGAAGAAGATCAAGAAGGAAGAGTGGAACAAATATCGAATCGTCGCCAGCGGATATCGGTTCCAGCACTTCATCAACGGCACGCAGACCATTGAGTGCGTCGACAACGACGTCAAGAATCGACGAGCCTCAGGCCTGCTGGCATTTCAGATTCATGTTGGCCCTCCGATGACCGTGCAGTTCCGAAATATCCGTCTTCGCCGCCTGCCGGCGCCGAAGCGAGTGGCATTGATTGCGGGGACTCCCAGTCACGGGTTCGGTTCTCATGAGCATAAAGCGGGCTGCATGCTTCTCGCTGACGCACTCAACAACAGTGGTCTGAATATCGATGCGAAGGTGTACACAAATGGCTGGCCGAAGGATGACAGCGTGCTTGACCACGCAGATTCCATCGTGATTTACTGTGACGGTGGTGGGCGGCACCCATTCAACAACCACCTGGAGCGTCTTCAGCAGATTCAAAAGCGAGGCGTCGGGATGGTGTGCATTCACTACGGCGTCGAGGTGCCCAAGGGGCCATCCGGCGAAGCGTTTAAGAAATGGACAGGTGGTTATTTCGAAACGGACTGGTCCGTGAATCCACACTGGACCGGTACGTTCGACAGGTTTCCGGACCACCCGATTTCTCGCGGCGTGAAGTCATTTACGATTAACGATGAGTGGTACTACCATATGCGGTTCATTGACGAGATGGCCGGAGTCACGCCGATTCTGTCCGACCTTCCTCCTTCGGGCACTCTTGTGAAAGCCGATGGCTCACTGGCTCGACGTGACGGACCTCACAGTAACAACCCGGACGTCCGTGCAGCGGTTCTCGAACGAAAGGAGCCGCAACACGTAGCGTGGGCGCGAAGCCGTCCTGACGGCGGTCGCGGGTTTGGATTTACAGGCGGCCACTTCCACTGGAACTGGGGCAACCGTCATTTCCGGACGCTGGTTCTGAATGCAATTGCATGGACGGCGCACGTGGAAGTACCTGCTGCCGGCGTGAAGAACAAGACCCTGACTCTTGACGATCTGCTTGCCAATCAGGACGAGAAGGTGCCGGGTAATTTCAATCGGGCTCGTTATGAAGCGATGCTCGCCCAGTGGCTGACTGATTGAATCTGAGGCCGACAGGAGGCAGCGGGACGGAAGATCCCGTTGCCTTCGTTTTTTCTGATCCTGTGTTATTTCTCCAATACCCAGGGCTTTCAGGCGAATACGGCACTTCGGTGACTCCATTTTGTGAGCTGTGCACACGCTGAACTCAGGCAGTAAGAACATGACAGAACTGGTCAGGCTGGAGCACCTGCAGAAAAATTACGGCAGCTTCTGTGCGCTTCAGGACGTCAACCTGACGGTCGGAGAAGGGGTCACCGGACTGCTGGGGCCGAACGGCGCAGGCAAAAGCACGCTGATTAAGGTAATGCTGGGGCTCGTGCGACTTACTGCCGGCAAGGCCACAGTCCTCGGGCATGACGTGGTCACTGAGTCCCGTCTGATCCGTGAAAAAGTTGGCTTCATGCCGGAAGACGACTGCTACATGCACGGGCTGAGTGGGATTGAGTCCGTCCAGATGGCTGCGTGCCTTTCATGCCTGCCTCCAGTGGAAGCACTAAGACGCGGGCATGAAATTCTTGACTTCTGCGGAATGGGGCAGGAGCGATACCGCAATGTGGAGACGTACTCCACGGGGATGCGGCAGAAGCTGCGTTTTGCAATGGCGATCGTTCATTCGCCGCAGCTGTTAATTCTTGACGAACCGACTTCCGGACTCGACCCGGAAGAACGTGAGGCGATGTTAAACCGAATTCGGGTGCTGTCGAAACGATTTGGCATGGCCATCATTCTCTGTACTCACATTCTTCCGGACGTTCAGGTCGTGTGTGACTCTGTGGCCATCCTTGCGGGGGGGGCTGTGAGACTCTCGTCGCCGTTGCAGGATGTTCTCGCGCCGAGCGAACCAGCGATCTTCGTTCAGGTCGATCGAGACCCGCACCTGTTGCAGGCGGAGCTTCAGAAGCTGAATCAGAGTTGTAGTGAAATCGAAGACAAGCCCAACTTCGTTGTGCTGGATGGAGACATTCAGGAACTGTCGGAGAAGCTGTGGCAGGCTGCGCACGCTGCCGGTGTTGGGATTCTGAAGATGTCACCGGCCCTTTCATCTCTCGAAGACGTATTCATCAAGGCCGTGATGGAGGATCAGCATGCCCATTCATAACCTTGGATATCGAGACTGGGAAGGAGAGCGCCAGTCAGGTGGCACGCGGTGGTCTGTTATTGCGAATGTCGGTATTCGCCGAGCGTGGCAGAGCGCGTGGCTGCGGCGAATCGTGGTTGTGACATGGGCGCCTCCACTGATCTTTGCTGTCGCGATCTTTTTCTTCGAACGCTACGTTGCCAGTGAGCCCAGTATGTTTGATCCGGGTCTGGCATCATTGATTATTGGTGACGACGTCTTCAGCGAAGTTGAAAATGAACTCCGCAGGGCCGAGGTGCAGCAGGCCGTTCAGGCAGGAACGGCGTATGCAGAAGAGAACTTTGACAATCCTTCACAGCGTGCTGCGCGAATCATCCGACCGCTTGTCTGGAAGGGAATGCTCCTGCAGCTTCAAAAAATGCAGTCTGGTGCAATGATTCTGGTGATTGGGCTGATTGCCCCGCCACTGATTTCACAGGACATAAGGTCGCGCGCTTTTCTCCTGTATTTTTCCAGGCCGTTAACCCGGCTGCAGTACATCTTCGGAAAATTCTGCACGGTGGCCTCGTTCCTGTTTCTGACGATCACGCTTCCTCAGATTCTGCTTTATCTGTTTGCGGTGCTGTTGTCCCCTGACATATCGGTTGTCGCGGATACCTGGGACATGCCGGTGCGGGCGATTCTCTCTTCGCTTGCCATGATCACACCGATGACGCTGCTGGCGATGATGATCTCCTCGCTCACGATCGAAACTCGATTTGCAACCTTTGGCTGGTTTACAGTCTGGGTGTCAGGGGCTGTCACCGCGATGGTGTTTGTGGTGGCTCAGGAAGCAGACAGCCTGCTCGCACGATGTGCCTTTTTCTGGATGCTCTTTCGAGATATCTCGATGGTGATCCTGGATGTCGGAAGCAAACGCCCGGTGTCCGACGTTGCCACTCAGTTTTGTGTGGTGCTGGGGATTGCTGTGATCAGCTTTACGGTCGTGCTCAGAAAGGTGTCAGCGCCGATGAAGGCGTAGTCAGGTTATGCCATGTCTGGACCACTGATCGAACTTGAGCACGTCACGAAACTCTATGGCACTGTCATTGGGGTCAATGACTTTACGGCAAGGCTGGAGCCGGGGGCATATGGCCTTGTGGGGCCCAACGGCGCTGGCAAAAGCACACTGTTGAATCTGCTGACCGGTCAGCTCGTTCCCAATCGCGGACGGGTGCGAGTGTTTGGAGCGAATCCAAATCAGAACTCGGAACTTCTGTCAAAAACAGGATTCTGTCCCGGCTACGAGGGGCTTTATTCAACGACCTCCGGACTCGACTGGGTTACGCTGTTGCTTCAACTGCATGGCCCCCCATACCGCGCTGCTCGAGCACGTGCGCAGGAGTGTATGGAACTGGTTGGAATGGAACACGGCATGAATCGCCCGATTTCAACGTATTCTCGCGGGATGCGACAACGCACCAAGCTTGCTCAGGCGATGGCTCACAAGCCGACCCTCATGATCCTGGATGAACCGTTCAGTGGCCTTGACCCAGTCGGTAGAGCCGAGATGACAGCTGTTTTGCGAGAGTTTGTCGAAGAGGGCAACAGCATCGTGATTGCGAGTCATGTGTTGCACGAAATCGAGGCATTGACAGATAACTTTCTCCTCATCTGCGGAGGTCGGTTGCTGGCTTCCGGAACCGCGGCAGAAGTCAACCAGTTGCTTTTTGAGACGCCGTCCGAGGTGGAACTAACATGTGACCGCCCTGAGTATCTGGGAGGCGTGCTTCTGCAGCAGGAACTGGTGCGTTCGGCATCTGTCATCACGAGGGATGGCGCCGAAATCCTGATCCTGCAGACTCTGAATGCTCGGGAACTCGGAACTGCTTTACCCGGCATTATCGCAGACCACAGTATCAATGTTGTTCGGATGACAACTGTCGACGAATCTCTGCAGGCACTGTTTAACTCACTCATGAAGATTCACCGAGGTGAACAATGAGTCTCGTCAAAAATCTGGCTCTTCAGGTGCTCACACTCCTGAAGCACCTCTGGGCACTTGTCTGCGATCTGTCCGGGTTCTCCCGGGGGCTGTTGGCCATTATCCGATTTGAGATTAAACGGGTAACCACTCCCGGCCGGGCATTCTGGTGGGTCTTCGTCGCGATTTTTCCGATCGTGATTGCCTGCCTGTTGAGGTATGTCGTGGAGCCTCAGGTCAGGGAGAATATCCAGAATGCAGTCATACATCAGCAGATGATGATCGAGCAGAATCAGAATCAGCAGATCATTGTGCCCGCGACTTCTGGCGATCAGTCAGGCATGGGGCAGTTGCCACCCGGTGCCCAGCTTCAACCAGGGCAGGCTCAGCCCATGGCTGCCCCGCCGCCCATCGGGTCAAACCGTGATCAGCTCTACACGGTCGCCCTGTATCTGCTGGGGCCCTCAATCGCATGCATGCTCGGCGCGCTCCTGATTGCCGCACCGGCGATAGCGTCTGAGCTGGAGCAGCACAGCTGGATTTACCTTGCCACCCGGCCCAACGGCGTGTTCTTCCTCGTTGCGGGCAAGTACATCGTGGCAGTCATGTGGGCCTTCTCCGCCACTCTGATTGGTGTCACCGGCGGAGCAATGATTTGTGGCCAGGAGTACAACTCAGCCTTAAGCATTCCCGGCCCACAAAAGCTACAACTGTCCCTGTCTCAGCTGAATTCCAGTGTGGGAGTGGACGATGAGTTCGCTCTGACAATGAGTGTCACGAATCAATCTCAATCGGCCATCAACGACGTCCAGTTGCGAGTAAGGCATACCTACGAATTCAAGCTGACCGATCTGGCCGAGAAGAAACGAGACAACCGGGGATCACGACTTGTTGAGTCCATCGCAACACTCGGCCCGGGAGAAACAAAGAGCGTTGACATCCGGATTCTGGCCGAAAAGGCGACCGGTAATCAGGTCGGCAGAATCACAGCAATGATGGATTATCCGGAGACGCCTTCTCCCGTTTCCGTTGTGGAATCTATTCAGATCTTCAAAGAGTCTCCGCCCACGTTTTTCTGGCGAGTTGTAATTCTGATTGCGACAGCGTTCTTTGCTGCCATTGCCTATTCTGCACTCTACCTTGTGATCGGAGCTTTGTTTCCAGCGCGAGCCATGGTGTTCTGCGTTGCCTACACCATCGGGGCGGAGGGAATTCTGTCCATGCTGCCAGCCGTTGTGAACAGATTGACGGTGCAGTATCGACTTAGATCGTTCCTGTTCCATCATCTGCAGGACGGCTCAGGTGTCTCGGAAGGAGTGGGGGATGCACTTCTGGTGACTGGTGGTGCAGACCAGCCTCTATGGATCCTGATTCATGCCGCCATCTGTCTCGGAGTCTCACTGCTCATTGTTCTGTCGCGCGAATTTACAACCGCGGCTGAAAGTGATGTGTAGAGTGCTTTTAAAATCGCTGTAAATGGTGTGGTGACCCGACGCGTGAGCGAGGGATCTGCTTGCAACGACAATGTATCTCCTGCTGGATGCCATTTCCTGTCACACGTCGGGGTGCCATTCAATCTGACGCCGATCTGTGCCAGTCGCGAACGTGGGATTCGCAGCTCCCGGTTAAAGGTCGCACAGCCTGAACGCCTCGGCCAGCCCCTGGAGTGGATCGCGAGTAGGGATGAATTCCTGCCCGACGAAGCCTTCGTATCCCACTTCAAGCAGCTTCCGCATGATGGGGGGGTATTGGATCTCCTGCGAGTCGTCCAGTTCTGCCCGTCCAGGGTTTCCGGCAGTGTGGACGTGTCCGATCACGTCGTGCAGTTGTTCGATGCGACGTGTCACGTCTCCATTCATGATCTGTACGTGATAGATGTCAAACAACAGTCGAACATGAGTGGAACCAACTCTGCGAATCATGCGTGCGACCTCGTCCACGTCATCGCCCTGATAACCGGGATGCCCTTTCATCGGATGAGTGTCGTCTCTGCTATTCAGATGCTCAACGCAAATCGTGACGTTGTGTCGCTCGGCGAATGAGGCGACCTGTTTGAGTGCTGCCACGCAGTTGTCCATCCCTTCTTCGAGCGGAATCTCGCCGCTGGTGGGGTCCTCCGCGTCTCTCCACTTGTAACCGGTAAACGAAATCACACTGGGGACTCCGGCGTCACTGCACGCTTCAATCATCTGCCGCAGACGAGTCAGCACTTCCTCCTGATAAACGGGATTGTTCAGTCCCTTCATGAACGGCCAGCCGGGCATCCCATTGGGGGCCAGTGCACACACCAGGTTGTGCTTCTTAAGAGTGCCCCAGTCTTCCGGAGGGACGACTTCAACTGATTGGCCACCCAGTTGAGCCGTGATGCGGCAGGTCGTGTCCAGATCCCAATGATTCTGAAAACACCATGCCACGACTGACTGCCGGATGCGACCGTTGATAACGACGGGAGTGACTTCGTGCATCTTCTATCCTGTCCCTCATTTAATCAGCAGCCGAAGGTGCACGTCAACCACACGCCATCTCTCATTAAGGCGTGGGGCACTTCGGGCCTCCGGTTAAGCGCATTCAACCTGAGAGGCTGGCTTACGCAGCCTCTGACTGACACTGCGGTACGAGCACATCACGTTCGACTGCTTCCGGTCGTGCTGGAGCCATAGGTCCGACAAGTGCAAACATCACGCGTCGTTCGAGTTTTGGAGCCAGTCTCGGGAAGAACGGGACACGACCAATGCCGAGGTAGACTCCGTCACACACCCGTTTCATGTCATCTGAAATCCCACCAACGAGCCCGGTCTGGCGATGGCAGTATTCAATCGAAAGACGCTCTTCCGTTTCAGTGTGATGATGCAGCTGCATCTGTAGGGTTCTGAGCACACCATTCGACTGCTGGTAGATGTTGTATCCGTCCGCCCACGATTCATCGCGCTGAATAAACCCTTTGCCCAGCCATTCGCCTCCACGATTCACGAGGCGGCGAGTGAGGAAATTTGCAAAGGCGTTGCCCTGCTCCAGAAATACGCCTGCCATCTCTCCGGAGAACTCAGAAACGGCAGGGACCGACAGAGAATGAAAAAGGCGCTTCAGCTGACCACGAGACATGCCCTGGAGGCGTTCGACTTCCTCGCGAATTTCGTCCGGCCAGGGGTCTGTCAGGAACTCGGTTGATTCGTTGTTTCCGTCCATGGAATCGCCAATGCTTCAGAGAAGAGCAGATAATACTGTATTGCCATAATCGTCATTCGATAAGGCCGTTCTGGCCTGAATTCCTTCAGGTGCGACTGTTCCTGAGATGCCTGGGGTGACCATCTGCACCGCCTCGCCGGCACCAACTGTCTTGCGGCGTTTCGCAAATCGGAATTGTCGGGCCAGCCTGCCGGAAGTCACTGAATTACGTACTCAGTCGGTTGTGCGCTGATTTTCGCCCTGATACACCTCCTCGCCTTCGCCTCAAATGGTGAGACACTGTCTGGGTTCAATGCGACGAGACCGTTCTCGCCACACACCTTTTGACAGGAAATCCCATGACTGCTTTATTGCTCTCCCTGATTCTCCTTCAGGATGACCAGAAACCTGCAGACAAACCGGCGGATGCCAAACCAGTAGCTGCCGAATCGGAAACCAAAACAGAAGCAAAGAAAGAGGCCCCGAAGCCCATTCCATCGTCTTTGGAAGAGGTAAATCGCATTCGCAAGTCACGCGGCCTGCACCCGTTCGTGCTGGATGAGAGCATTCAGAAGAAGGCCAACGAGCGGATTCGAATGGTTTACGGTTACACCCATCATCCGGGCGGAAGCTTTTTCCCGGCGCGGTATGAAGGTGTCGGTGGCGGAAATCGATTCAACACCTGCTACCTGTACAACTACTTTCCACCAGGAACCAAAGCCGGAGCAGCTTCCAGACAGTGGGGCGGCACGAAGCTTCACATTCTGCTCGTTCGCTGATTCGCAGGAATTTGCAGGCTGGGAAGGTCGGGAGCCCGCCCATCAGCAAGCAGATCGCTCCACTGCATCTCAAATATCCATCAGCCGATCGATGTCTTCGTCGATCGGCTTTTGTTTTGAAAGCATTGACACCACGTAGAAGAGTGTCAGAGATACCAGCAGGCCAAACGCCCCTGGGTGAAAACCGTGGGGCAGATTCGTTCCGCTGAACTTCAGGCCAATAATCGTCACAAGACTGCTGACGATGGACACGTTGCATGCCAGAGGTGTGGCGCGTTTCCAGTTAAAGCCAATGGCCACCGTTGGCACGATGGCGGCCGCGAAGATTGCCCAGCTGAGAGCCCCCAGCATGCCGATCAGGTCTCCTCTGGAATACAGGGCGAACAAGGCGGCCGCCACAGCGATCAGCAGTGTTGCAACTCTTGCCCAGAGCAATTCCCTTTTAAGGGACCGTCCCCGTACGGCACGCGGGATGTCGTGGACAACTGCTGCGGCTCCCACATTCAGGAAGCTGTCAGCAGTCGACATGATTGCCGCAAGGAGCCCGGCAAACACAACACCCGCCAAAAGCGGATGGGCATAACTCTGCAGAAACACGGCGGCAGCCGTATCGGCTTTCGCCAGATCGGGTTTCATGCCGGCGATGACCACAGCTCGCATGACAAGGCCGATGGAAATCCACAACAAGGCTGAAACTCCGTAGCCGACCACGGAAACAGGCAGCATGTGACGCGCGTCTTCGACGTTGCGGGTCATCATGAGCTTTGTAATCACGTGAGGCTGGCCGCAGCTGCCAAAGACAAAGATGAAGTAGAACGAAAGGCTGGCCATCATGCCCATCGTTCCCCAGGGGCTGATTGCTTCCGGGTCGTCTTCCATGATTGTGCGTGAGACCTCCGCCATGCCACCGTCCATGACTGCAATCGCTGCCAGCAGTACCAGTAACGCGGCGAACACCATAATCAGTCCCTGAATCAGGTCTGTGTAGACCGACGCGATAATTCCTCCGGTGACACAATAGAACACGAGGACGGAACAACTGAGAGTCACACAGAACTCATCCGAGAGGCCCTGACCATTCGTCATCTCCTGGATCCATGTGACGTCACCGAGGACACTCTTCAGGACCTCCGACATTGCCCGAATCTGGACTGCAAGGTAACCGAGAATGCCTGTCAGGATCGCAATCGCTGTCAGCAGGCTGGTGGAACGTGATCCGTACCGCGCGGCGACTGCATCAGGCAGTGATACTGGCTCGCGGAGTTCTGCGAGCAGACGCAGGCGTTTTGCAAGTAGAAAGAACGTAATCATCATGCCCATCGACGTGCAGACAATCATCCAGAAGGAACTTGTTCCGGTGCTGAAGACCAGCCCGGGCCCACCGATGAACCCAAAGCCACTCATTGTGCTGCTGAAGACGGCAACGGCTGCGACGATCACGCCAAGGTGACGGCCGGCCATGAAGAAGTCATGTGTACTCTTCGTGCGTTTCATGGCCCACAGGCCTACTACGACGCACATGATCATGTACCCCGTGACACAGGCAAGCACGATTTCGGAGCGGTATTCTTCCATCAGACTCTCAGGCGGTTGGATCAGTTGTCCGTCGCGGGCGTTGCCACAGCCGGCGGGAAATCGCGTTTCAGCTTTTCAAAGACCTGTTTGTCAGATTCCGAGTAGATCCAGTCATTGAAATTCAGAACGTACATGGTGATCAGGAAGCCTGGTGCCAGCCAGACTCCGAACAGCAGCCATGACAGTCCCGGAGGAAAGGGACCAATGAAACTGGAAACACGGTCATCAAGTGATCTGTAGTACGACCAGCAGAGGAACGTAAACGCTGCCTCGATGATTAACCCGCCAACGACAAACAGCCACAGTCGAGGGGGCAGCCTCGGACGTTTCGGCAGGCAGGTCGCCCATCCGAGGAGCCCGGTGAACAGAATAAACTGAGTTGAGCCAAACGCCCAGCCGGTAACCAACAGGTCGGAATGCCGCTCTCTTCCGTCTCCACCGTGTTTCATGGTGTCCGAAAAGACCGGGTGCTTTTGACTGTGGTGCTGTTCGGGGCGTTCCCGCGTATTAAACGCCATCAGCACCAGGACCCAGAGCAGAATGAGAGTGACGCCCATTCCCGTTAAGGGGCTGGAGTTGCCGGTGTTTTCCGATTCATTCATGTCCGGGAGCTTTCAGGAAATCTTCAGCCTGCCATGAAGGATTTGGGTACGTATAGAAACCCTGTCCGGTCTTCACACCCAGCTGTCCAGCTTCCACCTTTTCATTCAGGATTGCGGGAGGAGCGTCATCCGGGTCCCCCGATTCGTCGTAGTAGACCATCTCTATGTCTCGAATAACATCCAGTCCGATGACGTCCATGGTCGCCAGCGGCCCCATCGGAGATTCCATCTGAATCATCCATGTTCGATCAATATCTTCGATCGAGGCGATCCCCTGGTCGACAACCTTCAACGCTTCCTTTTTGACGGCTCGCCAGATTCGGTTGAAAACGAAACCGGTACTCTCTTTCCGCACATGGACAGTCAGCATTCCGATGGACTGCATGAACGCATCGACCTGCTCCACCACGTCATCCTCTGTTTCCGTTCCCTTCATCAGTTCCACGAACGGGTGTTGCCAGATGGGCTGCACGAAATGAGTGTTGAGAACGCGGTCTCTTCTCTGGACGGCGGTTTCAATTCGAGACACGCGCAATGACGAGCTGTTTGTTGTGAGAATGGTCTCTTCCGGGCAGATTCGATCCAGCTCTTCGAACAACGCTCGCTTGCACTCGAGCTTTTCGCTGATCGCTTCGATGACGAGGTTGGAGGTGCTGGCTGCAGCTTCAAGGTTTGACGGGCGGCTAATCCGCCCCAGCACCATTTGTTGCTCTCCTTCTGCAAGATAGTTTTCGGCGATCATGCGCTGACTGAACGCTTCCACTGCTTTCTCACTTTTTGCCGTCGCATCAGAGTTACTGTCGAACAGGTTTACTGCGTAGCCGTGTACGGCACACTGCAGGGCAATCTGGCTTCCCATGTAACCAGCGCCGACAACGCAGACAGATTGAATGTTGTTACCCATGCGTGATATGAATTCTCTCAACAGGCAGTTACAGTGGCATCCTCAGACAGCCACCAGCATAGCCACTCTGACTGGCATCCGCATTCATTGCGAAAAATGCTGTCGGGATTGACACCGTCTGATTCAAATCATCAGGAACAGAGATGCCTCGCCCGGAACTGATTGAGACTCGCGAACGATTCGTTTTTTTTGGCACTCAGTCGACACGCTGGAAAGATAACGATGCGTGGGGGCACGTTAATAATGCTGTGTACAACTCCTGGATCGACACAGCGATTACCAATCATCTCTGGTCTGTCTTCCCCGAATTTGGCAGCAGTCAGGTGATTCCTGTGGCGGCTGAAACCAAAGTCACGTTTCACGCTCCAATCTGTCATCCCGCTCAAATTGTGACCGGATTTCGAGTTGAGCACCTTGGCAACAGCTCAATGCGGTGTTGTGTCGGGGTTTTTGAAGGAACACAAACGACGGCGTCAGCATGGGGACATATGGTCCACGTTTGGATTGACCGGCAGACAAATCAGTCGGTTCAAATCCCCGGTGCCATTCGAGAAGAGCTCCGCAAAGCAGAACTGCGACTCGCCTGATTCAACTATTGGGCCAAAGAAACTGCGTACGTCGTTCCGAATAGGTGATTTTTGGATTTTCCGGAACGGCAGGCGGGACACGCGCGGCTGTGGTCGCGAAGATTTCCAGCATCGGGAACAGATCGGTCCCCGGAAATGAATAAAGACACGGAGTCTGTGCCAGACATGAAGAATCTGATTACTGCGTTGTTACTGTCAGCCCTTGCCCTCACGACGACTTCGGTCGCTGCTGAGTTGACCCTCAGGAAGGGCGATCACGTCTGCCTTGTCGGCAACGAACTCGGCGAGCGGATGCAGCACCACAACTTCTTCGAAACCCTGCTGCATCAGTCCTATCCGGAACTGGAATTGACTGTTCGCAACCTTTGCTTTCCGGGAGACGAGCCTGCTGAGCGGATTCGCTCCATGGCCTTTGGAGATCCCGACAGTCACCTGACTCATAGCAAGGCAGATGTTGTCGTTTACTTCTTCGGATTCAATGAATCATTTGGTGGAGAAGAAGGTCTTGAAGAGTTCACACAGCAGGTGACCGACCTCGTCAAACACACGACGGCTCAGAATTACAGTAAACGGGGCAAAGCGCGAGTTGTCCTGGTTTCACCGATCGCATTTCAGAATCTTGGCGACCCCAACATCACGGATGGTACGCAGCAGAATGTGAATCTCGCTCTCTACACTGCTGCTCTCCAGGACGTGGCGGGCAAACTGAATGTTGCGTTTGCTGACTTTTACACACCGACAAAGAAGCTGTTCGCTGACACCGACCAGCGACTGACGTTGAATGGTGCTCATCTGAATGAAGCCGGTTATCGCGCGGCTGCCCCTTTGTTCATGCGGGCACTCGGTTTGAAGGTGAAGGAGTCAAAGAGCTTCGAAGCGATTCGTACTCAGGTTGCCGATAAGAACTTTCACTGGTGGCACCGCTATCGTGCGGTCAATGGTTTCTCCATTTATGGGAAACGCGGGGAGGCGGGTCGGGATGGCTCTGGTACTTATAACAACCGCGACGTGATGGAACGGGAACGTGCCATTCTCGACCAGATGGCGGCAAACCGAGACAGCCGCATCTGGGCGCTTGCCCAGGGAAAACAGATCCCGGAAGAAGTTGATGACAGCAACACACTGCCGTTCCTGAATGTCGTCACCAATGTCGGTGGGAAAGACGACCCGAACCGCAAGCGTGGCAAGCTTGGATCACTGGACTACCTGCCGGCAAAGGAACAGCTGAAACTGTTCAGGACGGCACCTGGTTATGAGGTTCAGTTGGTCGCTTCAGAAGAGGACTTCCCGGAACTTGCCAATCCCGTGTCACTAAACTTCGACAACAAGGGACGGTTGTGGGTCACCACCATGCCTTCCTACCCGCACTGGAAGCCCAAGAGCAAACTGGACGACAAGGTTCTGATCCTGACAGACAACGACGGTGATGGCCGAGCGGACAAGTGTACCGTCTTTGCAGATGGCCTCCATCAGCCGACGGGATTTGAGATCGGTCATGGCGGTGCTTATGTTGCTGAGCAGCCCGATATTCTCTTCCTGAAGGACACAGACGGAGATGACGTGGCCGATGTGCGAATTCGAAAACTGGTTGGCTTCGACTCGGCTGATTCTCATCACGGCATCTCAGCATTTGAGTGGGGCCCTGGCGGCGCACTCTACTTCAATGAGGGAACGTTCAAGTATTCGCAGGTTGAGAGCCCCTACGGACTCACGCGAATGCATGAAGCAGGAGTCTGGCGATTTGACCCGCGGACCGAGCACTTCAGCACGCACGTGTCTCTGCCGTTCGCCAACCCATGGGGACACGTTTATGACCGCTGGGGGCAGGACTTCGTTTCCGATGCATCACCAGGTTTCAATTACTGGGCGACCCCAATCAGTGGTCGCGTTGAGTATCCGGCCAAACACGCTGGGGGGGCATTCAACGATTCGGTCAACAACTTCAAGGACACGGCTCTGCGTGGACGAGACGTCTACCCACGGTTTATCGTGAAACGAACACGACCGTCTGCCGGAAGTGAAATTGTTTCCAGTCGCCACTTCAAGCCGGAAGATCAGGGAGACTTCCTCCTTTGCAACGTCATTGGTGACCGCATGATTCTGCAGCATTCAATGGCTGACGAGGGAAGCGGCTTCAAGGGAACCGAAAAGACTCCTCTCTGTTCATGTGACGACGGGAACTTCCGTCCAATCGATATCCAGTTTGCTCCTGATGGAACACTCTACATTTGTGACTGGCACAACGCTCTGATTGGTCACCTGCAGCACAATCTGCGAGACCCCAGTCGTGACCACCAGCATGGCCGTATCTGGAGGGTCGTCTGTAAGGATCGACCGCTCGTCAAGTCGCCACAGATTGACGGGGCTTCTGTTGAGAACCTGCTCGAAGCACTCACGGAATACGAAGATCGCACTCGCTATCGAGCGCGTCGCGAGCTTGCTCAGCGTGAAACTGCTGACGTGGTCCCAGCTGTGAAGAAGTGGGTGGCAGGTCTCAAAAAGGACGCCGACGACTACGAACACAACCTGCTGGAAGCGACATGGGTTCTGCAGTCACACAACACTGTTGACACTGAACTGCTGAATTCCGTTCTGAATGCAGATGATGATCGCTGCCGTGCCGCCGCCACGCGTGTGCTGTGCTATCTGCGAGCGAGGGTGCCGAATGCTTTGAAGCTGATTCACGAGCGAATCGGAGACGACAATCCTCGCGTTCGTCTTGAGGCTGTTCGGGCATGTAGTTTCTTCGGCCCGGACGCCATTGAGGTTGTACTGGACGTTCTCGAACACGATGTAGACCGGTACCTGCAGTACACGCTCGATGAAACCATGCGTCACCTCGAAAGCCTGTAGGCTCGTGTCGGAGGGATGCACGGATGAACGACAGGCTCAAAGTTCAGCAGGTCTCTCATGATGAGGCCATGGAGACCGCGCAGAATCAGGCGCGGTCGACATTTCGTTACTTCTGGAAAGAGGTGGCGACTGATTTCAATCGGATCGTGCCGGCTCTGTCAGTGGCAATTGTCAAATGTGGCTTTCCTGTCGACGATCCCGATGCTCCTGTTGGAACGGAGCAAATGTGGGTCGACAACATCTTCTTTGACGGTGCGTCTGTCTCAGGGGAACTCATCAATGACCCGCAGTTTGTGCCAACGCTGTCCGTTGGAGATGCTGTTCAGGTTCCGAAACCTGGAATCTCTGATTGGCTCTGTCAGATCGACGAAAAGTTGTATGGGGGCTACACGGTTCAGGTTCTGCGGGCGGGGATGAGTGAGTCTGAACGAGCAGAACACGACGACGCCTGGGGACTGCCATTCCCTGAGCCGAGCACTGTTAACATTCCCAATCCCCCATCGACGTTCGATGAAAACCTCGCTGAGGAAATGCTGACTTATCTGAAAGAGAATCCTGACGCTCTGCAGACGGTGGACGAGGATGGTCGCACATTGCTGCATCTGGAAGTTCTGTTTGGCCGAATGCCGGGGGCCAAAGCTTTGCTTGATCTGGGACTCAACGTAAATGCGCGCTGTCATCGGCACTGGACGCCCTTGCGGTATTCTGACGAAATAGGCTGGGAGGAACTTTCTTTGTTCCTTCGCGGGGCCGGCGGGGAACGCTGAAACCGACGACCTGCACAATCTGAAAAGAGACAAACCTGATGGCATTCTCCACTCTCCCTTTGAGCTATTGCACCAACGTTCATCCCGGTCGAACGGTGGAGGAAGTCGTGCAGGGCGTCTCGCAGTACACGGCAAAGGTCCGTCAACGACTTGATTTGCCGATTGCCGCAGGCCTGTGGCTGCCGGCCAGTGCCATTGCTGAAATCAAAGAGTCGCCGGACCGACTTGAATTACTTGCTCAGACACTCTGGCAGCATGATTTATGCTGCTACACGCTGAATGCATTTCCTTACGGCGACTTTCACAGTGACCGGGTCAAGGAACAGGTCTACCTGCCGGACTGGACGAGCTCAGACCGTGTTCGATACACACGAGATTGCGCTGCCGTGCTGGCTCAGCTTCTGCCGGAAGGGGGCGAAGGCAGCATCTCGACAGTTCCTCTGGGTGGCCGGATGAATCCATCCGGACCGGAATTTCATGCAACCTGTTTTCGAAACCTGATTCAGGTTGGTCGTTATCTGAGTGAACTGAAAAAGGAAACCGGCCGCACAATTCGTCTTGCTGTTGAACCGGAGCCGATGTGTGAGATGTCATCGATTACTCAGGACACGGTACCTCAGTTTCGTGCGTTATACGAGATGGCAGATGCCCTGGGATGTGAGGAAGTGATCCGACATTATGTGGGACTCTGTTTTGACGTCTGTCATCAGGCGGTCGTCTTTGAGAACGTCGCCGGCTCGATTGATGAACTCACGGATGCCGGAATTCGGATCAACAAAATTCACATTACGAATGCCCTCGAACTAATCAATCCGGCTGATAATCCTGAGGGACGGGATGCGCTTCGCAACTACGTCGAGCCACGATATCTGCACCAGACTTATGCCCGGATGGGGAATGGTGAGATTCTCAACCGAACAGATTTGCTCGCCGAGGATATCGACAAAGAACCAGCGGACCGCTTTCTGAAAGCGGAAGCATGGCGTATTCATTTCCATGTGCCGGTTTTTGCGGACAAGCTGGGGCCACTCAACACGACTCGAGGTGACCTGAAAGCAGCCCTGCGAAAGGTCAGGACACTGGACTACTCGCCTCATCTCGAGGTGGAAACCTATACCTGGCCGGTGATGCCGGGGGATGAAGAACCTGATCTGGCAGACCAGATTACCCAGGAGTTGCATTCGGCGGTGAAGCTGCTGAGTGACCTGAGCTAGATTCCGGGAGACGGCAGGTCAGAGGAATGGGGCCCGTTTTCGTTTAACGGGACGCCCGGCGTGCATTGTAGCGGGAAGATTGCTTCAGACGTGCACCTGCTGCTGTCGGTGAAACGAGGTGTGGCCGCTGGCCCGCGTTAGATTTGCCTTATTCAGGCGTTCGGTCGACAATACACGCCCGCCCCTGTTTAAGAGCGACCGCCTATGAGCATCCGACTCTCCCTTTTTGTGATCACGTTTGCGTGTGTTCCTGTTTTTGACTTAGTCGAGGCTGATGAATCGGACGACTTGCGGCAGCTCCTGACGTCACATTGCGCTGACTGCCACAGTGGTGATTCTCCCGAAGCCGGGATTGTCCTGTCCGCCCAGTCATCAAAGACTGACCTCAGCAATCCGTATCTGCTCCGGAAGCTGATTTCGGTCCTTGAGGACAGACGGATGCCTCCGCGGGAGAGCACTGAGTTGCCTGCCAAACTTCGCGGCCGGTTGCTTGACCAATTTCAGACACAGCTGAACAAGGCGGTCACTAAAGAGCCGTTCGGGAGAATTCCCGTACGTCGCATGAATCGATTTCAGTACAACAATGCAGTCGTCGACCTGCTGAAGCTGGACCGTGAACTCTTTCGCATGAACGAGCGTCTGATGCGTCGACGGAATAACTACTTTCAGCCACAGACGGGGAAGATGCCGGAGAGCGTACTGGTGTCCTGTCGACCGTTGAGCAAGGATATCGACAATCAGCGTCCCGAAGGTTTCCGTGGGGTGACAGCGTTTCCTCAGGATAAACGCGCCGAGCATGGGTTCGACAACCGAGCGGATCACCTGACGATGTCTCCCCTGTTGATGGAGTCGTTTCTGGGACTCAGTCAGTCAGTTGCGGCCAGTCCGGATCTGAATGCTGCTGAGTGCCGCGCATGGGACGAGTTCTTTTCACACCCCGATCGTCCGGTGAGGGCTTCCAGCGAAGGCAGGCTGGAGGCTGAAAACGGTCAGCACGTGCGTATTGTCAACAAACCCGAGGGGGCCGTTGGCCGGCAGGACATGAGTGTGTTTGGGGACTCATGGAGCGGCAACGCTCAGCTGTTCTGGCAGTGCCCGGGCAATGAAAGAGTTTTGGAGCTGGAATTTAATGCTCCCAGGGAAGGCAATGGACTTCGGATGGGCTTTTCCGTTGCAGGCGACTACGGCACGTTCGATGTCCTGCTGGACGGCAAGGCGATCCGGAAGACAGTGGACTTCTTTAATGCGGGTGTGAAACACACAGTCAGGAGCATTCCTGTTGACGTTTCAGAGGGCATTCACAGGATCACGTTTAAATGTGTCGGAAAACAGGATCGATCAGCGCGTTTTTTCTTTGGGCTGGATTACATCGATGTGACGACTCCAAAGGCTGAGGCCACGTCGGCACGATCACTGCCGGAGCCGGATGTTCTTAAGACGCGAATTCGCCTGCTGCTGCGACGCGCGTTTCGTCGTCCGGTCTCGGGGGACGTACAGCAGAAGTTTGTTAACTTTGCGACCGAACTGAGAGCCGATGGTGCATCGTGGGAAGAAACGATGCGGAGCGTTCTGTCAGCGGTCCTTGGCAGCCCGGAGTTTTTTTATCTCTACGAATCGCCGTCCGGTTCTTCCCAGCGCCAGCGACTGAATGACTTCGAACTGGCCAGTCGCCTGAGTCAGTTTTTCTGGAGCAGCATTCCTGATGATGAACTGCTGGACCTGGCCGCAGACGGAAAGCTCAGTCGTCCGGAAGTCCTGAGTGCGCAGATTGACCGCATGATGAATGATGTTCGGTCCGGTCGTTTTTGCGAAAACTTTCCTGCTCAGTGGCTGCAGCTCGATCGCCTTGTCACGTCTGTTCCTGATCAGAAAAAGTATCCATGGTTCTATTACTTCGGGTATCGCACCAGCATGCACATGATGTCTGAACCGCTTTTGTTGTTTGAAACGGTGTTTGTGGAGAATCGATCGATCATTGATCTGATTGCGCCGGACTTCACATGGGAAAGTCCGATGCTAAAGCAGAATTATGAGGGCACTGCAAAGTCTCATCACGAAGTTCTGGTGCAGAGTTTCCGCAGAGTCAGGCTTGAAAGTGCCCGACGCGGGGGAGTGATCACGAATGCAGCTGTGATGACGATGACATCCACGCCGACGCGCACACAACCCATCACCCGTGGTGCATGGACGAATGCAGTCATCTTTAATGATCCGCCGGAACCTCCTCCGGCAGATGTTCCGCCATTGCCGGAAGATGAATCGCCTCAGACCGCGACTCAAACAATTCGTGAAAAACTGGCCATCCATCGAAAACGTGCCGATTGCGCGGGATGCCATAATCAGATTGACCCCCTGGGATTTGCCCTGGAGAACTTCGGACCGACAGGAGTCTGGCGTGACAGTTACGAAAACGGTCGTCCAGTCGACATGCAGGGAAAGCTGTTCAATCAGTATCAGTTTGGCTCAGTGGAAGAATTCAAGGCACTGCTGGTTTCTCAGAAGATTCGGTTTATCCGCGGCCTGACAGGGCATCTCCTGTCGTATGCCCTGGGAAGAGAGCTGGGTCCGGCTGACTGGCCGGTGATCAGTGAGATCAGCGACGGAGCAGCTAACGGTGAGGATGGACTGCGATCGCTGCTGAAGGCAATCGCCATGAGTGACTCATTTCTGCATAAGGGCTTTGCAGAGCCATCCAGCAATTAGAAAAGCGTCAGGATCAGGACATGAAACATCTCAAGACAAATCATCCGTCGGCAGAAAATCGGCATCCACAGGGACGGCGACAGTTTCTGGCGGCCGCCGGTGGAACAGTTTTGAGTCTGCCGTGGCTGGAGAGTCTGCAGGCTGCAACAGCCGGTAACGAGAAGCCCCCCCTGCGAATGGCGTTTTTCTATCTGCCTAACGGGATTGTCCGTCGTGGATTCTTTCCTGGAGAGAGTGATCGCGAGCTGCCAAAGTTTGCGGGGCAGAACAATGTCTGGCGGTTTGAAGGGAAGACGGTTCCGGCCGGTATTCACCCGCTGACACTGACGCCCACCCTGGCGCCGCTGCATAAGATGCGAAAACACTGTTCTCTGATTACCGGGCTGGATCGCATCTTTCAGCACGGAACAGATTCACACGCTCAGGCGGCATCCTGTTACCTGACCAGTGTGGCTCCTTACGCAGTAAAGAGTTCCGCGTATCCACTTGCCAGAACTCTGGATCACGTTGCGGCTGACGCCATTGGAAAGACGACTCCCTTTCCCACGCTGGAACTGAGCTGTAACGATCACAAGAACAACATTGAGTCGATCTATTTCGACAATATGTCCTGGTACGACACCGGGCATGTGGCGCCGTCGATGCGAAATCCTCGCAAGGTCTACGATCGACTGTTCGGCACTCAGCAGAATACGCAGCACAGGAACATTACAGACCTCGCTTTGAGGAGTGCTCACAGTCTGCAGCGAAAGTTGAGTCGTGACGACCGGGCCCGGTTTGACGAGTACTTCGATGCCATTCGAACGATTGAAAACCGTATGGACCGAATTGAGCAGATGAAGACAGATCTGCTGCGGGCGCAAATCAAGCGACCAGCTGAGCACCTGCCGCGGAATGAGTACATTCATCTGATGGGCGACCTGTTAGTGACTGCACTGCAGTCTGGTCTGACGAACGTGGGAACCCTGATGGTTGGTCCCGAACGCTGGACCACACCCACGAACTGGGAAGGGATTCTTGACAAACCGTACAGTCATCACGCGATGACTCACGATCAGAAGACTCACGTAGAGAACATACTCAAGCTGGACTACTTCCACGTATCTGCCTACGCACGACTCATGGAACGCATGCAGGGCATTCAGGAGGCCGGCGGGACGACGCTGCTGGACAATACGATTTTCACATTGGGAGCCGGGATGGGTGATGGGGCCACGCATCAGTACAACGATCTGCCGGTGATTGTTGCTGGTGGTGGCGGCGGGCAGTTCAGGCAGGGCAATCACATTCACTGCCAGCGCGAGACTCCTCTCGCCAATCTGTGGCTGACGTACCTGCAGACGATGGGGATCGAAAGGGAATCGTACGCTGACAGTACAGGCGTGCTTGGTGAGCTGCTTGTTTAGGCACATGCCATGAAGCTTGGCAGTATACAATCCCGCACCGCGAGCAATGGGATTGCTGCCCCTACGGCCTCATTATTTAATCGGCCGCCGGAGGCGCACGCGACTACATCACAGGTCGTTAGGTTAGAATCAGTGGGGCGTCGTCGGTTGATCGTTCCCAGCCGTCTGGCGATAGCAGCCACATAGGGCAGCGCATAAAGAAAGGTGCTGCCGTATTCGGCAGCACCTGTTCCCGTTGCGTCTGGCCAGCCTCATGGGCCGGCCTCGAGTCACTGACTTAGAGTGCAGCGATCTTTTTGATCAGGTCAACAGTACGGTTTGAGTAACCATACTCGTTGTCGTACCAGCCAAGAACTTTGACCATGGTGCCACCAACAACGCTGGTGAATGAACCATCAAAGATGTTGCTGTGAGTGTTGCCGACGATATCGCTGGAGACGATTGGATCTTCGGTGTACTCCATGATGCCCTTGAGGGGACCTGCAGCAGCTTCTTTCATGGCTGCATTGATTTCGTCTGCAGTGACTTCTTTGCTCAGCACTGCAGTCAGGTCGGTGATACTTCCGGTTGGTACCGGAACTCGCAGAGCGTAGCCGGTCAGTTTGCCCTGAACGCCTGGCAGAACCAGACCGACAGCTTTAGCGGCACCAGTTGAAGTTGGGATGATGTTGATGGCAGCGGCTCGTGATCGACGAGGATCAGAGTGCAGCTGGTCAGCAACTTTCTGGTCGTTGGTGTAAGCGTGCACTGTTGTCATCAGACCGTGCTCCAGGCCGAACTGCTCGTCCAGAACTTTCACCATGGGAGCCAGGCAGTTTGTGGTGCAGCTGGCATTGGAAATGCAGTTGTGTTCTGCAGAGAGCTGGTCGTCGTTAACGCCCAGGACAACTGTCAGATCCGGCTCTTTGGCAGGAGCAGAGATGACAACTTTTCGAGCACCCGCTTTGAGGTGAGAGTCGAAACCAGGTTTGTCGTCTGTTGCTCGTCCTGTGAAGAAACCAGTTGATTCCAGCGCGACGTCTACCCCAAGGTCGCCCCATGGCAGGTCGCCAGGATTTCTTTCAGCACAGACTTTGATGGTCTTGCCGTTGACGATCAGATTGGATCCGTCTGTTTCGACAGTTCCGTTGAAACGACCGTGAACACTGTCGTACTTCAGGAGGTTGGCCAGGTCGGCCGGGTTACCAAGGTCATTGATAGCGACAACTTCAAAGTCGTCTGCCTGAGCTGCAAGTGCGCGAAAAGTGATTCGGCCGATTCGACCAAAACCGTTGATACCTACTTTAACTGCCATTCTTCTGTTTCTCCGACAGGGTTGTTAATCTCAGTCCCGTGCCTTGTGGGGAGGACCGGCATTACAAACCGGCCTGCTGGAACCCAGCTCTGGCCCGATCAGGGGCCCGGCGCGCAAAGCGAACGCAAAAGGAACTGCGAGCCGAGATACTAGCGTGCCCCCCCTTAGAATCAATGACAGAGAAAACCCTGCCCCGGAATTCCCCGATTACACGACCGAAATGTCCACGGATCAGAAAATCTTTTCGCAAACCCCGTAGTTTGAGTCCCTCGTACCATGTCTCTCAGCATCCGGGATGCGCTTGCTCGACTCGCAAATGGACAGGAAACCGCAATCCTGTGCAGCGAAACCGGCTTCAGTTCTGCTCGCGGTGAGGGTACTGAGCTTGTGTTTCCCGGCTCCTTTAACCCCCTGCATCAGGGACATTGCGAGCTGGCTCAGGTGGCCGGAAAGTGTCTGGGCCTGACGGCCACCTATGAGCTTTCCGTGCGAAATGTTGACAAATCTGCTCTTTCGGCAGACGAGATCAGCACCAGACTTCAGCAGTTCCCGGATTCTCAGGTGCTGCTGACAAACGCGCCTCTGTTCACCGACAAAGCGGCGATCTTTCCCGGGTGTGCGTTCGTGGTTGGAATGGATACTGCGGAACGACTGTTGAACCCACAATACTATGGTGGCACTGCGGGACTCACTGCTGCAATGAGCCGGTTTGCGGACGGTGGGCATCGCTTTGTGGTGGGCGGTCGTGTGTCCGTTCAGGACGGCTTTCGCACCGCAGAACGCCTTGATGTTCCCGAGCAATTCCGGAGCCTGTTTATTGTATTGAGTGAATCTGACTTTCGGGTGGACCTCAGTTCCACACAGTTGCGAGAGGGTGGGGCCGATCCTGTTTGAGCATAAACCTGTGAAATTCCAGGAAAGCGCGAAAGGCTGATTGCCTGTGGTCCATTTTACGTGGGATGGTTGACTCAAATCTGTCTGCCATGACACTTCCAACAACATAAGCCTGCTGTTTGGCACGTTCAGTTTTCCAGGAGTTCTTCAATGCTTCGCACCTGCTTCCTCTTCTTTGCTGTTCTCTGCCTGAATGTGTCCGCCGGGGACTGGGCTCAGTGGCGAGGACCCAACAACAACAATATTGCAGAAAGCGGAGCCAGCGTTCCGACATCGTGGTCAGACACCCAGAACGTCGTCTGGCGCGTCAACGTTCCAGGTCGTGGCCATTCCTCCCCGTGCATCATCGGGAATCTGATTGTCCTGACCAGCGCTGATGAAAATGGCCAGCAGCAGGGCGTCTTTGGTTTCGACCGAGCCACCGGAAAACGCATGTGGGGAACTGTGATCAGCAAGGGCGGTTTCCCAAAGACGCATAACAAGAATACTCACGCATCAGCTACTGCCTGCAGTGACGGCGAGAGGATCTACGCCACGTTCTGTCACCACAACAAGGTCGAGGCTGTCGCTCTGAGTCTCAAAGGAGATGTCGTCTGGCGGCGTGACGTCGGGCGGTTTGTGCCGCGACAGTATGAGTATGGTTATGCGGCATCACCGACGTTATACAAAGGCACCCTCATTGTTTCAGGAGACTGCGATACAGCAGCATGGCTGGTGGCGCTGGATACCGCGAGCGGAAACGTTCGCTGGCAGCAACAAAGACCTCAGAAGCTGAACTGGTCGTCTCCGATCGTGGCCAGCGTTGCGGGACGGGAACAATTGCTCATCAGCGGAAGTGAGATGATTGCGTCCTACAATCCAGCCACGGGGCGACCGCTCTGGAGTCAGCCCTGTCTGACGATGGCCACGTGCGGCACTGTGGTATGGGATGACGAAGTTGTTTATGCGAGTGGTGGTTACCCCAGGAAGGAGACAGTGGCCGTGAAGGCCGACGGGTCAGGGGAGATTCTGTGGAGAAACGGTGTTAAATGTTATGAACAGTCGATGCTGCTCCACGACGGACATCTCTATGCTTTCGACGATAATGGGATCGCGTACTGCTGGCATGCCAGAAGTGGTCGTGAAATGTGGAAGACACGATTGCGTGGGCCTGTCTCTGCGTCTCCGATTCTTGTCGGCGACACGATCTATGCCAGCAACGAACTGGGAACAACGTATGTCTTCAAGGCAAACCCTCAGCGGTTTGAGTCTGTGAGTCAGAATCAACTGGGCGTGTCTTCTTTTGCATCACCGGTCGTGACTGACGATCGAATCTATCTACGCGTGGCCTTCGGAAGCGGCGCCGCTCGGCAGGAATCTCTGTTTGCGATCGGCCGGAAGTAGGGCGGTCGGATGGTCCGCGCAAGGAAAAGGCCTCCCGAATCGAAATTCGAAAGGCCTTTTCCCGTGGGTTGATCGCGACTTACTTGTCGCAGTCAGCACAACGTGGATCTGGAGCTCGTCGGAGGTACGACGGGCCGTAAACAGAATAGTGTCCGTTGATGACGTACGGGGTGTATTCCATGCGGTAGTTGTCGCACGGCCGATTGAACAGGTTTCCGAAGCCTCGGGGACGCCACGGAGCAGGTTCGCAGCGAACACACTGAGATCGAGTGGCAGCCCGGGGACGATACCAGTTCGTGTAGTTTCGCTGGGGGCCGGCAAAATGCTTGTAGCCGTAGCCTGGAGAGACCGGGAGGCCGGGATCAGGCGAACGGCGATACTGATCGAATCCGTTGACCTGGGGCCTGTCTGCAGGGGCCTTTTCGATACCCACATGAGTCATGTCAGGGGCCGCTGTGGCCACTTTGATATCTGAGTCCTGAGCCTGACAAAGGCCGGTGGTTGTGAGGACAAAGGCGATGAGGAGCACCTGTCGCATCCTGCTTCTCCTGAGTTTGGCCGCGTCCGGTGCGGCAGTCCAAAAATCGTCCTGAAGTGATCAGGAAGAGAGACGAGGCAAACGCCTGCAGGGCGTGATTTGACCGGTCTGAAGGTGACCAGACTCCTGCAATTCCGACATCGACACCCGAAACGCAGGGGAGGAGAGGATATCCTGAGACGCAGGCCGGCGGCAAAAACTCCTGCTGATTGATCGGGTGATTCCGGCTGGTCCGGCTGCATAAGAGGGGCCGGCGCCCGTACGAACCCTAATGTTTGTGGAGTTTTCCTGAGAATCGTCGGCAATCAATTGTGGCAAGAGAGTTGAATCAGGGGACAGGGTTAAGGTTCACAACGGATCTAACCATAGTTAGACTGAGGGAGAGTGCCTGAGTGCTGGCTGGGAGGACTGAGGGGCTCGGGCAGTAAAAGTGCTGGGAGCATTTTGCATCGGACTCGTTCATGAATCCCCAAAATTCTGTTGCACCCGCTGAACCTGCGATGAATCGTAGCGTTGCAGACCCCAACGCGTCCCAACCTGAAAATCGACCTCTTTTTCAGCTCTCCGAACGCACCAACCGCCTCACGGGCGTGGGCATCCGTGGTATCGGTGCCTACGTACCTGAACGTGTTGTTACCAACGAAGAACTCGAGACGACATACGGATTCGAGGAAGGGTGGATCCAGAAGCGA
>CAJWGB010000059.1 GCA_913031625.1 uncultured Planctomycetaceae bacterium | reverse complement strand
TGTTACAGTGTTACAAAATTAAAATACATAGTAATATCAACACTTTTAGAGCAAAATCTTGTAACACTAAGGGTGTTACAAGGTGTTACAAGTGTTACAAAATCCCAAGAGGTATGAAAACATTTTATAGGATTTTAAAATATGATAATTGTAAAAAATAAACCTAATGAAAAGAAAAAAAGCTAAATACAAACACGCTGTCATTGATAACAAGCGTTATTATTTCTATTCTATCCGGTGGGTTGATATCATGGGTGATAGCTCGCATGCTTCTAAAGAGGAATTCTTAAAGATGGAGCCTGCATTTATAAACACACATGCATATCTATTTAAGAAAGATAAGAAGTATATCTATACCTTTGCTAGTTTTGATGAGAATGAAGCTGTGTTCTCTGATAGAAATATATTGCCAAAAGGTTGTGTGCTTTCTATGAAGCGAGTTTTAATTTAATGGATCTTTTACTTTCTTTAGTTCTGGCAACTTTACCTTTGCTTTTAGTTCTTCTACTTCAACGCCTTCAAGTATGGGTGAGTAATCCTCCATTATTTGTTTCATTCTCGACTCTAATTCTTCTGTCGTTAGGTCTTCTAATTTACCAGTTCTAATTATCTTTTGTTCAATATATAAACCAGCTGCTTTACCTCTAGCTACTTCAGCGTTTACTGCAGCAGACCAAGCACCTTTCTTTAATGCCTGTTGCCGGATTTGACCAAGCTCTGCTATATGCTTCTCGTAAGTTACTTCGTATTTCTTTTGCCATTCTTCTCTGAGCTCTCCAATGTATTTAACTACCAATGGATATAATTTTGGATTCTGTAATTTACTTGCGTGACTCTTTGCTGAGTCTTTACTAAATCCTGCCTCTACTGCACACTCAGTTGCTGTTTTCCGACCTTCGTTCGTCACTAGTTCCATCGCGAACTTCATCTGCTGGTCGGTCAGTCTTTTCGGTAATCCCATTTTTAAATATCCTATCAAAGTTTTCTTTGTATAAATCTGTGGCTGGTCTTGATACACCATCCCAGATTCTACCTTTTTCTTTTTTACTCATACTTTACTTTTACTACAACTTTGATATTAATCAAGTCAACTGTTGTGTTATACATTCGCAACAGCCTCTTTGAATAGTTAACAATGCAGGCACTCGAAAGGGTGCCTGTTTAAAATTATGAATGGAAAGTTATTAAGACAAGTATTAGATAAGATGTTAGTGTCTCCTGCAGCTCAAGATGCAAGAGATAGCGGTCACGACGATCTGTCTCTTCGTTGGCCAGAGGAGCTGCCGTCTGAGCGTCGTTGTGAATCGTCGTCGGATCATCCAGTGCGCCGTCATACTTTCCAAAGTCCTCAAAACGCACAGCCAGCGATTCACTGAAGGAAAGCTGCTGAGCTTCGACACCCATGACAACTCCACGATCCCCATCATCCAATGGATACATCCCGGAATCAGTTCCTGCGGCGGAAGAAACCGTCTCAACATCGCTGTACGGATCGTCATCCAGATTCCAGCCGTCTGCCAGATTCTTGTCATATTCGAACTTGGTCACGACATCATCCGCGTCCATGGCGTCCACCATGTTGACGGCAAACTGTGCCATTCGTCGCAGCTCATTATCGGAATAGATAGATCGCACTCCAGACACAGGCGCATTACTCAGCGTTGGGTTCTTTCCATTTGCAGTATTCACCGTGTCCAGACCACCGCCAAAGGTGTACAGCAGCACGTAAATATCTCGGGCAAGCTTCTGGCGGTCTCGGCGCGCCCAGAACTCGCGATATCGCAGCAGTGGAGACCCCAGAGACTGCAGAGCAACATCGTCATCACCGCCCGTCATTCCATCGTTCACCGGAATGGTGTTGGTGATGCCGCCGGAGCCGTCAATCAGTTCTGCAAACGTCAGTCCTGACGCCTGGTCAATGTCAGTGGCACGAGGGTGTTCGGTCAAACCTCGAAATCTCAGCCCCGCACGCTGAATGTAAGCGAGGTACGCAGGAGTGCCGATGGCCGGTGTGCCGCCCGCACGATTCACATCGAGAATATGGTTGATACTCAACGGAAGCTGAGAAATCAGTTCGGTTGGTTCCCGATAAGAAGCACGCAACAGAACTCGGACCTCCGGACGAAACGGGTCATCCTGACTGTACGCCGGCACTCCAAACTGTGGAGGGAAGTCTTCTCGTCCGTCACCGTCCTGGTCATTCCACTCCCAGAGTCGCGGAGACCCGGCATCCGGATATGCGTTCTTCACTCCCCGCAGGTTGTTGGTGAATGTGGTAAATCGACTGCGTGCTTCATCGTCGCCAAAGATTCCTGCATTCTCTTCCGTCAACTGGTACAGACGATCACTGACCTTGTCGCGGTCGCTGCTGTTCGGCAGCTGCAGGAACGCAGTGGCATCAATCGCAAACACCCGGTCACCCAGCAGGTTGTCGTATTCGTGGTCGTAAAGAGTCTCCAGCGGATCGTCCATGCCCATGTTGTAAAACACGTTTGCAATCAGGTTGTCACCAGTGGTGCTCAGATCACCATCAAACCCTCCAATGTACTTCGACTCATTGAGCAGGTTTCCATTGTCGTCTATGACGACATCGTAGCCTTCGTACGCCTGATACATGTCAGGCCGCGTCGGCGACAGCGGGTTCGTGCGATTCGGCAGCCGAGGGTCAGCAGCCATGTGTGCTCGACCTGTTCCGCCACCATCAATCGGGTGCATGACTCCACGCAGTCGAGCGATACTGCGGACTCCATAGGTCGCATCTCTATTGTCATCGTGCCCGTCGAGGCCACCAAACTGTCTGTTATCGGGACTGAGCGGAGACCCGAACGGGGCATAGGTTCCGGGCTGGCCTGGCCGAGGCATACGATTTACTGCCCAGCCAGTCTGAGACGCCCGCTGAAGCGCATCCGGGTCACCCCAGCGACCGTCATAAATGTCCGTCCCGTCAACTCGGCCCCATAACAGGTACATTAGCTGCATGTTTGCGTACTCAAGACGATTCGCGTCTGCAGGGCCACCATAGAAACTGAGTCCGCCAATCTTTGAGGCTTCCGGCTGCAGGGCGTATGTCAAACTCACCTCATGAGGACCCAGTGCCTGGTTAGACGCTGAAAGCGACATCGTTGCCGTCGACTGTCCACCAATTCCAGCTCCGGACAAGTGCTGTGGGACGGTGGATCGACGAGCCATTCGAGAAAGATTACCAGCAGCATTCAGGTCGAGATTACCGCCAAGATCTTTCACAGTGATGGAGTGCAGAACTGAGTAAAGTGTGCCGTCTTCCAACTCCTGCACGGGATAGGCCAGATCCTTCCAGATGCCTTCCTTCCGTCCATCATTGTCGCCATCAACATCAAGCTCGAACTCATTCTCACTATGACCGGTCAGCGGCCCAAGTTTGCCGAAGTCTGAACCGGCAGTTGGAGCAAATTCAAAGTGACCAATTCGACTCCGAATGGCTGCATCGGCTGCTGAGGTGTGGTGCACAAATCGTGGAATCGGAGAATCATCAACGTTGCTGAATCCGCCGACATGCAGAACAGAGGGACGCATACTGCGAACTGCGTATTCAGGGTGATTCGCGTGGTCGTACCAGTCTGCGTCCATCGGCGAGCTATTGTTGTTAAAGCCATTAGCATTCGATGACTTCATCAGCCCGGGACGCATGTAACTGGGTATCGTGACCCGTACTTCCTGATAGCGATTGGCGACGGGACCTGCTCCCGGACCAAGGTCTCGAATTCCAAAGCCATCGTATCCCAGCCACACGTTATTGATGTCTGGATAGGTATGATCAACGTCCGGTTCGGGCATCCTTGCAACCCTGTCACGGACCTGCCCCGGATTCGCACCATTCGCCCCAAGCCATGCGCCGGGAGCATCGACAAAATTGATGGGATCCAGAATTTGAATGGTCCCGGAAGGCCCGGTCGGGGGGTAGTCACCTGACAGGTCGTAATTCTGGTCGGAAACCGGCAGCCCACCGTCGTAAACAATATTGACGCCCTTACCTGTATGTGGCACGGTATCAAAACCGACCACGCCGGAGACCAGCGAATGACGTCGGCTAAGCATACTGGCGTCCTGAAACCGGTCCGGACCGACAATCAGCTGACGCAGCGCCCAGGGAAACGGATCATCCTGGACAGTCACAATGTTTTTGGCCGACTCGGAAAAGTAGTCAGCGGAAGCCGCTTCCTGCGAAGCCATCGTGTAAAACACCATCCCGGTGAATGCCAATAGACTCAACAGCGCCAGCACGATCATCAGTGTGGAACCACTGCGATCCGCCTGTTCAGTACGACTCAGCTGAGCGAGAAACTCGCGCCGACTTGCTGCCTGCTGTTTCAGCGTCTGTTTGCGACTCTTCATATTGGTACTCCTGTTCGATCAGGATTTTGAGACCGACAACTGAGTTGCCGATCAAAGGAAGCGGTCCTGCAGAACACAGTTCCACTTCCTTGAGATTGGTCCGCCGCGATTACATTCCGATTACAGATCCGCGTCTTTAGTCAACGGCAGAACAACACTGACCTGTCTTAGTGTGTCACTCCCAGGTTCATACAACTGAATGGTGACGCGAATCGCCTTCAATGGCCGTCGATTATCCAGCGACTCCCATACTGCTGGCTGGTTATAAGCAGCAGGAATCGTGTTCCCGGCGGTTCTGTATGCGTCGGCTCCGTCGGTCGATTCTGTCAGCAGATGATGAGACTCGGTTGGCCATGCTGGCTGGAGTCGACCAGAGCTGCTGTAATCGACGTTTGAGTCGCCGGCAAACCCGGCCCTCTTGCAGCGGTATACCGTGTGCAACTCACCCAGCACCAACTGGTGATCGGTCCACCAGTCGCCTGTGTTCGACAAGTCGATCGGCCTTGCAAATACAATATCTCCAACGTCGTAGGTCTGGACAGTCCCAGCGTTAAATTCACTCCCCTGCCAGAAACCACGATTGGTCACCACCGTGTCAGTTTCCGGGTCCATTTCTGAAGCGGGGTCGGGAGCAGTCGTGGGAGTGGGGCCATCATCTGGTGTCTGATTCAAGCGCGGCGGATGAAATCGAAGGGGCATAAATGGAGGAGGAGTTCCGTCCAGTGCCGTTCCATCCATCGCATCGGGGTGCCAGGTATCAAAGATATTCACCTGAGGGCTGTCAGGATCACCGAATGCCGTATTCATCCTGCGATTGGCGTGATAGTCGCCTGCGATCACGCCGGTCAAAGATCCCGTGTTGTCATAAACGGGGCGCAACCCCTGGTGGCCTGGTTCAACGAAACGACCAAGACGACCATCCCATAGTTCCACCTTCATTCCGTGGACGTTTGTCAGGAGCAGGTCTTCTCCGGTTCGCACCCCACCACGATCACTCTCGAGAGTGAACTCCGAGAGAATGCCGGTCTCCTGATCCAGAGACAGGGACGTAGATGTTCGATCAAGCGGATTGCCGTACGGCGTCTCTCCATTTACCAGGCCCGAAACAAGGTCCGCGACCGGATCACCGGGTGCCCAGTTGTCATCATTACTGAGCGTGGACGTCATTGTGCCGAGCGGATAATTAAAGTTTCTGGCCGAGGTTTCGGCATGCAGGAACCGACCGAAGAACAGACGCTGCGGAGCGGACGTGAATTCACGTGGGAGTCCGGTCCCCAGATCAAAGCCAAACCGTCGGCCGGGGTTGCCAATCGAGACAGAAGGGCCCTGAGAATTGTCCAGAGAATCTACACCCACAAAAGAAACACCAGTCGGCGTACGTACGGCTGAGTAATCGAAATACTTCCAGAGATCGTTTGTCGCCCAGAAATTGCCACCATCAACAACAACCATTCCACCTTCGTTGGCCGTGGTTGTCACAATGTAGGGATTGACCTGTCCGCTGCCCGTTATGTCATGAGTGGACTCAGGCTGAATTGCGAGGTCACCTCCCGCGACATTGAGCGGATTCCGGAGCAGCATGACACGGCGATAGAGATTTCCGTTACGAACAAAGTACATCACCTCTGCCGCCGTTGAAGCCCCCGTACTGTTGCCCTGCAGGACTCCGTCGTCTGCGTCGGGCTGGTTCGGATCTCTGGTAATTGAAACCAACTGCTGACCACCAATCACGTCGTAGAGTGTTCGGGCTGATCCGTAGATCTGAGTGTCGTCTGTATCTTCGCGGACGTTGTTGATCGAAATCGTAAACTGCAGCACATCATCAATCGTACTGTCAGGGTCATTCGTGGAGACGTGGAAGTAGCCCTGGCGAATTGTGAATTTGGTTGGTGAACCCGTGGACTCACCTGGGTGATACGGCATCGCAAGTCGCATTGTCCGCTTGGACATGTCGTGGCGAATCGTCGCAAGAAAAGCCCTGGCCTTCTGATGGTGTCGGGCAATCCCCTGCTGAGTGTGGACACTGTCCGTCGCCAGCTGAAAGATGCTGACAAACATTGTCATCATCAGCAGGACCAGCGTGACAGAAATCAGCATTTCAACCAGCGTAAATCCGCCGCGGCACGAAGACGTCGGCGTCTGCTGTCTGGTTCTGATTGAGTTGTGTTTCATAACGTCCCCTCCGACAGAAGGCAGCCAGGACCGGCCAGCCAATCCACGGGGCCATAGATACTAAAACGTTGTTTTCCGCAGAGAATCCGGAATCGGAAAGGAGCCGAGCGGATAAACATCAACGACCCCCGTCGGAACGATCGCAGCCCCAAAGGGCCCTGACGGGCTGGGGACACCAGTCGTTGGGTCATAATTGCCCGCGCCTTCATTGATCGTTGACTGCAGAATGACGTGATAGTCAAAATCGGCGTGCTGATTGACCTGCTGAATGCGGTACCAGATTCCGTTGACTGCATCAAAGACATGACCACCACGACGGATGGGAGCCTCAACACCGGCCGCGTTATTGATGTAGGCGTTCGTCGTGCCAGCGACAAAGATGCCTGGATGGCCACGTTCGTCACTCAACTTGACGCCCCCGCCGAATCGCACCACAACATCCACACTTCGTGCCAGCCCGTCACTCCGCCGTCGGACATTCAGCATCCATGTGTAGTCGCTCAGTTTGCGTGACTGAATGAGTACACGTGAAACTCGCACGCCCGGCGTGCCGTCTGCGGAAAGAAACGCACGAGGGACCTGTCGTTCGTCAAGGAAACCGTTCCTGTTTACATCTTCGAGGCCGTCCAGTGAACCATTGGGACCGACGAAGTCTTCCGTGAAGTAGACCGTGTTACCGCTGATTGAAGTCACAGGAAATGCCTGACTGAAGCGGCCAGTATCACTGAACAGAACAACCCGAATCATGTCGACAGCGGTATCGTATTCGCTGCCTGTGATCAGGTTGGTATACATCTGAGGACGCGGTACGTCCGACAGGTCGACTTCCACAAGGTTGACCCCGCCGAAGTTGGCCACATCAACAACATTACCATCGGCGTCGCGCTCCGGCTGAGCTTCGACTATGGTTTCCCAACCATCTCCCTGGCTCCCCAGCCGCTGAGCACCCATCTGAAATGCGGCGCCGTCCGAAGTGGGACGTGAAATCAGTTTGTGAGGACCACCAAACCGCCTGATTGATGAAGGTGCCTTCTCTGTATTTCCGTAGCGCTGGTAGAACTGAGGAGCTGTCGCAGGCAGAATCCTCGGAGCATCCTCCGCCAGGGTGTAGTACCCCACGGGGTCGACAACGTAGTTATTCTGACTCGAATTACGAAAGTGCTCTTCCAGATTGCCATCAAAGTCGGGATCGAAGATCAGCTCGGGGTAAACATTAATGAGCTCGCGGACGTTGTAAGCCACGATGCCCGCATTTGTCTGTTGTGACGCCCGGACTGACCGCAGTGTTGAAATCGGAAATAGCACGGCAACGGCAGAAACGCCAATGCTCATGATCATCAGCGCCATCAGCACTTCGATCAGTGTCATACCGCGTCGAGATGTGGAATCTGTCTGGCAAGGATTCATTTGGCTGCCTCCCCTGTCTCAGCAAAGCGAAATGGGTCGTCCGCAATTCCGTCCATATTCAGGTCGTCAAGTGCGTTCACCGGACTGACCGACACCGCCCCCGTCTGACTGAACAGCGAAACAATCCGCCGGTCACGGGGTACAAAGACACCTTCGGTATGAGCAGATACCCATGTCTGAGTGGACGAATCGATTTCATCCAGCGGCACAAAAGGGTTCGGTGGCGAATTCCCGGTCGCCACCCAGGCCTCCTTCAGCTTATAACTGTCTTCTCTGTCACAAACATAGAAATGCATGAGCCCCGCCGCAGCAGCATCTCCGACAACATTCCCTCGTGGAGAAAACCAGATATCCATGTATCCAGAGAACTCCGTGCCACCAGATGGGAGGGCCACTTCCCACGCGTTTGGAATTCTTGAACCATCAAGGTCAATCACGACACCGTCGCTCAGCAACAGTGGCTCCTGTGGCAACACCTGCGCCGGAAACTCAATTTCATAAGTCAAATTATCCCAGGCAACGTCGTCGTTCGGATTTCCTTTGTCTGAGTAGTCGATCTGCAGCAGCAGAACCTGTTCATAGGTAGGCGCGGCGGTCGTATCAATCAGCCGCGTATCAACGCCGTACCAGTGTCCGGTTGGACCGGCAGGGATCCGAATCCGTAGTCCGTCAACCAGCCATCCGCGTCGCTTCAGATTCCACCAGCCGGGGTCATTGAAGCCACGAACATAGCGAAGACCAAGATTCTCCAACTGATCCAGTGGGTCATTAGGATCATCCACGCCCAGGGGCGTGATGGCTCCATTGCCATTAGCATCGAATCGCCTGAGAATCTGAATTCCGGACGAGTGCTCGGGTGAATTCCAGGATCCACCGGGGGCAATGTAGGCCATTGACGTAACTGTTCGCCGGTAGGTCCAGGCCTCATCCGGATCTGATCCTGGAGGAGTTGGCTCAACATAAAGGCGAACTCCACGCAGTTCATCTGCGTAAATCGCTCGGTCGCGAGCCCCCATAATAAAGGACTGCACGCGAGCCGCCTCACTTCCAACCCGGTCCGCGTTCTGCACATAGTGCAGCGCGGACAAAGTCATCGTGGCAATGATCAGGATAATCCCAATCACAATCATTAACTCAATGAGTGTGAAGCCGGCCGGGTGACCGGAAACTGTTCGTCGCTTCATCATCGCTTAGCCCCCGCTCGTCGGTTGCGATTGGTGACATTATCGAAGAGTGCCTCGACCACGTCCGAGCCTGGTTGAGGACTGTTGACCGTTGTTCCCGCATACTGACCAAGATTGCCAAAGATACCGGACCCTGCATCTGTCCTGTTCGGTTCGCGAAGCCCAAGGGTTTCGTCCGGGCCGGCCGACACAACCAGTGGGGTGTGATAAGTGTCAGGCGTGTGGAACTGTGCCTCGTTGTAAACGAGCGTCAAATCGAGACCCTGATTCTTGTAATAGTCGTTCTCCAGCAGCGTGTAGAGAATTCCAACCGGGTCATCCGGGTCAACCAGCATGAGGTCCCTCTGAGCGCGACTGCCGGTCGTTGCAGGATCCGGCGGCAGCCCCTTAAACAGCAGACTGGCGTGCTCACGCTCTGAGTCATTGACCACTCGAGTTTCAGTCGGATCAGAACCATCCGAGAACACGGGGGCAAACGGATACGGAGCATCCGGATCCATCAGTCGCGTTGGCCAGCGGTAGAACTGCAGAGGCTGACCCCAGCCGTCCACGAATTCCGGAAAACTGTCTCCATCCGTGTCTGCGATCTCAGCACTTTGAAACTCGCTCTCAGCACTGGTCGCAGCGCCAAGTGTGTCTCCTTTAATCAGCATGTAGTAAAGGAGTTCAGCACTCTCGGTGGAGTGGATCGTATCGAGATCAGAGGCTTGCGCATCAGTCTCGTGAGCGACATGAATCGCCCAGTTATCGGAAACTCGCTGATTGATCTCGGCATCCGTCGGATCCGGATCAGAGGGACTCGTCTTTTCCTCGATCAACTGCTGACGAGCCTGCGGGTACGCAATCCGGCGATAGAACAAGAGCGGAACCCCATCCGAATTCACCGCCCCCAATTCAGGCATTCGCTGCGGAAACTGGAATCGAAACCCGTACTTGAACGCGAGATAGCGAATCGCCGGAGCGACCTCTCCTTCACGGTTTCGAAAATATCCGACCTGCAGCCCCTCGTTACTCAGTACATCCAGTGTTGCCGAGATGTATCGATCTCGCTGGTCCCCTCGGAAGGATCGCTCAAACGCCTCAGAGCGCTCATCAATCAACCGACTGATCTTCAGAATGGTTGCTTTGGTGGCAACGACCTGAGCATCATCGGTGAAGCCGCTCATCGCAACGACTGTCAGCCCGGCGAGGAATGCGATGATCATGATGACCATCAGCAGTTCCACGAGCGTAAAGCCGCGGCGCTCAGATTGTCTGACACTGTTATTCATGAAGGTGCTCCGAGGAGTTCACAGGACGACCGAATCAGGTGGTCATGACCTAGCCGTCATCAAGTGTGCCGGAGTGGAAGTTTGTGATGTTGTCTCGCTCAAACAGCCGACCCGGTGCAGGTGCACCTGGAAATTCCATCCCCGCCTCAAACGTCTGTGCATTGTCAGTGAGGTCGAATCCCATCTGTCCATCTGCACCAGCGGAGATCAGCTGAAACCCACCCTTATTCCATGGCGTTGTTCCGTCACTCAGAACATAGAAACTGGGTGCACCCGCGACAGTGGAATACCCCTGTCCGTTATTCGAAGAAACGTAATGAATTGCGGCACCGGAAAGCTGGTCGGCATACTCGTACATCCCGTCGCCGTCCTCGTCGATCAGACGATCAGCAGGAAACGGATAGGGCTCGGTTCGGTTCGTCCCAGTTCCATTGAGTGGCGCGATTGGGTTCTTGCTAAAACCAATCAGGGCGCCGGATGAGCTGCGAACTCCTCCCAGAAAGAACACAAGACACTCACTGCCAGTCAACGCCCACGAGCCATTCACGGATCCGTCCCCGTCGAGATCCTGGTCATTAAAACTGTATTGCGGCCAGATATCACGAATCCGTGACTTGCTGGTTGGATCAGCATCCCAGTCGGCCTTCGCTTCATGGATGTTGATTGAACTCCAGGGCTCCTTGTTGTAGTCCGCCTTAAACTTCGTAATCGCACCGGCCAAAGAAGTGAACTCGGCATTGACCGCAGTGACCTCCGCACGCGCCCAGGCGTTCATGACAGCTGGCAGAATCAACGCCACAAGGATTGACAGGATTGCGACCACGCCCAGCAGTTCAAGCAGAGTGAACCCTGCCCGGGTGCCAGTCTGTGATTTGGTTTTGTGAATGGTTTTCATGGAATTGAGATCCCAATATTGAATTTCGTTTTCTGAATCAGGACAGGTCGTTCAGCAGCTTAATCAGCGGCAGGAACAGTGCGATCACGATAAAACCGACAATCAAACCCAGAACCACGACCATGATCGGTTCCAGCAGGCTGACAAGGCTTTCCACTTTGACTTCCACCAGTTCGTCGTACACGTCTGCAATTCGATACAGCATGTCATCCAAAGCACCCGTTTCTTCACCCACGTCCACCATGTTGACGACCATGTCATCCACGATGCGGGCTTCCTTCAGCGGCACAGAGATGGTTTCCCCTTCTCGAATCGCTGCATAGATATTGTCGAACGCTCGTTCGAAAACATGGTTGCCTGAAGTATCTCGAGCAATCAGCAGGGCCTCCAGAATCGGCACTCCTGAAGCGATCAGTGTTCCGAGGGTTCGCGTCACGCGCGCAATAATCCCAAGGTGTAAGATCTTCCCGACGAGCGGTATGCGTAACGACACCCAGTCCACCACAAAGGCCCCGGTTTTGTTTTTCCTCACGATCTTCACAAAGAGGAACAAGGCCACCGGAGCAATAAAGAGCATGTACCAGTAGTTGGTCATCCAGTCCGACATATCGATGAGCAGCACCGTCATTTCCGGCAGCTCGGTATCGAAGTCTTCGAAGATCTTTTTGAACTTCGGAATGATGAAGACCATGATGAACGACACGATCATCACAGCAACACCGATGACCGCACACGGGTAAATCATGGCCCCCGTGATCTTTCGCTTCAGCGACTGAGCTCGCTCTTTGAATTCCGCCAGACGCTGGAGAATCACTTCCAGAGCACCGCCGGCCTCACCGGCCTTCACCATGTTGACGTACAGGTTGTCGAACGCCTTGGGCTGCTTGGCCATCGCTTCGGAAAGCGTGTTCCCGGACTCCACGTCTTCAATGACGTCCATCAGGCAGTTTTTAAGAGCCCCCGGCTTCTCCTGACCTTCCAGAATTCGAAGACTGCGAAGCAGTGGCAGGCCCGCGTCCTGCAGCGTCGAAAGTGATCGAGTGAAGGTACAAAGCTTCTTGGCCTTCACTCCACCAATGGTGAACGCCTTTTTGTTTTCACCGCCCTTGTTGCCAGACGCTTTTGACTTCTTTTTCCGCTCTTTTTCGCGAATCTTGGTGACATAGAAGCCCTTCTCGCGAATTAACGTCTGAGCTTCGCCCTCCGTTGGGGCCTCGATGGTGTCCTTGACCTCAAGGCCGGTGGAATCCATCGCTTCGTACTGAAAGACGGGCATAGCGTCACCTCTGGTACTGTTTCATCAACTGCAAACTTCCCCCCATGCAAAGCAGTCTGCCCGAAGACAGCCCACCCGCTGGAAAGCCCGTGCGATAAAACAATGAACGGCTTTTGAACGCGGAGTTCCGAAATATCAGCTGAACACGTTCGCCGTGAATTGCTTTGCTGCAAAGACTATTCCATAGAGTTCGTTTGCCTGACAAACCCCGGTTGCCCGGGAAATACATAGAAAACTGCGGCTGAATCAAACGCCCTGTTGGCTGGTGCTTCATTCTGCTGCAGCAAAATACAACAGTTCGAAACCGCTGCAGTGAGCGGTTATTCGACGTCCTCCATAACGGTCTCTCGCACCACTTCATCAATCGTGGTGATTCCGTCGAAGATCAACTTGAGTCCGGATTCACGCAGAGTCGTCATACCCTGATTTCTGCCCACGTCACGAATCTCGTCTGCCGACTGCTCCGCAGCCACACAGTCACGAATCTCATCCGTCACACTCAGCAGTTCATAAATCCCGACTCGCCCCTTGTAGCCACTGTTGTTACAGCGGCTACACCCCTTGCCGTAATAGAACTTGTACTTGCGAGCCGTATCCAGCGGCAGCTGAAGCTCCATCAACAGATCGTCAGATGGCTCAAATTCAGTCCGGCATTCCGTACAGATACGACGCACCAGTCGCTGAGCAAGAATGCCTTCGACGGTGGCTGTAATCAGGAACGCCGGCACTCCCATATCCCGCAATCGAGTAATCGCAGAGGGAGCGTCGTTTGTATGCAGTGTGCTGAACACGAGGTGTCCGGTCAGAGCACTCTGAACAGCAATCTCCGCCGTCTCGTAGTCTCGAATCTCACCAACCAGGATCTTATCCGGATCGTGTCGCAGAATACCGCGAAGAATATTAGCGAACGTCACTCCAATGTCCGGGTTCACCGGACACTGCTGAATCCCCTCGATGTCGTACTCAATCGGGTCTTCACTCGTGATCACTTTGGTCGACACATCGTTCAGCTCGTTCAGCGCTGAATAGAGAGTCGTCGTCTTGCCCGAACCCGTCGGTCCCGTCACCAGAACAATTCCGTTCGGCAGACTCACCATCCGGCGGAACCGCGACAGAGTTGTCGGATCCATACCAATCTTGTTGAGGTCCAGCGCGACAACCGTTCGGTCGAGCACTCGCATAACCACCGCTTCCCCAAACAGCACGGGGAGCACACTCACACGAAGGTCGACTGGGTTACCGCCTACGTTCAGCTCAATACGACCGTCCTGAGGCAGACGTCGCTCCGCGATGTCGAGGTCCGACATGACTTTAATACGAGTCACAATCGCATTTGCGAGGTGACGCGGCGGAGGCACCATCTCGTAAAGAACACCATCCGCCTTCACGCGAATCTTGAATTCATCCTCAAAAGGCTCGAAGTGGATATCGCTCGCCTGGTCACGAATCGCGAGCAGAATCACCATATTCAGAAGCTTTTTAATGGGCGTCGCTTCTGACAGCTCGGACTCTGCCGACAGGTCGTACCCACGTGGGCCGTCCATGTTGTCTTCGTCATCGGCGAGTTCGTCGATGACGTCCTCGATACTCTCTTCGCGGTCAGCGTAGTAGCGAGCAATCGCCTCCTCAACGTCCGCAATACTGGACACTGCTCCACGCACTTCGTGGCCAAGGAAGTTGCGGAGGTCATCCAGAGCACTCACGTTCTGCGGATCAGCCATCGCCACCGTCAGAACTTCATCACGCAGCGAAACAGGCATGATCTTATAAATCTCTGCCATCGGCTGTGGCACGAGCTCAAGAACCTGCGGAGGGATGTTTGTTTCCGCCAGATTAATGACTGGCATCCCCCACTGTTCGGCTAACGCTTCAGTGACCTGATCTTCTGTCACCATTCCCATACGAACAGCCACCTGGCCGATCAGACCGGTGCTCTGTTTCTGCTCTTCCAGAACGTCCCACAACTGGTCATCTGTCAGATAACCGAGGTCGACGAGGATTTGTCCGAGCTTTCGCTGAGGCATGATTGTTACCAGTGCTTTAAAGAGGAGAAACGATTTACCGAGCCGGTCGATGCTGACCGTGTGAGCCGTCAGCCCACTCCGTCAGTCTTATTCGAACTCGTCATCATCATCATCCTCGTCATCATCGAACACGCCCTTCTTGGCACGTTCAATTCGAGCACGCAGTTCACCTGGGTTATTGGACTTGGCGATCACATGCTGTTCATCACACAACCCGTTCTTCCACAGATTGAACAGGGAATCATCCAGCAGAATCATTCCAAACTTGCGACCCGTCTGAATGGCCGAATTAATTCGGAACGTCTTTCCTTCACGAATCAGGTTGGAGATCGCACTGGTCACCACCAGCATCTCGTAGGCAGCCACCAGCCCCTTGGGCTTTCGAGGCAGCAGACCCTGACTCAGAATGCCAATAATCCCGTTCGCCAGCTGTGTTCGAATCTGCTCCTGCTGGTTCGTCGGGAATACGTCGATCACACGGTCAACAGTACCCTGAGCACCCGTCGTATGGAGCGTTCCAAAAACAACGTGCCCGGTTTCTGCAGCGGTGATCGCCGCTTCGATCGTTTCAAGGTCTCGCATTTCCCCCACGAGAATCACATCCGGGTCCTGTCGCAGAGCACCTCGGAGAGCATCAGGGAAAGACGGACAGTCCACACCGATCTCTCGCTGATTGATCGTGGACTTGTTGTGGTCGTGATAATACTCAATCGGATCCTCCATCGTGATGATGTGGTGATCCAGATTGTTATTCATCCAGTTAATCATACTGGCCAGACTGGTCGTCTTGCCGGAACCGGTTGGCCCGGTCACCAGAAACAGCCCACGAGGCCGCTGAATCAGCTCCTTGACCACTGGCGGCAGCCCCAGCTGCTCAAAGGTCAGAAACTCGTTCGGGATTCGTCGCAGAACCATCCCGATCATGCCGCGCTGCTTAAAGACCGATACACGGAATCGAGCGGCCTCTCCAAAGGCAAAGCCAAAGTCTGTTCCGCCCCGCTCCTGCAGCTGCTGCTGATTTCGCTCCGGCGTAATACTCTTCATCAGAGCCGCCGTGTCCTCTTTCTCGAGGCTTTTGGTCTCCAGCCGGACCATACGCCCGCCGGACCGCACCACTGGCGGCTGCCCGACAGTGATGTGCAGGTCACTGATCTTTTCACGAACTACCGTTTCCAGCAGCTTGTCAATCTGAAGCTGACGAGGCATTCATTGTCTCCCGTTTCGCCCTGTCACACGGATAGAGAAGAAAGGTTATGGGTTTTCCGCGATACTCAGCACCGGAGAACCCGGCACTGACAAGGTGTCGAAAGGCACTGCATTGTTCCCGGACCCGCAGACCTGATCCAGAAACGCACCCAAAACACCACTAGTGGCCACCACTGGAGAGCTTGTGCACCTCCGCCAGAGTGGTCAGACCCGCCATGGCCTTGTCCCGAGCATCATCCACCAGTGTTCGCATTCCGAACAGTCGCGCCTGACGCCGAATGTTCTGAGACGGCTCACTGTTGAACGCCATTTCACGAAGAGTCGAATTCATTGTCATCAGTTCGAAGACAGCCCTTCGCCCCAGGTAACCCGTGTGCTGACAATTATTACAGCCACGACCGCGGACCCAGTCCCCTTCACCCAACTCTTCGTCAGAGAGTTCGAAGAAGTCGATCTCTTCCGGAGTCGGCTGGTACGGCTCCTTACATTTCGTGCAGACGACTCGCACCAGACGTTGAGCCATCACCGCCATCAAAGACGATGCAACCAGAAATGGCTGCACACCCATGTCAATCAGGCGTGTAATAGAACCGGGCGCATCGTTCGTGTGTAGAGTACTGAACACCAGGTGTCCGGTCAGACTCGCTTGTACAGCCATCTCGCCAGTCTCAGTATCACGGATTTCCCCAACGAGGATCACGTTGGGGGCCTGACGCAGCATCGACTTAATAATCTTGGCAAAGTCAAACCCAATTGAGTGCTTCACCTCCACCTGATTGATACCCGGCAGGTAGTACTCCACCGGATCCTCCGCCGTAATGATCTTGCGGTCAGGCCGGTTCAGCTCTCCCAGCGCACTATAGAGAGTGGTGGTCTTGCCGGACCCCGTCGGGCCTGTCACCAGAAAGATACCGTTCGGTCGGCGGATGATGTTCTGGAACGTCCGGTAGTTGTCATCGCTGAACCCGAGGTTGCGGATCCCGATCTTGATGTTGTCTCGGTCCAGGATTCTCATAACGACCGCCTGACCGTGGTTGGTCGGCAGAATCGAGACGCGGAGGTCAAACTCCTTCGCCCCCATACGGGTCTTAATTCGCCCGTCCTGAGGCCGTCGTTTCTCGGAAATGTCCATCCGAGCCATAATCTTGATTCGAGTCAAAACAGCCCCAAGAAGTCTCTTGGGAGGGCTGTCTCGCTCAATCAGCGATCCGTCGATTCGGTAGCGAATACGGATCCGATCCTCGAAGGGTTCGACGTGAATGTCGCTGGCCCGCATCTGCATGGCTTCTGAAATGATCAGGTTCACCAGACGAATAATGGGGGCACTGTCGTCCTCTTCTCCCTGAACGGCGGCTTCCGCTTCCGTCTCGGTGAAGTCGATTTCCGTTTCTGTGAACTCAGAAATCATCGTATCGACGGACTCTGTTTCCGTCTGACCGTAGTGCCGGTTGATCGCTCCCTGAATTGACTCCAGCGGCGCCATCACGACCTTAATCTCGCGGTTGAGGACAAACCGGAGCTTGTCGAGGACTTCGATATTGTTGGGATTGTGCATCGCAACAATGACCGTCTCCCCTTCCATACCAGTGGCGATGACGATGTTTTCACGGGCCATGGATTCGGTGATCAGCTCGATCACCCGAGGCGGAATCTGCAGCCCTTCCAACTCCACGTACTCGTAGTTGAACGCGGCGGCCTGAGCCTGTCCAAGCTGTTTGCTTTCGATGTATCCGAGCCGGACAAGCGAATCTTCGACCGTGATGCCGATGTTCGCGGCCATCTGCCGCGCCTCTTCCAGTTGCGACTCACCGATCGTGCCATCATCAACAAATTGCTGAAGCCAGTCTGCCATCAGACACCTTTCCTCAATCAGGGCGAGCCGACAGGTGCGCCGGAAAATGGCGCAAACTGTTTGTGCCAAACACCTTTGGTAAAGTCTGTATCATCTGTGGTCGCTTTGGTCACGATTCAACCACAGACTTATTGCTGAGTTTTTGCGGAAATCAGGGAATTGAAGCCTCACCAGCCAGCAAAAGTGCCATGAACCGTGCCGTGGACGCACGCAGAGAGGAAGGCACCTGACAGGCGAGTTTTTCGGACACCAGCGACATGCCAGCATATGCCACGATACGGAGAACACCGGCCAGACTCAAGGATTCGCCATTTCGAGCCTTTCCGGTGGGCTGTTCGGGCCACCTGTAGGGGTTCTCTTAGCGGAAGTGCGCAAGCACTCCCGTCGCCCCTCCGAGTTCAAGTCAATCACGACCGCTTCCGTTCCAAAACGCGGCGGGTCGGTCAGCTTACGCTGCTCCGCTAAGACGCTGCAATCAACCAGACGACCACTGCCAGTCCGTCAGAATTCTGCACGCCACCAGGCCTTCAAAACCGCCTGAATGCGATGCTGGAAACCACTCACAGGGAATCTACTGACTGGGTTGTTGTTTCTTCAAAACGTTCCGCCGAGCCAGTTTCCCCGAGCTAGAGTTCCCGCGAAGCAGGGTTTCACTAACCCTCACAAACGGCAACCCCAGCCATTTAAACTCGCCCAAACTCGCCCATGTCCCATCCACTCCCAAATTCGGACCGGCAGGACGACGCATCAACAAGCGCTGCCGATCAGAATTCGCCTGCTCCCGGGCGTTCCGTGGATGTCGTGACTCAAGAGGGGATGATCCGCAAACACTCGCACTCCGCGGCGATCATCATCGCGGTGGGCAACTTCCTGACATTTGTCTCCCTCCGCTGGACTCAGAACGAACTGCTCAGCGGAGTCCCCCCCCCATTTACTGGGTGTGCCTCGGACTGCTGTTTCCCGGAGCAGTGCTGCTGATTTCCGTGTTTCGATCCTATTGGCTCCGCCGCGAACCAGAAGCGGACGAAAACCGACTCGGGCCCTATCTGCTGAAACAGAAGCTCGGGGCTGGTGGCATGGGAGACGTCTATCTTGCTGAACATCAACTGATGAAACGGCACTGTGCGCTCAAGCTGATTCACCCGGAAAACGCCGGGGATACTGAGATGCGAAAGTCGTTTGAGCAGGAAGCGAAAGCGACCGCTCAACTGACACACTGGAACACAATCGAAATCTACGACTACGGGACCTCCAGCGATGGCCGGTTCTACTACGTCATGGAATATCTCAATGGGTTCAACCTGTCTGAGTGTGTGCGCAAACACGGCACAATGAGTCCCGGACGAGTCGTGTACCTGCTTAAGCAGCTTTGCGATGCCCTCTACGAAGCCGACTGCGCCGGCCTCGTGCACCGAGATATCAAGCCCAGCAACATTTTTCTTACAGAGCGAGGAAAGTCGTGCGACGTCGCCAAACTGCTGGACTTTGGACTTGTTCAGAGTATCACGCAGTCGCCCATCACTCTCCGAGGCGTCAGCACCAAAATCTTCGGGTCTCCGTCCTGTATGTGTCCGGAACAGGCTGTCGGCATGCGACCTGACTCCCGAGGAGACCTGTACTCTCTTGGTGCAGTCGCCTACTTCCTGTTGACCAGTCGGCCACCGTTCACTGATGAAGATCCAATCATGCTGATCGTGGCTCATGCCACTGTTGAAGTGCCAACATTTCAGGAGATCGGTGCAACAGTACCGGAAGACCTTGCCAATGTAATCCTGCGGTGCCTGTCTCGGAATCCCGCGGAACGCTTTCACTCAGCCCGCGAAGTCCGGGAAGCCCTGGAGTCGTGTGAATGCGCAAACGACTGGGGCTGGCGGGCCGCAGAAGACTGGTGGAATCGTCACCGGCCGTGTGACGTACGAGACAATCAGGCCTCACCTCAGTCGCAGCCATCAGACGACACATCTCAGATCGCCTCAGATCCCTCGCCCACTGCCTCCAATCAGGAGCCTCGGATCAATCACGAGGAACCAACACTGATCCTTAAGCGGCCATCAGAGCTGGAAGCGGTCGTGTTATAGAGCTGCGGTCTCATATGGCCCGACACAGAAACAGCCGGCAGCCCCGCGGGTTCGGAACAAAATCCACGACGTCGAGGCGGGCTGTTTTTCGCGAGGGCCATATCAAACAAACGTTGCCTTTGGGGAATCGCCCAAGGTCGAGCTCCGCTGGGGTGAGCAAAACCGCGTTCATATGGCCCCCGGGAACTACGCCTGAACGGATCCCAACTTTTAGTCAAGAACCCATCGAATCGCGACGATATAGTGTTGTGCTACAACACAACTCTGAGTTAGAACTCACCGCTCCGACATCGTTCTTGTCTTCCGTCAGGCCCCTCATGCATTGCCTCATTTCATTTCTGAATGGCACATCTGCTGAGCATGGGATTTCTGTAGGTCTGTTTCGTGAAAACTCGGGCCGACACTGGTCCGGAATCCTGCCCTGCTGACGAGTTGCCTTCGGCTGCTGGCCTCCTTCTCGCACTCCGAGAGCCAATCCAGCCACGCCTCATGAGCCGCATTCACACCGGTTCAACTGATCTCGTCCCCCCCTTCTATTCAGCAGGATTCGACATGACCTACTTCCAGACCATCAAGCGTTCCTCACACCGCACACACTGCCCCGATCGCACACCAGCTCCCGTTGAAGAGTGGGAGGAGCCCGACAATCGATTCCCGGAATTCCGCAACAGGACGCGTCAGCTGTTCTCCATCACAGACGTCGCGCGACTCTGCAATGTGCAGCTGGACACCGTCAGTCGCTGGGTCCGGTTTCATAACCTGCGTATGAATCGAAACGGGTTCGTCACCCGTCAGCACCTGATTGAGTTCATCAACTACAGCGGTCACACGGAAGTGCTCAACTGGATCTGAGTCGCCCCCTGTCCCGTCCGCCATTCTGTCCCGTCCGCCATTCTCTGACGGCGCGACGTTCCATGTTGATCTCTTTCACGCAGAAAGTGCACAGGAATGATGACCGCATCCTTTGTTCCTCTCATCACACTACCGAGTCCGGCCATCGCTCATCTCGTCAGCCACTCCTCCTCGTCAGACAGTGAGTCACCGACTTCTGAAGATCTCCACGATCCTCACGGTGAAACACAACCTGACTCAGACGGCATGGTTACTTCCCGCCGTCCCAGCCCCCAGGCAATTCTGCTGCCCCGGACTCACGTCGGTAAAAACGACAGGCCAGTCATCCCCGATCCATGGGCATACGACTGGCATGCTCTGGCCATTCGGCGCGAATTTCGAGGACGCGTTTGGTCGGGCATCTGGGCCCTATGAGCAAAGAATCGAACAGTATTTCTCCTGAAGATGTCCGCGGCCGATGAGCACAGTGGCCGCGGACACCTCTTCCATTCGACCCGACCGGCACAAGCCGAACTTCGGCAGATTCTGCCGATTCCATTTTCCACACAGCCGATACACACAGGGACGGACCTGATACCTACAGCAAACGGAGGCTTCACACAGGAGAATCACACGCTTCGCTCAGGTCGGTCCCTCGATGAACTTCACCTCCCGAACTACTCGCCTGTTCCGGAATCTCACCCTGCTCTGCGTGCTGCTTGCTCAACTAACGCACGCGCAGGAAGAACGGCCACAGGCACACAGCACCATTCCAGCTCTGCCTGCCCCTGAAACGGCGGAGACAGACCACCAGAGTGGCTTCTGGTATCTCTCGACCGAACACTCCCCTCAGAATTTCCATCGGGAATGTCCAAAGTTTTGCCCATCTGTCTGCCGGTGGAACTGCGGCTACCATCGCTCCGACTTTGATGCGTTGCTCAGTCAGATCCAACCCGAAGTCCCCGTCTGCATCATGGTTCACGGGAGCTTTGTGAGTCCGAACCTTGCCAGCAGCCAGGCCCCCAGCGTCTGGCGGTGGTTCCAATCCGCCAGTCGCGGCAAACAAATGCAGATGATCTACTTTCGTTGGCCCAGCTATCGCCCCATCACTCCAACGATTGCATTCGACGTAAACCAGCTCGGCTTTCGTGCTGCTCGAAACGGGTACTACCTTGCAGAACTCGTGAGTCGCCTTCCCGAAGATTGTCCCGTCTGCCTGGTGGGACACAGTCATGGCACCCGGGTCATTTCATCTGCCCTACACCAATTGTCAGGCGGCTGCATTCAGGGTATCCGTCATCCATGGGCGAGGAGAAACGGACGAAGAATTCGTGCCGTCTACTCCGGCTCAGCAATCGACCATGACTGGCTCAATCCGGGTGAACGCTACGATTGTGCTCTCAACAGTGTCGAGTGTCTGCTCACACTGACAAATCGCCTGGACCCTGCTCTGAAGATTTACCCGATGCGACTTCCCGTGATCGCGCATCGCCCACTCGGTGCAACAGGGCTGACGGATTCAGATCGAGAAGCACTGGGAAGTAGAGCGGGCAAAGTGGTGGAATGCGACGTCACACGGAGTATTGGAGTGCGACACAATCACCTCAACTACTTTCAAAAGCCCTCCATGGCCATGCTCATGCACAACTATCTCTACATGGTTAAGTAGAGCTGCGGGTATGGAATACAGCTGCGCTCTCGTTGCCTCAGGCTGATCGCCCAAAGTCGAGCTCTGCCGGGGAGTCATAAAGCTGCGTTTCAAGAGTCGTCATGGAAAAGTACCTGCGGTCGATGCAAAGCTTCGACCGACGAAGGCAGATAGTTTTCCGCAAGACGCGGGCTGCGGCCGGATGTTTCCGGACCTGGCGTCCAGCACTCGTTAATTCGCCTGCGAGCGATAGGGCCATGCCCAGATCTGATCATCGCTTCTGCGGCCGCTCTGCGGATCATCCGGCTTTCCATCCTGCCCGAGGATCCGAATCTGAAATCCGTCCTCTGTCCGCTGATAGTCAAGTGGCCGGGCGGTATACGCATCCTCGTTTCGAAAACCATTATCTTCACCCATCACGGCCTTAAGCGTGCCGGGGAATTCACCGTGATCCCGACGCCACGCATGCAAAAGCGCCGCAAGGACGATCAGCTGCTGGTGATTGGAATCCTGTGCGAGGACACCGCAGGCCCCCGGAAGCGGAATAAACTCTGTGATCTTCACACGCAGATACTCATTCGCATCAAGCCAGTAGAGTTCTTCAAAAGAATATGTCTTTGATGTGTCAGCCATCGCGCCGCCGCGATACCCATCAATGACACTGTTCATTCGATCCTGACGCCGCTGGTAATCTTTTACGACCATCAGCTCTTCCAACTGATCAAACATATTGTTGAAGGCACGCAGCTGATCATTCCATGCCACGTTGGAACAGAACATGTTTCCCTGAACTCCCTTTGCGGGTCCGGCCAGTGAAATCAGGATCTCGTTGGAGGCTCGTTTGTGTCGGGAATACTGCACAATGTCCAGTGCCATCAGCTGTTCGGTCTGCAGTGCTTCACGCATCATTTCTGCAGCACATCCGTCAGGTCGGACCGCACAGATCTGCGCCAATTCTCCGTCCGTCAGATTGTCAGAGGACAGCATGATATTCCAGAGAGCCCTGCATCCCTGCTCATCAAGGGCTGATGCCACCATCTGGTCAATCACGATCGGCAGTTGTTGTTCCCGATCACGACACTTGAAGACAAACGCGAGAACATTCAGCGCCCTTTCACGTTCACCCTGCCCCCACAGAAACATGGCATACTCCAAAAGCCGACGTGAAATCGTGCGGTGAGTGGAAGCCAGTGGCAGCAGGATCTCAGTAAGGTTTGCTGCGCTACCGGGACCGGCATTACGGCCACCAATCGCGAGACCTCCGACGGACGGTGGTCCGGGGTCGGTGCTCATGACCAATTCATACCAGTCCGTGTTGCTCTCAACAAAAGCGGCAAACTCAGGGTCGTCATCTCGAGAAAAGGGAACTGCCCGACGAAGTTCAACCCGCTGTTGCAGCACGTCCGCCTTTCGACTGTCGATCTCTCCATTCAGCAGTGAGCGAGTTCCCGGGTAAGTTAACTCTGCTTCCGCGATCGGGAACAGAATCAGATGCCACGGATCCAGAGTAGGATCAGCAGTTCCAAAACGGTTCCGTGCCCATGCAAGATAGTTGACCCGTGTCCCGTCGAACGTTGTGAACTCCGTGATCACTGTCGTTTCCGGACTGATCTCAATCTGTTCCGGCTGCCCCGGAATGGACCAGACCCCCATGCCCACCGGCAATAGAATTCCAGACAGCGCAATCACTACGCGCAGGCGGACTCGAGAGGTTCCAGGTGGTACCAGTTGTTCAGAGGGAGCATTCATCCGCGATATCCGACCCAGGCAATGGTGGCGTGACAAACGTGAATGCTCAGGCGCCGGGGCTGTCTGAATATCTTCGAACAAACAGACATTTTGTGGAATTCGCAGGCGACCCTGATCAGGATTACGCACGCTGGACAGCGTTGAACTGTTCCACGTATTTCTGCACCAATCCACTGACTACCGCTTCAACCTGCTCAGACTTCAGCGTGCCTTCATCCGAGCCAAGCACCACGCGCAGTGTCACAGACTTCTGACCGTCATCGATGCCCTTGCCGGCGTACTCGTCAACAAAGCAGACATCTCTAACAAGTTCGTCACACTCGCGAGCGACTGCCTCCAGATCGCTCCATGCAGTGGAAGCATCAACGACGATTGAGATATCGTTTTCGACCTGAGGAAACTCGGGGATACGAATGAACGATGCCGCGTGCCGTCTCGCGTTCTTCAGGACGGAGACATCCAGTTCAAAAACGACCACAAATGAGTGCTTGATATCCGATCGCAGTCGGGTCTTACGAGACACACATCCGACAACGCCCAGTGGCTGTCCTTCCAGCTCAATCGCAAGCTGGAGGTTCTGGTCCGCCCACGCAGCAGACTGAGTCGTGCCGTAGGCGAATGACTCGATACCGATCGAACGGGCCAACTCGTCAAGAATGCCGCGGGCGGAACGGAACAACTGTTGAGCATTCGCTCCGGCCAGTACTCCGGCAACCTGCTTTGGCTGAAACGGCAATGACGGATCATCCGGGTCCTGTCCGTTTCGGAAGACGCGGCCCAGTTCGAACAGACGGAATTCTCGTGTAAAACGCAGGTTCTCCGAAGTCAGTCGCAGCAGTTGGGGAACCAAAGACGGCTGTAGGCGAGACATCGTTGGACTTGGAGGGGCGCCAATCTGAACACAGTCTTCAAGACTGATGCCACTCGCTTCGAGAAACTGGTCTTCGACCCACGGGTAACTGAAGACTTCCCGCATACCACCAGTGGTTGCAAGGAATTCCCTGATCCCGCGTTCCAGTCGCATGTCTGCCTGATTAATGGCGGTCGTCAGATCAATCCGCGGCGGTTGAAAGGCGAAATGTTCGTAGCCATGAAGGCGAGCGACTTCCTCCACAATATCTTCCGGCAGTGAGATATCACCCGTCGCGCGCCAGGAGGGCGGAGTCACGGTCAGCCTGTCTTCGGTTGCTTCGACGGTAAACCCAAGCTTATTGAGATAACCGACCATGACATCGGGAGCAATTTTCTCACCCAGTCTCCAGTCCAGAAACTCCAGCGTCACAGGGATTGCATCTGCCAGTGTTGGTGCCGGATAGTGATCGGCAAATGCAGTCACCGTGGCGTTCGGCTGAATCTCACTCAGCAGTGACAGAAACAGAGCGACACCGTTCGTCACCATTTCGGGATCAAGAAACTTCTCAAAGCGAGCCGAACTTTCCGTGCGAACATTAAGCCGACTGGAGGTGCTGCGAATCGTTCTGCCGTTGAATGTTGCACACTCGAAAATGATGTCGCCGGTTGTGTCATTGATGGAACGTTCTCCACCTCCCATGATTCCGGCAAGCGCAACGGGCCCGTCATCGTCACACACTACGAGATCGGTCTCAGCAATCGCCGCGTCCGTCTCATCAAGGAGTTTGAGTGTCTCGCCTGGAGCAGCAAATCGCACATGCAGTCCACCTGCAATACGACTCGCGTCAAATGCATGAGTTGGCTGCCCCAGCGCCAGCATTACATAATTTGTCAGGTCAACATGCAGATTGATGGGTCTCTGACCAACGCACGCCAGTCGGCTGGCCAGCCAGAACGGTGACTCCTGGAGTTGCACCCCCGTGATGCGCGTCTCAGAGAAGCGGAGCACTTCGTCCACTTCCGAAATAACGCGAGGTGCCTGTGGCAATTCCGGCAGCGGCGGTAATGGCTTCAGCTCGAGGTCATAGATCGCAGAGAGTTCGCGCGCGATTCCGTAATGTCCCCACAAGTCAGGCCGGTTGGTGATCGACTTGTTGTCCACTTCAATGATGACGTCGTCGATGCCCAGGAGATCACTCAGGGTCGTCCCCGGCGCACCATTGAAGGACGACAGATCAAGAATCTCCCTGTCGCCCACATCGAAGAAGTCACCAAGAAAGATCTCTTCCGGTGCGCAGATCATTCCCGCGCTTTCGACTCCACGAACTTTGGCCAGCTTCAGCTCCGTCAGTTCTGATTCTCCGTGCCAGTTAACAAACGAGCCGGGCGGGGCGTAAGCTCCGGTCACGACGTGGGCGTGGCGATGTTATCAAGCATCGAGGCCAATTTTACAAAAGACTCGCAACAAGCATCGACATTCCTCCTGTAGGAGGGTACTCCGGTAGTTGGTCACCTAATGTTCAAATCCGTCGAAACAACTTTCCTCCGTCTGCCAGCGTCAGTGCAAGGCGCAATATGGATGACATTGAGCGCAGTGTTTTTTGCTGCTCAGGCAGGAATAGTGCGTTTTCTCGCGCAAGATCTGCATTTCATCGAAATATCGTTTTTCAGAGCAGCTTTTGGGATCGTTGTCATGTTGCCGTGGCTCATGCGCGCAGGAATTACGGAGATGAAAACTCGGCACACAAAGCTTTATATAGGGCGAGGTTTTCTTGGAACCTTGGCAATGTATGG
>CAJWGB010000058.1 GCA_913031625.1 uncultured Planctomycetaceae bacterium | reverse complement strand
TTCCTCACAGTGCTGCAATTAACGAATTTGTAATGAGCGTGGGCGACCGAAAGATTCGAGGAATCGTTCGCGAGAAAAAAGAAGCTCAGAAGGTTTACGACCTCGCAAAGAGGAAGGGCTATACAGCAAGCCTGATGACACAGGAGCGGCCCAATATCTTTCAGCAGAAAGTGGCCAACATTCAGCCTGGCAAACAAATCGATGTCAAAATCCGTTACTTCAATACACTAAAGTATGACGACGGCTCGTTTGAGTTTGTGTTTCCCATGGTTGTCAGTCCGCGATTCAACCCGTCCGGGACAGATGGCATTGGTGCTGTCGGCCCCGGTCAGACGGGTGCCAGCGGCCAGAGCACCGAGATCCAGTATGCGTCGAATGACCGCAGTGGGCGTGACATTGCATTGTCGCTCAACATAAACGCAGGTGTCGAACTGGAGACCGTCAACTCAGTCAATCATGAGATCAGCGTGAACAGGAATGGGGCAACAGGCCGCGTTGTCACGCTGTCACCATCCGACAGCATTCCCAATAAGGATTTTGTCCTGCGGTATCAGGTTGCTGGTGACTCCATTCGATCCGGATTGCTCACCCATACAGACCGCCACGGCAGCTACTTCACGCTGATGCTGTTTCCCCCGGCTGAATTGTCACACGTTCGCCGCGCTCAAATGGAAATGGTGTTTGTCCTCGACTGTTCCGGCAGCATGAATGGGCCAGATAAAGACGGCAAGCCATTGAAACAGGCCAAGGAAGCAATACGGTTTGCCATGAACTCGCTGACCGAACGTGACACATTTCAGATCATCCGATTTTCCAGTGATGCCTCTCAACTCGGGTCGGCCCCGGTTTCTGCGACACCAGAGAACCTGAACAGAGGACTCGAGTACCTTGACTCACTCAACAGTGACGGCGGGACTCAGATGATTACGGGAATGTCCGCGGCGCTGGACTTTCCTCACGACGAAGGCCGATTTCGCGTGGTGACGTTCCTGACGGACGGTCAGATCGGCAATGAGGATCAGGTGCTGGGGCTCGTTCAGCGGAAGCTCGGCGCGTCACGTATCTTTAGTTTCGGGGTAGGGCAGGCTCCGAATCGATACCTGATGGATCGCCTTGCGATTCTTGGCCGCGGTGCCGCCACTTATCTCAGCCTGAACGATGACCCAATCGCAGTCATGGACCAGTTCAATCAGCGAATCAGCCATCCGGCGATGACAGACCTGCACATTGACTGGGGCGAAATGCGAGTTGGCGACGTTTATCCGGCTCGATTGCCGGACCTGATTGTGGGCCGCCCGATCCTTGTGACCGGGCGATATCGAGGCCAGCCGGGCAACGTCAAAGTCGGTGGTCGAGTCGACTTCGAAACGGCGGAATTTACCGTGAACGCTGTCGACGGAAAACAAAATCATCGAGGTATCGCGCCAGTTTGGGCGCGACTCAAAATCAAAGACCTCATGAATACTCTGCCAGGGAACTCGGAAGCGCAAAATGAAATCCGAAACAATGTCCTTGAAGTAGCTCTTGATCACAATCTGATCAGCAGTGTCACCTCGTTCGTCGCTGTGGACACGATGACTCGGACAGATGAACAGTCCGGGCGGACTGTCGACGTCCCGTCACCACTGCCTGATGGCGGCAACCCGTCAGGCGACTGACACACTGATTCGCTACTCAACTCACGCTGGTAATTCGACGCAGAGTTTCCGAATCAATGTTGCCTCCGGAAATGATGAGTCCAACCCGTTTGCTGACAAAGAGTTCTGGATTCGCAAGGACCGCTGCCAGGGAAACGGCACCTGAAGGTTCCACAATCATCCGGCCCTGCTGAATAAGGGTGCGGGTGGCCCGGCGAATCTGATCTTCACTCACCAGCAGCACCTGTTTCAAAAGGTTTCGCACGACAGGAAACGTTAACTGCCCGAGCGGCGTTCGCAGGCCGTCAGCAATCGTGTCATAGCGTTCCGGAATCTCAATTTTCCCGGACTGCAAACTGCGATAGCTGTCGTCCGCCCACGCCGGCTCTGCAGCATAGACGGGAATCTGAGGGGCGAGATGTTGGGCAACGATGAGACTGCCGCTGAGCAGCCCTCCACCGCCTACCGGAACGATGAGTGCGTCCAGATCGGGAGCATCCGCTAACAGTTCAAGGGCTGCTGTCCCCTGGCCTGCCATAACATCAGCATTGTCGAATGGATGGATGAATGTAGCGCCTGTTTCCTGCTGGACGCGATTGGCGACCGCTTCACGAGATGCGGAATTGGACTCGCTAAAGACCGGCTCGACTCCCAGTCGGCGAACTGCCGCCAGTTTGACGGCTGCCGAATTTTCCGGCATCACGATATGTGCATCGATCTCTCGCAATCGGGCTGCACGTGCCAGGGCGGCTGCGTGGTTGCCGGAGGAGTGCGTGACGACTCCTGCCTGAGCAGCCTCATCGCTGAGACTGAAGACAGCGTTGCAGGCGCCGCGGGCCTTGAAAGCACCGACATGCTGAAAGTTCTCGCACTTGAAGAACAGCTCAGCACCAGCCAGCTCATTGATTTCGGGGGGGCTGAGAACGGGCGTGCGAATGATATGGTCGTGGATCTTCGCCGCCGCGCGTTCCACGTCTGTGAACTCAATCGCAAAGTCAGCCATGACCGGTGCCCTTCCTCCATGGTGGGACTAAGTTCTCAGTCCGAAGTCACTCGTCGTCGTTCGAGATGAATCGACCACCACTCATGAACATGCCATTATCACAGGGATGGCACCATTCAATGAGCACACGATACTCGAATTCACGGGTTTCGCTGGCCATTCGAACGGTGACTTCGCCGGGGCTGACTGAACCGCGGTGAAGCATTCCCACGCCGGTACGGCTGATCTCCCGAGTCATCGCAGCGACTGTGTTCCCTCGTCCTGTCCTGATCTCCGCCGGAACAGACAGCTCCAGACGCTCGTGAACCCTCAGGTTGGAAACGTTCGGCTTGCCGATGCTTTCCAGCACCCGTCGAAGGTCATCAAGAGAAGGACGGCTCCATGGGTCCTGCGACATGACATACTCCACAATTCGGGACTCGTTCGATGCACCCTCATCGATTCGGCCCGTGCCGACTCATCAGGACGCCCTGCACTCCGCGTATCGGACGTGCATCGATATGAAGTCAGCGTAGCTCTGCAAACTTCCCTTCGACCCTGTTTATCTGTGAGGGTGGGGGAACTCGGCAGTCCGGAAATGCGGAATGTACTAGTTAGTCTGATTCTTACGCTCAGGCATGAACAGCAGCAGGCCAATGATGGCCAGGCCCACCATCAGGAACCATGTCTTGGAGGACAGACCGAAGGACAGACCTGCGGTTTTCTCTGCGGGAGCCGCATCGGCCGCTTCCGTGGACAGAAGGTCTTCTTCCAGCAACTCCTCAGAGGCGTCGATGCCGTCCGACTCGAAGATGTCTTCCACATCTGCAGCCTCGTCGGCAGAATCGGATTCAAACAGCGAGCCAGCATCGTCTGCAAACGGATTACCGGGAGTCGCCGGCAACTCTTCTTCTGACGAAGCCTGTCCCCGTTCCGCTTCCGGTTCAGCGATTGCATCAAAGGCTGCGGCTGCATCCGAGGTCAAGTCGAGTGTGGGTTCATCTGCTTCTGCGAAGACATCATCAAATGTGACTTCTGTGGCATCTCCGGAGCTCTGCAGAATTTGAGTGGAAGAAACGTTCTGAAATGGAGACTTTCGTTGTGACTGCCCGGGGTCGCTTACATCGATCGGATTAGCCACGTTGAAGCTCTGAGCTTTTCTGGCCGCTTTTCGGGACCAGTTCGGTTCATCAGCAGCGACCGGACTACCCTGGATTGACGGGCTGTTACGGAATGCCGCCCATGGATCACTGTCACTGGTGTCATCAGCCTCAAACCCAAAGCTGTCCGCTCCCTGTTTCCGGTCAGCCTGAGTGTCACCAATCAGTTCGTTTCGGAACTGGTCTTCAGAGGCCTGCACGAGTTCGTCAAAGACCTTCTGAGCATCCTCGACTCCGGCAGTAGCTTCCTCAGCAATCCCCTGGGTATCCGCAAGTAGCTCGTCAACTTCGGGGAACAGGTCCGATGAAGAAACTTTCTCCTCGGCTGCAGAGATGGCCTCTCCAAATTCATCTTCTGCTTTGTCCGTAGCGTCTGCGACTGAATCAAAGAATTTGTCTGCCGCATCTTCTTTCGCGATTTTGGCGTCCGATCTTGTGTCTTCGAGGAACTCGTCAAACGAGAATCCTTCGTCATCGCCACCGTCAGTCAGTGTGTCTGCGATCGACTCCTCTGCCTCTTCCAGCTCATTCGCGATGTCGGCTGTCACTGCATTTGAACGGCCAAAGATGCCGGCGATTTCATTCTCACGTGAGGCGGTCTGGTGCTTTCGCAGCAGTTCTTCGGCCGTTCGTTCTGCCGTTCGTTCTGCCGAGTCAGCAGTGGCCTGTGCGTCAGCAACTGCATCAACAAGAAGTCGCTCCGCTTTATCGGCGGAAACGGGCAGCACGTGATTCTCGCTCTCTGACTCAGTCACGACACCAAACGGGTCGTCGCCCAGTTCATTCTCGTCATCACGATCCCGACGAAGCAGAGCAGACACATTCAGCATTCTGCTCAAACGCGAAGGTTTCTCGTCCTCTCCATCCACTTCCGTCTGCTGAGAGACGGTCTTGGTGGAGTCGTCTTTCTCTTTGTCCGCCAGCTCATCTTTGGAATAGAAGTCAGACTTCCCGACAAGGTCCCGCAGGCTTCTGTTGCAGCCCGTGGAACAGATCATTGTCAGACAAAGTAAGCCGAGTGAAATCCGTCTGAAGAACATGGCCAGCCTTCCCTGTGGCGCTATGATGCGGATCATTCCGGTAAATCCGTTCTTAATCCTCTTCTCTGTTTCTCGACTTGAGCTGGGTGGCGCGAAAACCTGATGTGCGGTCCTGACATGATTTGATGTGACGACCGTGCGAAAGGGTCCGGTTCGTTAAGCAGGGCAGAATGAGGATTTATGGAGAAGAGATCCGGCGGTGCTCCATTAACATCCCCTGGTAATCACGATTGCGCCGAAAATATTAAAGTTTGCTGCGGCTGAAGCCGCGAGCAATAATGCGCTGCAGTCGTGCGGCTGAATTAAGATTGCAATCCGTTCCGTCCAAACCAATCAGGACTAATCCCATTAAGAGTGCTATCCCCGACGCGTTTCGTTCAGACCGTCCTTCCGGGCAGGAAGGAAACAATGATGCGCACGTGGAACGTCCGGAATTCGCCGGTCCGGTCAAGTACGGGGAGCTCAGACTGCCGTCTCGTTATCTGCTCTCTCCGCTTGCCGGGTTTACAACGCTGCCGTTTCGCCGAATCGTCCGCAACATCGGAGGCGTGGGACTGGCAACCACGGACCTGGTCAACTGCCGCGCACTGCTGGAAAAGAACAGTCGCACAATGCAGATAATTGAGACTCATGATGAGGATCAGCCATTTGCTGTTCAGATTTTTGGCAGCGATCCCGGTCACATGGCTGAGGCAGCACAGTTTCTTGAAACACGACACGTGGCTACGATCGACATCAACATGGGCTGCCCCGTCAATCGCATTGCCGGAGCTGGATCGGGCGCTGGAATGATGTGCAGCACGGAAAGCACAATCAAACTGGTGCAGCGTGTCGTGGAGGCAGTCAGGATTCCAGTCAGTGTGAAGATGCGACTGGGGTGGGATGCGGACAATTTGACGGCCCCATTCTTTGCAGCCGAGTTTGAACAGGTGGGAGTCTGCGCAATCGCGATTCACGGACGCACTCGAGAACAGGGATTCAGCGGCAGTGTTTCCCGTCCGGGGATTCGCAAGGTGGTCGAGGCAGTTCGGAAGATCCCGGTAGTTGGGAACGGAGACGTCCGCAGCGTGGCCGACGCTGCTCAGATGATTCGCGAAACCGGATGTCAGGCAGTCTCCATCGGTCGTGCGGCGCTCGCAAACCCGTGGATCTTTCGGCAACTGGACCAATGGGAACGCACCGGAGAGTTCGAGCCGGCCGGGACATTTGAGGAACGCCTGGAACTGATGAAGACTCAGTTTCGATACATGCAGGATGCCCATCCGCCGCACCGTGCCGTCATCCTGTTTCGCAAGATGGCTCACTGGTATCTGAAGGGCATGAGGATCCGCAAGAAGCTGCGCGGCGACTTTCAGAAAGTGAAGACAACACAGGAGTTTGACGAAGCACTGGAAGTGATTCGCAGGGAAGGGCCTGTGGGCGGCAATCGCACGGGTGTCCTGACAGACTGTCATGTGCCCGTCCCTGGCGGACCGGTCGACAAGTGGTGATTCGACAGCGACAACAGGGGCGCGATACCGTCCATTTTGCAGGGATGGTTGCGCTCGGTTCTGTTTGGCTGACTATTATGAACTGAGCCGGATAGCAGTGCGTACGTTCTGTCCGTTCCCGGAAGACTCGTATCGTAGACTGGGTCACGCTCATTCACCGGTAACACCGGATCACCTGGAGCAACAGTATGATGTTTCCTCGCAGTTCGGGGGTACTCCTTCCCATCTTCAGTCTGCCCGCCCGATTCGGCATGGGAGACATGGGGCCGGCTGCGTTGGAGTTTCTGGAGCTCCTGCACGCAGGAGGTCAGTCGATCTGGCAGGTGCTGCCTCCTGGCCCGGTTGCTCAGGGAAACTCTCCCTATAGCACTTACTCAGCATTTGCAGGAAACCCGCTGCTGATCAGTCCCGAGTTTCTGTTACGTGACGGACTCATCTCTGTCGAGCTGCTTCAGGAACAGGATCTCGATAGGACTGCACAGCGCGAGAACCGAGTTTGTTATGACAGTCGTCGAACAAACATGGAACAGGTTCTGAAGTTCGCACTGGAGACATTTCGGAGTCAGGGTGACTCCGAACTCGCACGACAGTTTCAACAGTTTCGCGAAGAGAACAGTCACTGGCTGACGGACTTTGCATTGTTCGAAACGCTGAGTCTACAATATCAGACCTCCGACTGGACTTTATGGCCCGACAAACTTGCCAGCCGTGATCAGGAGGAGATTCTTGCGGTCACTCGTGACTGGAGTGACGACATTGAGTCTTCGGAGTTCAGGCAGTTCCTGTTTCACAAGCAATGGCAGGATGTGCGAAGTCGTGCTGCGGAGCTTGGAATCAAGATCTATGGCGATATGCCAATCTTCGTCGCGGCAGACAGCGTGGACGTCTGGACTCATCAGGAGGAGTTCTTTCTGGACGACCGCGGCCGGCCAACTGTTGTGGCAGGAGTTCCGCCGGATTACTTCAGTGAAACAGGTCAGAAGTGGGGCAACCCGCTCTACCGCTGGGATCGAATGGCGGAAAACGGCTACCAATGGTGGAAGGCTCGTTTTCAAAAAGCATTGCAGGACTTTGACATCCTGAGGCTGGATCACTTTCGGGGGTTCGAGTCTTACTGGGAAGTCCCGGCCGAAGCGGAAACAGCAATTGATGGTGTCTGGAAAGCTGGCCCCGGCGATTCCCTGTTTCAGGCGGTCTTCGACGATCCGGCAGCCATGCCGATCGTGGCAGAAGATCTTGGCCTGATCACGGATGAGGTTCACGGTCTGCGAGATCGACTGGCGTTTCCGGGGATGCGGGTCATGCAATTCGGATTCGACAGTCACGATGATCGCTTCCATCGTCCGGACAGTTACCCGGAACATTGTTTTGCATACACAGGCACACACGACAACGACACTTCGATGGGTTGGCTGATTGGTCGTCGGGAGGCGGGGACGACTCACGTCCTGGATGATTTCATCCACTCATCAGACCGGCCGGAACACTGGGAAATGGTCGAGCTCGTGCTCAATTCAAACGCGAACACCGCCATCATTCCGCTGCAGGACCTTTTGGGATACGACAGTTCTGCCCGAATCAATGTCCCTGGCGAACCCACTGGCAACTGGGCATGGCAGTGCCCTGCCAGCGTGTTTTCCAAAGACGTCGTCCAGCAGCTGCGTTCGTTAACCGAAACAGCGAGGCGGTTGCCTCAGCAGGCGTAAACCATCCGACAGTCGTGTGACCGCAGAGAACACAGAGGCCCGCAGAGATCGCCAATGGGACGTCTGCCAACGTCCACTCCCCACTTTGTTTCAACTGTGTTCCTCTATGGCCTCCGTGGTCGTTCTTTGTGCGGCATTACTGTTGCCAGTAATTCCGGTCGAGTGTTCGATAGTTGATTGCTTCACTCAGATGTTCGGCTGAGATGGATTCGCTGTCAGCGAGATCGGCAATGGTGCGACCAATCCTCAGTATCTTGTCATGAGCGCGTGCCGAGAGTCCCATTTCTTCCATCGCCGCCTTGAGCAGGTCCTCGGCACCCGAGTCCAGTTTGCAGTTTCGCCGGATCTCCGGCGGTTTCATCTTGCCGTTGACGCGCGTCGAACAGCCAACGAACCGAGTTGCCTGCCTTTGGCGGGCACAAATGACGGATTCCTTCATCTGACTACTCGTTGTGCCGTCCTGAGCATCAGACAGTTCGCGAAACGGGACAGGCGGGACCTCGATATGAATGTCTATTCGATCGAGGAGGGGCCCGCTGATACGCCCAAGGTAACGCTCGATCTGCATGGGGTTACAGTTGCACTGTCGTTTCGGATCACCACGAAATCCGCACGGACACGGATTCATCGCAGCAACCAGCATGATACTTGCAGGGAACGTTACGCTCCCCCGGGCGCGGGAGATTGTGACACACTGGTCTTCGAGTGGTTGGCGCATTACTTCCAGAGTTCGTCGGTTGAACTCCGGAAGTTCGTCCAGAAAGAGGATCCCATGGTGAGAGAGACTGATTTCACCAGGCTGAGGGGTCGTCCCGCCACCAACGAGCCCCGCTTCACTGATTGTGTGATGGGGAGATCGAAACGGGCGAGTCAGCAACAATGGCTGGCCAGGCTCAAGTAGTCCGACAGCGCTGTAAATCTGTGTTGTTTCGAGACTCTCTTCCGGCTCCAGCTCCGGAAGGATTGTGGCGAGTCTCTGCGATAACAATGTTTTTCCGGTTCCGGGGCTGCCAATCATCAGGATGTGATGACCACCAGCTGCAGCGACCGTCAAAGCCCGCTTTGCCAGTTCCTGCCCCTTGACATCAACATAGTCGACGTCGTAGGCACCGAAGTCCCGGCGTGCGGCCTGCCAGCTGAAAGTAACGGGATCCAGTGGGAGGTCGCCTGTCAGAAAACCGACCGCTTCTGACAGGACGCCGGCGGCAATCACGTCGATGCCTTCCACGACTGCAGCTTCCTGAGCATTTGCGGCAGGAACAATGATGTGTGTTCGACCAGCGTCACGTGCGGCGATCGCCATGGACAGGGCGCCGCGAATCGGTCGCAGGCTGCCATCCAGCGCGAGCTCCCCAACGTAAACGGCGTCCACATCTTTGCGAGCGTTCGTCTGTCCGTCGGCTGTGAGCAGCCCCAGAGCGATCGGCAGATCCAGTGAGGCGGCATCTTTGGGAAGGTCTGCCGGGCTGAGGTTGATAACGACTCTGTCCATCGGTCGCCCGTAACCACTGTTCACAAGCGCTCGTTCGATGCGATGAGTACTTTCACGAACGGCAGCCTCAGCAAGGCCAACCAGGATCGTCTTCGGCAATGCGCCTGGCGATATGTCGACCTCAACGTCGACGGGACGGGCCTCGATCCCGAGAAGTGTATATGTGGCCAGCCGAGACAGCATTCCGGAACTCCGGCAGGAGAAGTGTGATTCAGGTGCAGTCGGCCAGAACAGGCAAATCGAGCGCTGTTGACATGTGCCCGAATTGCATATGGCGTTGGAAGCGCAAATGTGGACAGCGCATTTTGCACGTTTTTTCTGTCCGGAACCGGAATACGGAATGGATTCCCCTGAGCCCGGGAAAAGCGGGGTGCCTCGTCGACTTTGGGGCTTTGAAGCGTACAATCGAACAGGTACTCGCGAATTGATGGCGACCCGCCGAAACTCGGCCGTAACGCTCATCGCCGAAACAATGCCCTGGTTGGGGCCCTGAATTCACTGCAGATTCAGGATTTCGGTCACCTCAAAGAGCCTTCGCCGAGAAATCGTTCTTCGTTTTCAACAGGTAAGATTCATGAAAAAAACGCTCACCGCACTGCTGTGTCTGCTGATTGTGGGATCCGTCTCACAGGCAGAAGACTGGGGAACTCTGAAAGGAAAGATTCTGCTTGACGGAGATGTCCCGGCTCCCGTTCTGCAGCACAAAAAAGGTGCTCCCGGAGTCAAAGACGCTTCTGTCTGTGCCGCACAGGACACGCTCCGACAGGATCTGCTCATCGATAAGACGACTAAGGGCGTCGCCAATATCTTTGTCTACATCTACAAGAAGCCGAAAAGCATCCACCCCGATGCTGAAAAGGCACCCGCCAAAGTGATTTTCGACCAGAAGAACTGTGTATTCAAACCGCATGCCCTCGTGCTGCAGGCAGGCCAGACGGTTGAAGTTCTGAACAGCGATGCGATCGCTCACAACACGCACACTTACCCGCTGCGAAACCGTGCCGAAAACATACTTGTGGCTCCAAACACCAAGAAGGGTGAAGGCGTCGACATTGGGACGAAGACTCGTGAGATTCTGCCGCATAAAGTCACCTGCGACTATCACGGGTGGATGTCAGCGTACTGGCTGGTCATGGATCATCCCTATGCGGCCGCAACCGATGAAAAAGGGAACTTTGAAATCAAGAATCTGCCTGTCGGCAAGCATGAGTTCCGCATCTGGCACGAGCGTCCGGGTTATCTGGACAAGGCCTTTGAAGTGGAAGTCAAGAAAGGCGACAATGAGCCGCTTGTGATCAAATACAAGCTGGATAAGTTCAGCGATAAGTAACGATCGGCTCGATCAACAAAGGCAAACATGATTCATAAGATGGCGGCTATCTGGCCGCCATCTTTTTTGATTCTGCGGCTGTCACAGTCGGAGCGAAAATGAAACAACAGATCGGCGTACTCCTGCAACTGATCGTGCTGTCTTTGCTGCCGTGTCTGATTCTCTGGCAGCTCAACTTCGGCTTCAAACTGATTTATATGCCAATGCTATTGCTGGTCGGCATCGTTGTGTTTGAGATTGGTCGCCGACTGCGGAGCTAAGCGAACACGAAAACAGCAGCTGCCCACAATGTAGAGGAACTCGTGAGAGTTCCAGCATTGCAGGACTTAACAGCAAGAACGGTCCCCGGGGCTCGCAGGGCGTGGGGATCTGATTAGCTCAGTGCTTCAGCGGCAGCCACCGCCAGCTCGTCGCAACGCTCGTTCTCCGGGTGGCCGGAATGCCCTTTGACCACGGTGAAGATTACTTCATGCTGGTTGAGGAGCGTGTCCAGCTGTTTCCAGTACTCAACATTCAGGACGGGCTTGAACTGCCCTTTTGCCTTTCGCCGCCAGCCATTTTTCTTCCAGCCCGGCATCCACGACTGGCAGCCATCTGCGACGTAGCGACTGTCTGTGACCACTTCGACCCGGCTGGGTCGCTGAAGAGCTTTCAGCCCCTCGATAACCGCCTGAAGCTCCATGCGGTTATTAGTCGTATCACGAACGCCACCGCTCAGTTCTTTTTCGTGGCCACTGGCCGGATGGCGCAGAATACACGCCCACCCACCGGGCCCGGGGTTTCCTCGACACGCGCCATCAGTGAACAGGCGAACAAACGGAGCCTCTGCGGAATCAGTCATTGCAGAATCTTCGACGAATGTTGGGCAGTTCGGTGATGCAGGATCCGCGCAGCCACAACTATGTGGCCGATCCTGATGGGCGACGTTGCCTGGCTTAGCGTTCGCGGTAAACGATTCGTCCGCGATTGAGGTCGTAGGGGCTGACTTCCACCACGACTCGGTCTCCCGGAACGATCTTGATGAAGTGTCGCCGCATTTTGCCGGCGATATGGGCCATCACTTTGTGGCCATTTTCAAGCACCACGCGAAACTGAGTATTCGCCAGGGCTTCCACGACTTCGCCTTCAACCTGAATGGGTTCTTCTTTGGCCATTCTTTCCTTTACAAAACTGAAATTACTGATGGCATCAGCGACGGAAACGCATTTGGTCCGAAGCAGATGAGACTCGGAGAGGAACAGATCCTGTTTGCAATTCAGGACGCAAAGACCGAGTCGAAAGAGACACTCACGCGCAATTCTGCACGAGTCAGTGTGACTGCACGGGTGAATGGTTACACTCCGCCGTCAGAAACTCAAGACGGAATCCGAGTTACGTCAAAACAGCGGCTGATTTTCCGGATTCTGAATCCTTAACAATCCCTCGGCAAAACGTGCACCCTTACTCCGGAATCCCTGAAATCGCAGCAGCCACGCACGCGCGAGGTGTGGTCAGGATCCCGGTCGAACAGGACATTCCGTTCACAGACCGGGTTCGGGCGGTTGTTGATACTGCTGAATTTCAGCGTCTCAGACAAATCACTCAACTGGCACTGACGTCTCAGGTCTATCCGGGAGCTACTCATAATCGATTTGAGCACGCTCTGGGTGTCTATCACAATGCGTTGCGATACCTTTGGCAGCTTGGACACGATGACCGATTCTCGAACGTGGTCAGCAGCCATGATGCCGAAGTTCTGATTGTGGCCGCCTTGCTCCACGACATTGGCCACTGGCCCTTTTGTCATCCGATTGAAGACCTCGCACTGGCGGAAATGCCGCCCCATGAAGCGTTTGCGGCCGAGTTCCTCGGACCTGACAATCAGCTCACCGAGGTGCTGCAGGAACAATGGAATGTCCAGCCGGCAGAAGTCGTCGAAGTCCTGACCGGAGTCTCAGACGACAGCAGCCTGCGGCTTCGCCAGTCGATCCTGTCGGGGCCGATTGATATCGACAAAATGGACTACCTCAACCGAGACAGTCATCATTGTGGAGTCCCTTATGGTCGCAACTTTGATCGCCAGCGACTGATCAGCTCACTGGTCGTCAATGACGCGGGTGACGGGCTGGCAATTTCGTCCAAGGGACGGACAGCGGCAGAAATGATGGTCTTCGCTCGCTACGTCATGTTCAGCGAGGTCTACTGGCATCATGCGGTCCGCTCTGCCACTACGATGTTTGCACGTGCCTTCTATGAAGTGCACCGCTCGCTTGATCTGAAGAGCGTCTTTCGACTGACTGAGCCGGAGATGATTCGTCAGCTGTGTGAGGCGACTGCGGGCACAGCTGCACAGCAGTTGACTGATGGACTCTTTCAGTCACATCGACGACTGCACAAGCGGCTGGCAGAGTACGGCCTGTTCCAGCAGCCTGACCTGTATCGCCTGCTGCGACAGATGCCGTATGACTCACTTGTCGCCTGCTCCAATCAACTGGCAGAGCGACTGGCAGAACATTCCGGACTTAAGCTCAGTCCGGTCGATGTTCTGATCGATGCTCCTCCCGTGCATCGAGAAGTCGAATTCAAAGTCGACATCTTCTATCCCTCAGAAAATGTCTATCGACCACTGAAGACTGTCTCCCCCATCGTTGATGCCATGTCGAAGACATCTTTCGACGATTCAGTGAAACGCGTCAGAATCTGCGTTGCCGGCGACGTTCGATCACAGATGCCTGATCGCAGAACGGTAGACGAACTCGTACACGCGACTGTTCAGGAGATCTCGTAATGCTCACCGAATCGCTGCGCGACCTGGGAACCCACTCCATCAACGTCGCCGATTCGGCTGGTGACGAACCAACTCTGATCATGTTCCACGGAGTGACACGTCGCTGGCAGACGTTTCTCCCAATCGTCAATGAGCTTTCCCTGAGACACCGTCTGCTGCTGATCGATGCACGCGGCCATGGTCTTTCCGACCGAGCGCCCGATGGTGAGTACTTTGTGAACAGCTATATCAGGGACGGATGTGAACTCATCAGGCGATACACGGATGGACCGGTCGTACTCTATGGTCACTCGCTGGGAGCAATGACGGTTGCCGGAGTGGCAGCTCAACTGCCTGATCGCGTAAAAGCGATTGTGATGGAAGACCCTCCTCTGGAAACAATGGGAGAACGGATCGGGCAGACGCCCCTGCTGGGTTACTTTCAGGGCGTTTCGCAATACGCCGGAGATACGCGATCCGTTGAGGAAGTCGCGACGTTGCTCGGGGATGTGACCTATTCGGACCCGGTCAGCGGGGAGACGTTCCGTGCGGGGGACTCTCGCAACGCCGCACAATTGCGGTTTGCAGCGACCTGTGTCCGTCGGCTGGATCCGGCAGTCTTTGAGTCGATCGTTCAGGCTCGCTGGCTGGAGGGGTATGACGTTGACTCTGTCTTCTCAGGCCTGCGCTGTCCGAGTCTCCTGCTGCAGGCCGATTATGGAGCCGGCGGCATGCTCTCAGACGAAGACACGGCTCATGTTTGCAGCCTGAACAGCAATGTGAACAGCGTCTACTTTGAAGGCATCCCGCACGGGATCCACTGGTCAGCTACGTCAGAACTGCTGAACACAGTGCTGCCGTTTCTGGAATCGGTGCGGGATTGATCCTGAGCCAGCATCATTGATGAACCGCCCGGACAGATCGTACCGATTTCGGCGCATGCCAAATGCGTACCATCCGAACCCCAGTGAATATCGGTGCCGTCATACTGTTCAAAAGCAAAGCGCTGTGCCGCGAGCGCATGAGCACTGCCGGGAACCCTGGGACAGGCCGGCGAGATGCGTGTCATCGGAACGTCCGGGAAGAGATGGGAGCGAATCACGGAGGTGAGACTCCCTGCAGAATCAAGGTTCGAAGCTCCCCGTCGATCGAGTCGAGACGCAGTTTTCCAACCACGGCATTTGCTGCGGCTACAGTCTGCAGCACCGGTTCTTTGCTCCGAATCAAAAACAGAACTGCTTCCCGTTTTGTAAAAGGCAGCGAGACAGATTGAAGACACTTCTGTTTGGCCTATCATTCGGCCGTCACGCAACAGAGATGAATCATGCCGAAAACACGCGTCAAGCGAGAAGACCTCAAACCGGGTGAAGTCCTTTGTGCATACTGCACGGGGAGGTGTTGTCGCTATTTCGCACTTCCGATTGAGACTCCGGAAACGTGGGAAGACTTTGATCACATCCGGTGGTACATGATGCACGGAGATGTGAGCGTGTTCGTTGACGAAGAGACGTGGTACGTCATGGTGCTGGCAGATTGCAAGCACCTGAAGCCGGACAACTACTGCGGAGCCTATGAGACTCGCCCGCAGATCTGCCGGGACTACACCACGGAGGACTGTGAATACGACGATGATGCGGCCCATGATCGTCTGTTTGAGACTCCTGAACAGGTCTGGGAGTACGCTCACGCCGTCCTTCCCGTTCGACCGCGGCGAACACTTGATGATCCTATCAGCCTGCCCGTCATTTCGGGCTGACATCCGGTGTGACATGCCCGTGAACACTCATCATCGGGCATGAACACAATAGACCACGGGCATTGCTGAGCGTAACATGTGATCCGTACCCTGATGCGCACTCGCCGGGCTGACTGAGATTCAGTCATTTCGCGGCAATCCGTGTCTCAGACTGATCCCATGACGTACGCGTCCAGAGGCTCGCAATGCTGAATCCTCGTTACTCATTCCTGATCTCGTTCGCTGTTTGTCTGGCATTCTGCCTGCCGGCAATCGGTCAGCCAAAGCAGCCCCCCGAAGCCGGTGAAGGACAGGAATCCGACGCTGGCGAGGGACTTGAAACTGATCGCAAGACGATGATCAGTCTGGTGGAGTTTGAGAAGGCGCTCAAAGCTGACAATGTGGAACAGACGCTGGAGGAGTTTCGAAAACTCACCACAACAGACCCCCATTCCATGGTACCTGTCACTCCGGGGTCAAAAACTTTCGCGCCCATTTACCGAGTTCTGTTTCAGGCGTTCTACCGACTGCCGTCGGATGTTCGAACGCAGCAGAATGCACGGACTGAAGCGACCGGCAGACGTGTCCTCGAGCAGATCCTCGAGTCAGGAGAATGGGAACGTATTCCCGAATTGATTCTTCAACAACCCGGGAGCACGGCCGCGCTGGACGCTCATCTGATCCTCGCGCGCAAACACGCAGCACGCGGACAGGAACTGGCGGTCCGAGCATGGCTGGAACCACTGCTCCCCGACACCGTCCCTGCAGCCTGGCGCGAAACAGCAGCGGACGTGATCGAGCGTCTGAATGATTCTGACGCGGACGAAGTACGAACCGAATCGAGGATCGCAGACCTGCCCACACACATGCAGTGGCAATATCGAACTCTCTGGTCACCGAGCATCAGTGGGCAGGCTCGAAGTCTTCGCGAATCGGCGACTAAGGCAAAAATGACATTGCCCTCGACATGGGATGGTTACAGCGATGCTGATGGCACGATCAAGCGAACCAAGTATGGAGTGGCAGCCGTCAACCATGCGACTGGTAAGTCAGCATGGGAATATCCCGTCCTGCCTCCTATTGGCAGCGGGGCAAAATCGCCTACCAGAGTAATCCGCCAGCCGGCTTTCTTTGGTGCGGTTCCTTCCACAAGAGGGGGGCAATCCGGATTTGTGTCGCAGATGTTCTGCCGGAACAACATTAAGGCGTCGATAACTGCTGACTCGCAACGCGTATACTTCCTCGATCTACAGCCAACGGCACCTCAGCGAACCATCTACGGCAGCACGGCGAATACAGAATACGGCCCGATGGACCTGAGTGCGCTGAACCGGGAATCCGGCAAGCGACTGTGGACGACGAGCCCAACGGATTTCATTGACGTGACGGGAGAACGATCTGAAGCATGCTGGTACTTTGGCGCCCCGATCCCAATGCATAATCGGTTATATTGCATCGTGGAATGGAATGCTGTGATTCGACTGGCCTGTCTGTCCGCAGAAACCGGTCAACTCATGTGGACGACTCGCCTTGCATACCCGGGACAGTCCATCGACAAGGACGCAGTTCGAAGGCTCTGGAATGCAACACCGATTCCCGATCAGGGGCTGATCTGGTGCCCGACGACGGCTAACTGGACAGTCTGCATCGATGAACTGACGCGGTCGCCTCTCTGGGCGTGCCGGCTTGTTGGGAAAACGCAGAAGGCTGTCAGCAGTGCCATGCGAGGTCGACCGGTTGCCATGACTCTGCCCGCCTCACTCAATCATCGCTGGCACACGTCCGTGATTCGAAAGGTCGGAGACTCTTTGATTGTCCTGCCGCACGAAGCATTCGAAATTGCGATCCTGAACGCAATGACGGGCGAAGTCAGGTCACGCGTCGACCTGACCCGTCAGCAGCCTGCTTCCCTGATTCACCTTGATAACGAGCGCGTCGTAGTGGCCGTTTCCCGTTCGAAGAACGGGGCCTCTCAGCCTTCAGTGCCGACATACAAGGGAATGCCTATTCGACCAGGCCTGATGTTGCCGGGAATGCCACAGGCACCCATGTCTGCCAACACTCATCTTGTCAGCTATCAGGTAGAAGGGGCGAATGAAGAGTGGGCGATCGAGCTGGGAGACGACTTCAGTGTGCCGGCTGGCCGGGGCCTGCGGGATGGGGACAGTCTGCTGATTCCTCAGCAGTCCGGGGAAATCTCACAGTTGGAAATCGGCACGGGGAAAATAATTGACAGTGTTTCCGGAGTACTCCCCGTCAACGGCTGGGGCAGTCTGACAGCAGCAGCAGATGGAGATCTGTTCTACTCGTCTCCTGAGACGCTGCTGAGGATAGGGACCAACGAGCCCGAACGAGGTCCGCTGGACCATCGTGAACAGGCGATTGCTCTTGGCGAGGCTGGAAGATGGGAAGATGCTCTGAAGACACTGGACCAGATTCCGGCCGCTGAACGTGATCATGACAGTGAACTGCATCAATTGCAGTTTCGTGCACTCAGAATCCTTGCGCTCCGAAGCCCGGAGGATCACCTCGAAGCACTACGCGAAGCGTCTCGTCGTCCGGAAGAACAACTGACGGCTGACATGATTGAAGTGCAGACTCTGCGACGTGCCGGAAAGAACAGAGAAGCCATTGAAGGTATTCGCCGGATCCTCGCCGTCTACACCGATCTCTACAGCTATCCCGTGCCTGTGGATCTGCGATTTTACCCTGACCCTCCTCCCGAACGCGGTTCCAGTGTTTCTGTCGGACTGCTCGCATGGGCGACGCAGACGATCTCTTCGCTGACAGCAGCCCTGGAGGCAGACGACGTCACAGCTCTGCAGGACCTGCCAATTCCCGCCCTTCTCGGAATCTCAACACCTGCCATTCGTCCTGCCTTGCACGCAGCCATCAAACGAGCACTGTCCCGGGAATCTCGCCTTCAATTGATCCGTCGCAGTATCGCGCTGGCTGAACAGGGCGGTGATGACGCTGACCTGTCAGTCGAAGCAAAGGCAATCCGATCAATTCTCACTGAATCCTCTCCAGGGCTGCTGCAGCCGGTTTCCCTGATGCTCAACACGTTCCTGACTGAGTCATCCGATGCAATTCGTGAGGCGCTGCTGAAGGAGCCGGAAGTCCGGGGGCTGCCATGGCTGAGCCGGAAGCAGCTGGACGAACAGTTTGTGACTCGAATTTCCGAGGAATATCAGAAGTGGATTCCGGACGAGTTCTCCGCGATTCCCGTGTTGCGGACAACGTCCGTTCGGCGGACCTCCCGTGCACTTCAGGTCGATTATCGCAATGACCTGTTCCTTCGGGAGTATCAGATTTCCATGCACGCGGGAGAGTACGGTCGTCTGTCAGGCAGCAATCGCACAGATGGTGAAGATAAGTGGAGTGTTCCGGTTCCGTTCACGGGCAGCTACTCGCCGTACACGATGGCCCGCGATGTCGTGTGGCGCAGTGGCAGCGTATTGATTATTAAGACGTACCGAAGTCTGTCGGCGGTGTCACTTCTCGATCAAAAGACGCTTTGGCATCGCTCTGAAAGCAGCAGCTACAGCACATCCAGCAACCTTCAGCAGAACTTCACCGACTTTCATCGTCTGCAGACTATGCTGCCATCTGCCCGCAATCGTTCTCAGTACATTGTGGTCGGGACTGGCGACACATGGATCGCGATTCAAAAGGGCCGTCGGCTGGAGATGCTCGATCTGGCAACCGGCTATGTGCTTTGGACGATTGACATTCCAACCAACAAAAACCTGGTGGTGGCTGCGGAGAACATCGTGCTGTTGACTGCGGAAGGCGACGCCGACCCTCTCTGCCTGAATCGGCTGACTGGCGAGCCTATCGAAGTCAAAGACGCGATGGAACTGGCCGTTCGCACGATCACGAACGTGGGTGATACGCTCGTGAAATGGACCCGCCCACCGGAAGGGAAGGGCGACCGTAAGATCACATGGCTGCGACCGCTGAGCGGTGAAGTGGAACGAGAGGTGACCCTGAAAGGCCTGACGGCTTTTCATTTTGTTGATGACAGAACTCTGGCCGGCTTTTCAAAAACAGGAGAAGCCGGAGTCGTCGATCTTGTCACGGGCAGCATCACGCGATTTCGCTTTGCGTCTGAAGCAGAGACATCTGCTGACCCACCTAAGGCAGCAACCAAACCTGCAGCTCAACCAGACCCAAATCAACCGCCCAAACCGCAACTCGTTGCACAGACATCTTCAAAGGCCTTGTGGGATCCGGCTCGAGTTGAACTCGCACTGGACAGCGTCAATTTCTACGTCGGGAATCGCCCCAACTCACTTCCAACTGCACTCCGTTACTCCGGGCTCCCCCTGGTTCCGATTCAGCATCAGATGCGAGCCGTCAGCCGCGCCACCGGTAAACGGGTTTGGAGTGTGGATTCAGAGAAGGCCAGCGTGGCTGCCTTCAATCTGCAAACGGGCGGACTGCTGGTTGTGATCGACCACACTCCCGTCGAAAAGCAGACCAACGCAATCCAGGGAACATTCCGAGGTTACAACCGCGTAACAGGAGAGAAGCTGTTCGCTCAGAATCTCCTGTGCCCGAATGGACTGAGGTATGCGTCGGTGCAGACGCCGCGTCCCAACACATTGGATATCAGTGTCTATGGGCAGCAGGTCCGAGTCACTTCGGACGTCGCAGACTGAATCTTTGCTACGACGTCATCAGAAGTCTGGACCGGGGAGTCTCCTCGCCGCAGGCCGGATCAAGGTGTTCACTCCACGTTCGCGTGCGCCGTTGGCTGCCGGTAAAATGACGACACGAAGAATGCCCCGGAGACGCCTTCACCAAGTAGCTGAATTCGTGAGAATTCAGGGCTTTCGAAATCAGAACTCTTACGAGTTCTCCTATGGTGAGGCGCAAAAAAGAGGCACGTGTGACACACGTGCCTCTGAATTCATTCTGCCGTATTGATCATTCAGTCGTCAGGCTGGCTCCGGTCTGAAGCACTTTTCCATCTCGTGCCTTCTTACTGTCACCGGTAAGCAGATTGTCAATTCGTGCTGAGTCCATCAGACCTTCAAAGGTCGATGCGACCAGTTTCTGAACTTCTCGCTCACGCAGTTCTGCCACCAGCGTCTTCTCGACGTCTTTCTGATCGTGTTCGATCTTTTTGGTCATGCCTTCGTACTTGAGAATGACATATCGATTCACATCGACCTGAATTACGCCAGAGATTTCTCCCGGAGTCTTCATCTTGAATGCACCTTTGCGAATCTCTTCGTCAGCCCCTGAGAATCGGCGAATCGGTGGAATGGCTCCTCCGAGAGCACGACTGTTAGGCTCAACAGAGTATTCACGAGCATAGTTTTCGAACTCATCTGGAGCTCGACGCACCTTCTCCCAGACTTCCTGAGCGTGGCGAATGTTGTCCAGAACCATCATGCGAGCCTTCACTCGAGGTCCATAAGAATCTTCATAAGCTTCGAACAACATCTGGCGTGTCAGCTTGACTTCGTGGCCAGCCAGTTTCTTGAGAGCCAGCATCGGCCAGACGACATCTCGACGATATTGCAGAGCCGTCAGACCGCGTTCTGTTTCCAGCATCTTCTCCCATTGATCCTTACCGAGCCCGAACTTCTTGGAGATTCGCAGAATCTCGCTTTCGACCTCAGCAGCAGCGATTGTGACTCCGCCTTCGGAGCAGGCCTGCTGAATCAAACGGCGATTGATCAGATTATCGAGGACACCTTTGCCGTGTCGTTCGATGCATTCGCGGGCCAGTTCGTCATAGGTAATCGGTTTTCCGTTCACACGAGCAACCGGCTGGTCGGACGTGATTGGAGCCAGCGACGGGCTGTTTGAGTTGTCCTGTTCTGCCGCCATACCGTTTTGAACGCGGGCCAGCTGCATGCCAATGGCACCTGCAAGCACTGCAATCACAACGCCACCGATGGCGGTCCGAGCTTTGGAACCGGCTGCGGTTCCTTTTTTCTTGTCATCCATGAGAGAGCTCCCGTTGGCGTGAATGCCGGAACTGAAGAGAGGGGAGTGGGAGAGAGAGAGACCGCGGGAATCTTCCACTGATTCAACGCAGAGTCTGAGGTTCTATGACAATAGGAAATGCGGGGGCAACGTGGCTTTAGCGGAAGTCGCAGCCGGACGCAGATTCCTCACACGAGTGCTGGTCACCAGGAGGGATTTGACTGCGAATCGTGCGGAATGGAAAACAAATCGGCAGTTCCTGCCGGAATCCAGGCGACAGCCGCCTTCCGGCTGATGCAGCGAATCGCCGACCCGGCAATGAGCGTGCGAAGCAACTCGGATCGGTTCCTGGATGGCCACGAGCTGGCTGTCAGGCTGCGGTGGACTGTGTACGGTCCTGCTTCAGCCGCCCGATGATCTTTTTGACGATCAGCGGAAAAACCCCCAGAAGAACAAAGGCACTGATCACCGGCAGCGTCAGAATGCCGCTTGTCCCCTGCTCAGCCAGGGTCTTCAGGTCAGAGACCTGGGAACCCGCGTAAACGTAGACGGCGGTTCCCGGCAACATCCCCAGTTGACTGACCCACCAAAAGGTCCGCGCCTTCATGGGGGTAAGCCCCATCGCAAGGTTGATTACAAAAAAAGGAATCGTGGGGATCAGCCGGAGCGTGAACAGGTAGAATGGCCCTTCAGACTCCAGTGACCTGTTGATCGCTTCAAGTTGAGTGGCAAACCGCCGCTGAACGTAGTCACGAAAAAGATAGCGACTCAACAGAAATGCGACTGTTGCTCCGGCTGTTGACGCAAAACTCACGAGAACGATCGCCTGCCAGAACCCAAAGAACCATGCCAGCACGAGCGTGAGTGCGGTGGCTCCACCGGGAATCGAAAGCCCCGTCACGACGACATACACCAGAAATGCCGTGGCCAGAAACTGCATCTGATACTGCTGCTGCAGCTCACGGAGTTGAGTTTCCTTCTCCGCCAGCCCCGCCAGTGTCAGCGTATCTCCCCATCTGACATAGATCCCTGCGAATACCGCCACTACGACCGCAACAAGAATGATGCGGGGAAGGACGGATGCTTTGCCGGGAGCAGAATCGGACATGTCACACTCGGAGCGATATGATTTGGACAGAAAGCGTCATCGACACCTGTTTGAGTCGCCACGAGCCGGGATCTTACTTACCCCGGACTAATTTCAGGGTCGCCAGCCGCCGGTTATCGCAGGTTTTTGGACCCAATGACGGCATCCAGCAGGCGATCCATATCATCCTGCGAATTGTACAGATGAGCTGAAACCCGAATGAATCGTCGACTGTCCCACGACGCGACCGGAATCTCAATCCCGTGTTCTTCACGAAGCTCGACCTGCAGCGGATCCGGATGACCGTGATAGCCTCCTTCCCAGCCGTCCGGCTGAGGAAGCTCGATCGCAGCCATCGTGACATAGTCGCTCTCACCGGGAGTACACATGGGGCTCGTACCGTCGAGTTGCAACAGTCGACTGCGAGCATGAGTGACCAGCCCGTGAGCGTGTCGTCGCAGCGTCGAGAGTCCGATCTCTTTCCAGAATCGAATCGCCTCTGAAATGGAAAGTACGGCTGCCGGGTCCCTTGTTCCCGGCCAGTTGAGCTGGTCCTGCCACGAAGCATCTCGCCCACCAATCGACCCGCCCCAGCTGATCACTGGGTTTTGAATTCGACTGTGGTGCCGAGGGTGGGCCCACAGGAATCCGCTGCCAAGTGCTGCACACATCCATTTGTGGCAGCTTGCGCAGTAGAAGTCACAACCCAGCTCATCAGGATTCACGTCCAGCATCGCCACGGCATGCGGGCCATCAACGACAGTGGTAACTTTCTTCCTGCGGGCAAGACTGCAGATGTCGGCAATTGGAAGGATAACGGCGGTCGGAGACGTCACGTGGCTGCAGACCAGCACACGAACACCATCGGTGATCGCTGAATCGAGCGCTTCGACCACGTTGGCTGTCGAAAGCACATCGGGAAGACGAACAATCTTCAGCGTCGCTCCGGCCGCCCTGCATCGCGCCTGCCAGATGTTGCGTACCGCTCCGTACTCATGGTTCGTCAGCAGGACGACATCATCCGGTGTCAGAGGAATGCTGGCTGCGGCGATGTTCATCGCCACTGTCGAATTCTCGACCAGCCCCAGCCGGCGAGCATCCGTCTTCAGGAATTCCGCAAGGTCGCGGGCCGTCTGCGACAGTGCTTCTTCCATCTCCTGAATGAAGAAACGCATGGGCTGGCGTTCCAGCCGCTCCGTCCATTGTCTGCGCGCATCGCGAACGCAGCGAGGAGATGGGCCAAACGATCCGTGATTCAGATAAGTGCAGTCTGGATCAAGCTGCCAGTGATGCGCGAATTCAGACACTACTCAGAATCGGATCCGGCACGTTCTGCGGACTCAAACCCGCAACGGTTATGAGCACCGTCACAGAAAGGACGATTTTCAGAAGCTCCGCAGCGGCACAGGGCAATCGTTTCCCTGCCTGCTGTGTCGAACTGATTGCCGTCAGCGTCTTCCACTGTAAAGGAACCAGTGATCAGTGCAGGGCCGTTATCGCGAATGCTGATTTTAACGTCAGACATAGTTGTTTCCTGAATCTTCAGGGTGATGAATAAGAGTGAAGGGAGTTTCAGAAAGGATCCCTCGCGTGTCAATCATTGGCAACAAGAGCATTCAGTTCGTCTGTAGTGACGCCCACCGATTCTGCGGTCTTACAGATCTGCTTCCACGTCATGTCATCGACTTCGACACCTTCATTTTTTCTCTGTCGTCGATTGTTGAATTCCATCTGTCCGGGAAGTTGAACTGGCTGGTCAGGATTCTTTGCAGGAGAACCTGTGACCCAGTCACAATAGCGAATGACTTCGGCCGCGTAGTGATCTCGATCTGTCATGGGCCCTGGATTGATGGCGATGCTGGTCATTGTATTGACCATCAAAGTTTCGTCAGGGTGAGTACATCCACCTCCGGACAGTGCTCCGGCAAGCAGATCCGCGATCATTGTCAGCCCATGCCCCTTGTGGGCTGCCATCGGAAGGATGGCGCCACCATCATAGAAATCATTCGCATCCGTCGAAGGGTTGCCGTCACGATCGACGATGTGCCCCTCCGGGACCGGCACTTCTTTGTTGCGGGCCACTCGCAGCTTTCCTTCAGCCGTCATTGTGGTCGCAAAATCCAGCAGCACCGGATCACGACCCGGAAGAGGGACACCAGCTGCCACGACACAAAGTGAGAGCCTCCGATCCGTCCCTCCGAATGGCATCGCCAGCATCCCCAGTCCGGTGGTGTTCATGAAATGCAGAGAAATCAGGTCGCGCTTCGCGAGCTGTTCGACCCACGCACCGATCCGTCCGATATGTGACGAATTACGAATACTGACCATGGCGAGTCCGGTTTCCGTGGCCTTGTCCGCCAGCAGGTCCATCGCCTGTCGGCCGATCACCTGTCCAAAACCGAGCTGTCCGTCAACCACTGCAACCGATGGAGTTTCATAGACAATCTCAATCTGCCCGCTGAGATTGACTGTCTGCTTTCGCACATAGCTCATGTACTGCGCGACTCGAATCACCCCGTGAGAGTCGTGACCGCACAGATTGGAGTCGACGAGGTTTTCCGCAATACAGGTTGAAGTGGCAGGATCGCATCCCCCGGCTGCAAAGATCCGAGAGACTGCATCTGTGAGCTTTTGATGAGAAATCTTCATTCAGACTGTGTTCCCGAGTGAGCCAACTGTTCATGATGCGAACGTGGTCCTTACTGTAGCTGACCCGTTCGAGATGTTCAGCAAGGGCAACCGTTTCAATCCACTCGTTATGTCAGACACTGCTGCTGAACTCCCAATCATTCAGGACAAGATTCCTCCTGCGCGCCGCCTGACAGCGCGACTGGCCACCCCCGCTCGAGTGCTGGGAGTCGTCCTGCTGCTGGTCCTGGTTCGCCTGCAGCCTGCCCCCAGGAACTCTGACTCTTCGACGAAGACAGGCATTACTCTGCAACAGGTGCAGGACCTCCTGCCGAATGCCGCGAAGATTGGCCCTTCAGTTGACGGAATCCAGACTGTGACCGATGCGGAGGACAATGTCGTGGGGCAGGTCTGTCAGACACAGCCCGCCGCCAACAAAGTGACTGGATATCGCGGAATAACCAATCTCCTCATCCTGCTGAACGAAGATCTCGAAGTTACTCGAGTGTCACTGCTTGAAAGTGAGGACACCGAAGAACACGCTGCTGCAGTACGAAAGGACCAGAAGTTTCTGAGCCAGTTTGCCGGGTGGAAGATGGGACAGCAGGAATCCTTCGAGTCTGTTGACGCTACGTCCGGCGCTACTCTGACTGCCCTCGCAGCCATTCAGAGTGTATCAGTGCGATTGGGAAGTGACGCTCCCTCCCTCAAGTTTCCGAACCCTCTCACAGTTGCTGACCTCGAACTGTTGGTTGATGTCCTGCCCGATGAAACGGTGGAAGGGCTTACAATTCGGAAGTCGACCGCATGGTCTGTCGATGTTCTTGATGCTGACCGGACCCTGGTCGGCAGACTCATTCGGACAGGCCCGCTGTCTGATCGGATCAGTGGATACCAGGGGCCGACCGAGCTGGTGACATTCTGTGATACCAATGATCAGGTCCTTGGAATTCGGCTGCGAGAAACATGGGAGAATCAGCCATATGCGGGTTACCTGAATGATGAACCGTGGTTCTGGAGTCCATTAGAGAACAAGCCGTTCGCTGAGCTGCGGCTGGTGGACCTTGTGGAAGAAGAAGTTGAAGGAGTCTCCGGCGCCACAATGACAAGCATGGCATCGGCTGAAACGATGCTTGCGGCTGCCGCGGAATACCACCGGCGGCTTCAAACAAATGCCGGACCTCCAGTACAGGAATCCACTGCCGTTCGATGGACTGCTCATGACACCGGGACTGTGGCAGTCCTGCTGGTTGGGATTCTCATTGGGATGACTCGGCTGCGCGGCATCAAGTGGATTCGACGCACATGGTTTGTAATTCTGATCGGCTACTTCGGAATCGTGACCGGCAACCTATTGTCGCTCGCCGTGGTGTCCGCATGGTCCTTCGGTGGGATCGCATGGCAAATGGCTCCCGGCATGGCGGCCGTGATTATTGTCAGTCTGCTGCTTCCTCCTGCGTCTCGGCGGAACATCTATTGCACGCACCTGTGCCCACACGGAGCCCTCCAGCAGTTATTGAGGCATCTGCGCTGGCGTTGGAAATCCGGACGTCGTTTGTTGAGCCGACTCAGATTCCTTCCCGGACTGATCCTCGTGGCGGCCGCCACAATCACGATTCTGCAGGTTCCGTGGAATCTGGCCGCATGGGAGCCATTCGATGCGTGGATCTGGTACATCGCCGGTCCGGCAAGTCTCATTCTCGCCGCCGTCTCAGTAGTACTCTCGGCGGTGGTTCCCATGGCATGGTGCCGCTACGCCTGTGGAACCGGGCGGCTGCTCGAATACCTGCGGCACTCCGCACAGGCAGCGAAGTTTCAGATGGCGGATGCGGCTTTGGTGGGGCTCATCCTGCTTGTTGCCAGCCGATATGTTGGCTGATCCTGTTGATGGCCTCCATTCCTTCACCCTCCCTCGGGACGGTCGAGCGGCATTTCGCCTGTCGCCGCGTTCTGTGAGCCCGGAGCAACTTCATGGCCGACGGAGAACGAACCGAAACTGCGACGAAGGGCACTCATCCTGTCCAATCGGCTGTACGCCGATCAACCTGCCACTCTCCCACTGCGCGGGAGAGTGAAGATCAACAAAGCCCAAACAAAAAGACGGCGATACTGCTGCCAGGTGATCAAGCACTCAACAGAAAGATGGCCGTCCCGAAGATCGCATTGTAACGCCTTATTTCTTCGGCGGTTTCGGACGGAATGCCGTCCAGTCCGGTGTTCCGGGAGGGTCTGGCATGATCACGAAATTGCCGAGACCGTGGTCTTCCGGCTTCACATTGTGATTCTTCCAGTAATCTTTGGTTCGAATGAACCCATAGAAGCTGGGATAGAAAGGATCCACGAAAGTAACGTCTGCTTTCTCAGGAACATCTTTCCCGGTCAGGTGATAGACCGCGTTGACGATCAGACGTCGCAGATCCTCACTCAGGAAATCCACTGAAGCGCCGGCTGTTGTGCAGAACGACGTGCCAGTGCCTTTTCCATCCGGCGTCGTATAGCTGTGGAGCCATGCCAGTGGCTGCATTGG